>NZ_JAJOHW010000310.1 GCF_021129195.1 Chromobacterium aquaticum | reverse complement strand
CGAATTCGGCGGCCAGGGCTGGCGCATGTTGGTCGAATGCCTGTCGGTGGGCCGTTGCATCTCCCTGCCGGCGATGTCGGTGGCTTCCGGCAAGATGAGCACCTTCGTTACCGGCGCCTATGCGCGCATCCGCGATCAGTTTGGTCTGCCCATCGGCAAGTTCGAGGGCGTGGACGAGGCGATGGCGCGCATCGGTGGCTACACCTATCAGATGGAAGCGTCGCAAGACCTGGCGCTGACCGGTCTCGACAATGGTGAAAAACCGTCGGTGTTGTCCGCCATCCTCAAGTACCACAATACCGAGCGCATGCGCAAAGCCATCAACGACGCGATGGACATCCATGGAGGCAAGGCGGTGGTGCTGGGCCCGCGCAACTATCTGGCGCGCGCCTATCAGGCGATTCCGATCGGCATCACCGTGGAAGGCGCCAACATCCTGACCCGTTCGATGATCATCTACGGTCAGGGCGCGATCCGCTGCCATCCCTTCGTGCTGCGCGAGATGAAGGCGGCGATGGCCAATGACGGCAAGGAATTCGACGCCGCCATCACCGGCCACATCAACTTCGTGATCAGCAATGTGGTGCGTTCGCTGTGGCTGGGCCTGAGCGGCGCCCGTTTCGTCGGCGCGCCGCGCGGCGGCGAGGTGGGTGTCTACTATCGCCGGCTGACCCGTTTCTCCAGCGCCTTCGCCTTGCTGTCCGATATGGCGATGTTCAGCCTGGGCGGCAGCCTGAAATTCCGCGAGAAGTTGTCCGCGCGTCTGGGCGACATGCTGTCCGGCCTCTATATCGCCTCGGCTTGCCTGAAGCGCTTCGAGCGCGACGGCGCGCCCAAGGAAGACCTGGCGCTGCTGCAATGGTCGGTGGAAAACGCCTTGTACGATGTGCAGCAGGCGATGGACGGCTTCCTGGCCAACCTGCCCAGCCGCATGCTGGCGGCAGTGCTGCGCAAGCTGATCTTCCCGTGGGGCCTGACGCTGAAGCCGGCGTCCGACCGTGTAGGCACCAAGATCGCCCGCGCGATGATGGAGCCCGGCGCCACCCGCGAGCGGCTGATCCGCGGCATGTATCTGCCCAAGGAAGAAACCGATGCGGTGGGCGTGCTGGCGCACGCGTTGGAAGCGGTGCTTGCGACCGAGCCGCTGGAGCAGAAGTTGCGCAAACTGGCGCGCGACGGCCAATTCAAGACCGTGACTGCGCGCGAGCGTCTGGCGGAAGCCTTGCAGGGTGGCGTGTTGAGCCAGGCCGAATTCGACGCCGTCAGCCGCGCGCGCAAGCTCAAGCGCGACGTGATCATGGTGGACGATTTCGACAAGATGCTGGAACAGCACGACGATAAGCTGTTGCAACGCTTGATCTTCTGAGCCTAGAGGGTAAGATTTGCCGGGAGCGATCCCGGCATTTCAGCCAAGCGGCCGTCGAGGCGGCCGCTTGGCTGAAATGCCGCCAAGTCGCAGGCGCCGAGCGGCGCATAATAACAAAGGAGCAAGCATGGACCGCCCTGAAGTCCGGATCCCGACGCTGCGCGTGCGCGCGCTGCCCACCAGCACCAATGCTTACGGCCGGGTCCAGGCCGGCTGGCTGATGAACCAGATCGACATGGCCGGCAGCCTGGATGCCGAACGCCTGTCTCGCGGGCCGGTGACCACGGTGGCGGTGAACACCTTCCAGTTCGCCGCGCCCATCCTGC
>NZ_JAJOHW010000309.1 GCF_021129195.1 Chromobacterium aquaticum | reverse complement strand
CCTCGGCGGCGTCCGCCGCGCCAGGCGCCGTGCCCGCGCGGGCCAGTTCCTCGCGCACCGCCTCCGCGCTGTCCAGCGGCAGGCCCGAGGCCGCGCTGATCCACAACAAGGACGGCGCGACGGCGCGCTCCGCGCGGCGCTGCCGCGCATCCTCAAGACTCAGCGCGCCCGCCGCGAAGGCCGCGGCGAACACCCCGCTCCCCGTCGCGCACACGCTGGCCGGCACGACGCCGCTCGCCTGCCACAGCTGCACGCGGGCCAATACCGCGTCCAGATCCTCGGCGCCGCCGAAGGCGAAGCTCAGCTCCGGCGCGCGCGCCGGCACTTCCGCCGCGATCGTCTCCGCGCTCGGCTCGCCGGCGGCGAAGGCGCGCAGCGCGGCGATCAAGGCCTCGCGGGATTCGGCGCGGAACGCCGCGCGCTGCTCCCAATGCCGCCGCCCTAGCGCCGCCGTCAGGCAAACGTCTTCTATCCTCAGCTCGGGATGGCCGTCGAGAAAGTCCGCGTAGTCCGCGCACAGCGCGGGCAAGGCCTCGCCGCGCGCCGACAGCAGCAAGAGCGGCGCGACGTCCGGCGTGCGCGGCGCGCGCGGCGGCGCCGCTTCTATGATCACGTGGGCATTGGTGCCGCCGATGCCGAAGGAGCTGACGCCGGCGCGCCGCTGCGGCGCGTCCCAAGGCGCGGTTTCCGTCGGCAGGTAGAAGCCGGCGTCGCCGCGCAGCGCGTCTATCGCGCGTTCCGCGCCGACGGCGGCCGGAATCCGCCCATGCGCCACCGCCAGCGC
>NZ_JAJOHW010000308.1 GCF_021129195.1 Chromobacterium aquaticum | reverse complement strand
GGCTGCCGCCGGCGAAGCAGGCCGGGTCCAGCTCCAGCGTCAGCAACAGGCCGTTGCGCCAGCCGCGCCAGGCGTCGGCGCCGACGTGGTCGACGATGCGTTCGCTGCCGAGCGCGGTTATGCCTTCGATCTGGCGGCGCGCGGCCGGCTGTTCGCCCAGATTGTGCAGCGCCAGCATTTCGCGTAGCGCGGCCAGCGCCTGTGGGCCTTCGCTCAGCGACAGGTGGTTGAGGCTGAGCTGGGACACCAGTTTCCAGCGCGAGGCGCCGTCCAGCGCGGCTTCGGTTTGCGGCCGCGGCGGGCGCAGCAGCCGCGCCTGGCCCACCGGGCCGGGCAGTTCGAACATCAGCGGCGCGCCGGCCGGCAGTTGCTCGGCCAGGTGGCGGTTGGTGCATAGCAGCTCGGCGGTGAGGCTGAGTTCGCTGGCGGCCAGCGGGTCGAAATCGGCGTCCACCAGGGTCAGCAGCATGTCGCTGCCGGGGCGCAGCCGGTTGAGGCCGCGCACGCGGCGCGCGTGCCAGTAGCGGCCATCGCCGCCCTCGCCGTGGCTGCAGGCGAAGTAGGGGGCGATGCGGCGCGCGCCGTCCGGCCCGGCGGCGCGCAGCTGGCGGATGGAGTGGATTTCCACGCTGTGGTCGCGGTGGGCGTCGGCCACCAGCAGGTATTCGCTGCGGCTGCCGTCCGGGCGCAGCGGCTCCGAGGTGTGCGGAAACAGATTGATCACCGGCGCGCAGCCCAGCGCGATGTCGCCGTGCTGGATGCCCAGGCGGCCGGCCGGCGCGCGTTCGAAGGCGATGACGATTTCCAGCTGCCGCTCCGCTTGGCGCGGCAGGCTGAGCGGCAGGTCGAAGAAGGCGAACTTTTCCGGGCAGGCGAAGTATTCCGCCAGCAGCGCGTGCGCCGGATGCACGCCGTCCTCGGCCGGCAGCAGCGCTTCGTCGGCGCCGAAGCCGCAGGCGCGCGGCAGCGCGCCGGGGCGGATGGAGGG
>NZ_JAJOHW010000307.1 GCF_021129195.1 Chromobacterium aquaticum | reverse complement strand
CGCTGGCCGCGGCTGATTGTCTGCGATATCTCCGGCTATGGCGATGACGGCCCCTATGCCGGCAGGAAGGCCTACGACCTGCTGATCCAGGCCGAGGCCGGCCTGCTGTCGGTGACCGGCGGCGCCGACGGGCCGGCCCGCGCCGGCATCTCGGTGGCCGACATCGCCGCCGGCATGTACGGCTACAGCCATATCCTGGCGGCGCTGCTCCTGCGCGAGCGCGACGGCGCCGGCAGCCATATCGAGGTGTCGATGCTGGAAGCGCTGACCGAGTGGATGGGCAACCCGCTGTACTTCGCCTACCGCGGCCAGCCGCAGCCGGAACGCAGCGGCGCCAGCCATCCCAGCATCTATCCCTATGGGCCGTTCCAGGCCGGCGACGGCCAGTGGCTGCTGTTCGGCCTGCAGAACCCGCGTGAATGGCGGCGCTTTTGCGAACAGGTGCTGCAACGGCCGGAGCTGGCGGACGACCCGCGCTTCGCCGCCAATCCGCAGCGCCACCAGCGGCGGGCGCAACTGCAAGCCATCATCGACCAGGTGTTTTCCGGCCTGGATTCCGAGCAACTGCTGAGCCGGCTGGAGCGGGCCGGCATCGGCTGCGGCCGCGTCAACGCGATGGCCGATGTCTGGCGTCACCCGCAATTGGCGGCGCGGCGGCGCTGGCGGCAGGTGGATTCGCCGGCCGGGCCGATACCGGCGCTGCTGCCGCCGGGCGTCAGCGACGGCTTCGACTACCGGATGGACGCGATCCCGGCGCCGGGA
>NZ_JAJOHW010000306.1 GCF_021129195.1 Chromobacterium aquaticum | reverse complement strand
GCCGCCGCCGGCGCGCCGCCGCCTTCCACTTGCACCTGCAATTGCTGGAAGTACTGGCGCAGCAGCAGCAGGTAGTCGGTCTGGCTGCTGTTGTATTGGCCGAACACGTAATCATAGCCCGGCGCGCCGGCGTAGCTCGGCACGTTCAGGCGCACCCCCGGCGGCGCCGGGAAGAACACGCCATGGGCGTTGGCCGCCGCGGCGGAGGCGAAGCAGATCGTCGCCTGCCGCGCCAGGAAGGCCTCCACCTGGTCGGCCGGAATCGGCAAGGGCTGGTCCGGGTTGGAGAAATACTGCAGCGCCTGATTCAGGAAGGTCGCGCTGACCACTTGCTGGTTGAGCTGATCCGGGCTCATCGCCCCGCTCATGCCGGCGGCCAATACCCATTGCAGCACCCGCACCGCCAAGTCTTCGAAACCGTCATCGCCGCCATTGGCGGCGACATTGGCGCGCAGCGCCTGGCCTCGACGCGCGCGCGCCAGCGCCGCATGCGCCAGTTGGCCTGACTCGGACGCGCCGTTGCGGGCCGCCG
>NZ_JAJOHW010000305.1 GCF_021129195.1 Chromobacterium aquaticum | reverse complement strand
CGGCGGCTCAGCCGCACCGCCGGCGCGCGCGTGGGCGCGGCCGGGCAAAACCAGATCGAAGCCCTGCAATACCTGTTCGTCGCGCTGATAGACGAGCGCCTGCTGTTCGACGACTGGCCGGGGCAGAGCCTGTGGCAGGCCACGCCGCTGGAACAGCGCTTGTTCGGCAGCCGCGCCGCCGGCGACAAAGTGCCGGCCTTGATCGAACAAGTGCTGCGCGAGCGCGACCCGGCCGGGCGCGATCTGGCTAATGTCTGCCTGCAAACACTGACCCTGGGCTTCTACGGCCGGCTGCGCGGCCCCGGCGGCCTGGCCCAGCACGAGGAATGGCGGCGCGAACTGTTCGCCTTCGCCTACCAGCGCGATGCCGACATGCGCAGCCTGGCGCCGGCGCTGGAACGCAGCAGCGCCTTGCCGCCGCAGCGGCTGAGCGTGCGGCGCATGCTGCCGGACGGCTTCCGGCTGGCGCTGGGCGTGGCCGCCATCCTGCTGGGCATGTCGGTGGTGGGGCACGTGTTCTGGCATGACATCGTGTCGCGGGTGGAACCCATGCTGTACCACGGGACGGATGGGGACGGACAGAATAAATGACGATTCAGACCATAGCCGGCATTGTATTGCTGGCCCTGCTGTTCGCGCTGGCGCTG
>NZ_JAJOHW010000304.1 GCF_021129195.1 Chromobacterium aquaticum | reverse complement strand
CGCGCCAGGTGACGGTGCCGGTGCGCTACGGCGGTCGGCATGGGCCGGATCTCGCGGCGGTGGCCGCGCATACCGGCTTGAGCGAGCGGGAAGTCGTCGCCGCTCATGCGGGGGCCGAATACCAGGTGTATTTCCTGGGCTTCCAGCCCGGTTTCGCCTATATGGGCGGCTTGCCGGCATGCCTGGCCACGCCGCGGCGCGCCGAGCCGCGCTTGGCGGTGCCGGCCGGCTCGGTGGGCATAGGCGGTAGCCAGACCGGCATTTATCCGGCGGCGAGCCCCGGAGGCTGGCAGATCATAGGCCGCACCGCGCTCAAGCTGTTCGATCCTGGCCGCGATCCGCCATCGTTGCTGCTGCCCGGCGACAGTGTGAGCTTCGCGGCGCAGGAGGGCGAGGATGATTGAAGTCATTCAGGCCGGCGTTCAAAGCACGGTGCAGGACCTGGGTCGCCGCGGTCTGCGCCATCTGGGCGTGGCTCAGTGCGGCGCGCTGGACGGGCCGGCGCTGATCATGGCCAACCGGCTGCTGGCCAATGCGGCGGACGCCGCCGGCATCGAGGTGGTTGCGGGGCCGTTCCGCCTGCGTTTTCTCCGTGATGCCTGGTTCGCGTTGGGCGGCGCGGATTTCGGCGCGGAATTGGATGGCGAGCCGGTGTGGAGCGGCTGGCGTTATCCGGCGCGCGCCGGGCAGCAGCTGACGTTGAGCGGCGGCCGTCACGGCATGCGCGCCTACCTGGCGCTGGCTGGCGGCATCGCCGTCCCGCTGGCG
>NZ_JAJOHW010000303.1 GCF_021129195.1 Chromobacterium aquaticum | reverse complement strand
CGCTGGCGCCGCTGCTGCAAGTCCTGCTGCTGCGGCCACTGCGCCAGCGCGCCGTAGCCCAACAACAGACCACAGGCCGCCAGCGCCAACTGTCCGCCACGGCCCAAGTGGCACGCCAGCACTTGCCGCTGCCAGCGCAAGCGGCGGCCCCAATGCCGCCACTGCCCGGATTCCGGCTGAACGCGGACCTGCCGCGCGCGCCGCCAGGCCGTGATCAAGGCCGCGGTGACGGTTCGCCAGCGCGCGCTCATCGCAACGTCACCTGTATCGTGGCCAGCGCCGCTCGCCGCGGATCGTCCGCCTTGATGCCCTGCCGCAACAAGGTGGCCTGGCCGGGACCGCGGTTCAAGGCGCTGAGGAACTGAAAGATCGCGCCGGGATCGGCGGCGCTCAATTCCAGCCGCGCCTGCCGGCCCGCGCCTTCGAGATGCAGCGTCAGCATGCCCAGCCGCGGCGTCCAGGCCTGCTCTATCGCCCGCAGCAGCGCCGGACGCAGCCGGCGTCCATCGTCGCCCTGGGCCAGC
>NZ_JAJOHW010000302.1 GCF_021129195.1 Chromobacterium aquaticum | reverse complement strand
GTGCCGGCCCGGCTGCTGCAGCGCCGGCCTGACCTGGTGGCGGCTCAAGCCCGTTACGATGCCGCCCGCGCGCGCACCGACGAGGCCGAGGCGTCCCGCTGGCCGTCGCTGACCTTGAGCGGCGGCCTGGGCATCAGCGCCGGCAGTTGGTCCGGCTTGCGTGGCAGCAAGGTGCAAAACTGGTCATTGCTGCCGCAGCTGGATATTCCCTTGTTCGACGCCGGCAAGCGCAAGGCCGAGGCTCAGCGCGCGCGCTCCGCCGCCGCCGAGCAATACGCGGCCTGGCACGGCGCCATCTCCCGCGCGGTGTATGAAGTCGAGGACGCGGCGGCGGCCAGCCATTTCGCCAAGGCGGAACAGGACGCCAGGCAACGGCAATACCTGGATGCCAGCTTGCGGCTGCGCGCCGAGCGCGACGCGCGCGGCGTCGGCCTCAGCGACGGCCAGGCGGAATGGCGCGCGCGGCTGGGCCAGGTGCAGGCGGAACAAGGGGTGTTGGCCGCGCGCCGCCAGCAACTGCTGGCCGCGGTCAATCTGATCGCCGCGCTGGGCGGC
>NZ_JAJOHW010000301.1 GCF_021129195.1 Chromobacterium aquaticum | reverse complement strand
GCTGGGCGATGTGCGCGCGGCCACGCCCTTGCCGCTGGCCGAGGAGGCCGGCCCGGAACGCGCGTGCGGCCACGGTTTGCTGGAACGCGAGCTGGACCCGCGGACGAGCGAGGGCCTGCAGCGGCTGGCGCGCGCCTGCGAGCTGACGCAGAGCACGGTGATCCAGGCCGCCTGGGCCTTGCTGCTGGCGCGAGCGAGCGGCCGCGACGACGTGGTGTTCGGCGCCACCGTGTCCGGCCGGCCGGCCGCGCTGCGCGGGGTCGAGCAGATGGTGGGGCTCTTCGTCAACGCGCTGCCGACGCGCGCGACCGTCGACGCCGCGCAGACGCTGGGCGACTGGCTCAGACAGTTGCATCGCCGGCATGTGGACGCCGAAGCCTACGCCTATACGCCGCTGCACGCGATTCCGGGCTGGAGCGGCGTGGCCCCGGGCGCGCCCTTGTTCGAGAGCCTGGTGGTGTTCGAGAACTATCCGGCGCGCGCGGACGCGACGCGCTATCGGGAACGGCTGGGCGTCGGCGACATCGAGGTGGTGGAACAGACCAACTATCCGCTGACCGTGGTCGCGATTCCCGGCGAGCGTCTGCGCTTGCGCCTGCATTACGATCGCCAGCGCGTGTCGGAGGCGTCGGCGGAGCGGATCGTCGCGATGCTGGCGCGGCTGCTGGAGCAGTTCGAACGCGGCGGCGCCGCGCTGCGCATCGGCGCGGCGTCGCTGCTGGGCGC
>NZ_JAJOHW010000300.1 GCF_021129195.1 Chromobacterium aquaticum | reverse complement strand
GCACCAAGCCCAGCGCGCCGGCCCTGCCTGAGCTGCCGGTGCAGGCGGTTGGCCTGCGCCGCTCGCGCGCGCTGCCTTACGAGCTGCACGCCAGCGCGCGGGTGGACGGCAACGCCGGCACCGTGGAATTGATTTTCGCCAACAGCGGCAAGGCGGCGGCGGTATTCCACGTGTATGACCGTCGTCATCTGGACGCGCCGCCGCGCCGCTACACGGTGGAGGCCGGCAAGCAGCTGTCCGGGCTGTGGCGGGTCAATTACGACGCCAATCTCTACGATCTGTGGGTGCTGGGCCCCAACGGCTTCCATCGCCATTTCACCGGCGACGCCGGCCAGCTGGGGCGCTTGAGCAAGGCGCAGCCGGAAATCCAGGTCTGTTACGAGCCGGCTGCCGGCGACGTTTACCTGAAGCTGCACAATAGCGGCCGCGAAAACTGTGAGTTCCAGGTGCGCGCCAACGCCTATGTCAACACCGAGCCGCGGCGCGTCACAGTGGGCCCGCAAGGCGAGGCGGTGCTGAACTGGCCGTTGAAGGACAGCCACGGCTGGTACGACGTCAGCGTCAGCGCGCCGGTGTTCCCCGGCTTCAGCCGCCGTTTCGCCGGCCGGGTGGAAACCGGTCGCGACGGCTTCAGCGACCCGGCGATGGGCGGCGCGGCGGTGGGCGA
>NZ_JAJOHW010000299.1 GCF_021129195.1 Chromobacterium aquaticum | reverse complement strand
GCGCTGGCTGGCTTGGCTGGCGCCCGGCCTGCTGGCCCAGGCGGTGCTGGCGGTGCCGCTGCAAGCGCAGGGACGCTTCCTGCTGGCCGGGCTGGGTTCGCTGTTGTTCAACCTGCCGGCGGCGTTCTACCTGTATTGGGCCGGGCCGGCCGCGACGGCGACGACGCTGGCGCAATGTTTTCTGGCCGGCAGCCTGCTGATGGCGGCGGCGCTGCTGCCCGGCAACTGGCGGCAGGGCTGGCGGCCCTGGCTGCGCGCCGGCCGTGGCGAAGTCATTCAGGCCTGGCGGCAGCTATGGCCGCTGCTGGCCAGCGGCGCCGCCAGCCAAGGCCTGGGTCTGCTGGAACGTTTGGCCGCTTCGCTGCTGGGCGAGGGGACGATTACCCTGCTCAACCTGGCGCGCAAGCTGATCAATCTGCCGCTGATCGCGCTGATGAGCTTGAATCAGGTGTTGCTGGGCAAGATGAGCGGCGCGCTGGGCGCGGACCGGCTGCGGCTGCTGGAGCGCGGCCTGGCCGCCTGCACCCTGTTGACCCTGCCGGCGGCGGCCGGACTGATCGGCGCCGCGCCGGCGCTGGTGGCGCTGCTGCTGCCCGGTGGCTTGGCGGCGAGCGGCCTGCCGCTGCTGCTGGCGCTGTACGCGCCGGGCATCGTGTTTGGCGCCTGGAACGCGCTGCTGGCGCGCTACTGCTACGCCGGCGGCGACACCCGCGGCCCGCTGGCGCTGGAACTGGCCGGCAGCGCGTTGAGCGCCGCCTTGCTGCTGACGCTGCCGCGCTGGCTGGGCTTGCCCGGCC
>NZ_JAJOHW010000298.1 GCF_021129195.1 Chromobacterium aquaticum | reverse complement strand
ACCTGGTGCGCCAGGACTGCGGCGCCTGCCACGGGCTGAGCCTGGGCGGCGGGCTGGGCAGCCCGCTGACGCCGGCGGCGCTCAAGGACAAACCCGACGCCAGCCTGGCCGCCGTGATCCTGGCCGGCCGGCCCGGCACCCCAATGCCGCCCTGGCGGCCATTCCTGACGGAAGAAGAAGCGATATGGCTGGTTTACTGGTTAAAGCAGGGCGCGCCGCCCTGATTCCGGCGCTGGCCGCGCTGCTGGGCGGCTGCGCCGCGCCGGCGCTGCGCGGCACCGGCGACCTGGGCGTGGTGATAGAACGCGCCAGCGGCAGCGTGCAAGTGGTGGACAATACCCGCGCCGAAAGCCTGGGCCGAGTGGAAGGGCTGGGCGATCTGTCCCACGCCTCGGTGGTGTTCTCGCGTGACGCGCGCTACGCCTACGTGTTTGGCCGCGACGGCGCCATCAGCAAGGTGGACCTGCTGCGCCGGCGGCTGGAACGGCGCGTGGTGCAGGCCGGCAACAGCATAGGCGGCGCCATCTCCTCGGACGGCCGCGTGCTGGCCGCGCAAAACTACCAGCCGGGCGGCGTGCGCCTGTTCGACGCCGCCACGCTGGCGCCGCTGGCCTCGGTGC
>NZ_JAJOHW010000297.1 GCF_021129195.1 Chromobacterium aquaticum | reverse complement strand
CGCCGGCGACGCCGGCCGCGGCGGCGCGGCGCGACGCTTCGCTGGAGGCCACGATGCTGGCCGCCTTCGCCGAGGTGGTCGGCGTCGAGATAGACCCGCGGCAGGGCTTCTTCGACGCGGGCGCCACCTCGATGCACATCGTGAGGCTGCGCGCGCTGCTGGCGTCGCGCGGCGTCGCGGTGCCCCCGCTGGTCGATTTCTTTTCGCTGGCCACGATACGGGCGCTCGCCGAGCGCGCCGATACGGGCGAGGCGGACCTTTCCCCAATGATGGACATCGACGGCGCACGCGCCTATCGACAGCGCGTACGCGCACGCAAGGAGGCTTTGTAATGACTGATGCAACACCCGTAGACGCCGTAGCGATCATCGGCGCGAGCTGCCGCCTGCCCGGCGTCAGCACCCTGGAACAGTTCTGGTCGATGATAGCCGACGGCCGGGTCGCGATCGAACGCTTTGGCGCGGACGCGGCACGCCGCGAAGGCGTGCCGGAGACGGTGCTGGCCCAGCCCGGCTTCGTCGGCGCCGGCGGTCCGCTGGACGGCGTCGATCAATTCGACGCGGCCTATTTCGGCATTCCGCCGTCGCAGGCGGCGGCGATGGACCCGCAGCAGCGGATTTTCCTCGAATGCGTGCACGAGGCGCTGGAGCGCGCCGGTCACGGCGCGGCGCGCGGCGCGCGCGTCGGCGTCTGGGCCGGCTCGGCCAGTGTCGATTATCTCGTCGACCACGTGCGCGACCGGCTGGACCGCGCGTCGCCCAACCGCTATCTGCAGCAATGGGTGGGCGTGGACAAGGACTATCTGGCCACCCAGGTTGCCTACCGGCTCGATTTCGGCGGCCCGGCCATCAGCTTGCAGACCGCGTGCTCGACTTCCCTCGTCGCCGTGGTTCAGGCGATGCAGGGACTGCTGAGCTTCCAGTGCGACTTCGCGGTGGCGGGCGGCGTCAGCGTCGCCTTGCCGCAGCGGCAGGGCCATGTGTACGAGGAGGGCAGCATTCTGTCCGCGGACGGCGCCTGCCGTCCGTTCACCACGGACAGCAGCGGCACCGTCTTCGGCAACGGCGCGGGCGTGGTGGTGCTGCGCCGCCTGGAGGACGCGCTGGCCGACGGCGACCCCATCATGGCGGTGATTCGCGGCGGTGCGGTCAACAACGACGGCGCGGCCAAGGTGGGCTTCACCGCGCCCGGCGGGCGCGGGCAGCAGGACGTGATCCGCCAGGCGCTGGCGCTCAGCGAGGTGGACGGTGCGTCGATAGGCTATGTGGAGACGCACGGCACCGGCACGGCGATCGGCGACGAGGTGGAGCTGGCGGCGCTGGGCGCGGCCCTGGGCCAGCGTTCCGCCGCCGACGCGCGCTGCGCGCTGGGCACGCTGAAGGCGAACGTCGGCCATCTGAACGCGGCGGCGGGCGCTTGCGGGCTGATCAAGGCCGCGCTGGCGGT
>NZ_JAJOHW010000296.1 GCF_021129195.1 Chromobacterium aquaticum | reverse complement strand
CCACGATGGCGTCCAGCGGCACGCCCTGGCGCGCGAAGGCCTGCGCGCTCGCGTCGCGGACCCGGTCCACCAGCGCGCCGAAGCTGTCGCCCTCGCCCACCTCGGTGGCCAGCGCCACCAGGTTGACGAAGTAGCCGGCGATGTCCTCCGCCGCCTGGAAAGGCCGGTTGGCCGCCGGCGTCAGCGTCAGCCCGCGCGCCTCGCCGGTGTAACGCTGCTGCAGCAGCGCGAAGGCGCTGAACAAGGTGGTGAACAGCGTGGTGTTATGGCCGCGGGAGAACGCGGCCGCCGCGTCCATGCACGCGGCCGGAATCTCGAAGCGCTCGGTGCCGCCGCGCCCGCTCAGTGCCGGCGGACGCGCGCGGTCACCGCGTATCGCCGGCACCTCGTCCACCTCCGCCAGCGCCTCCGTCCAGGCGTCCAGTTGCGCGGCGTAGTCCGGCGACGCCATCCAGCGGCGCTGCCAGGCGGCATAGTCTCGATAACTGAGGCGGGGCGCCGAGGGCTCGGCCGCGTCCGGCGACGCGAGATAGGCGCTGAAATCGCGGATCAGCACGCTCATCGACCAGCGGTCGAAGATGGCGTGATGGATGGTCAGCACCAGCACCGCGGCGCGCTCGGGCGTCGAGAACAGATCGACGCGCCACATCGGCGCGCCGGCGGCGAAGGGCTGTCGCGCCAATTCCGCGGCGCGCGCGCGCAAGGCGTCGTCGCCGTCCACCGCCCACGCTTGCAAGGCGACGATCGGCTCGGGCAGCACCCGCTGTTGTTCCGGCTCGCCGTCGCTGAAGACGGTGCGCAGGATGTCGTGCCGGCGCGCGAGCGCCGCGAAGGCGCGGGCGACGGCCTCCTCGTCGACGGCGTCCGCGAGTTCGATCGCCGCCTGTTCGTTGTACATCGCCGGATCGCCCAGCCGCGTTGCCGCGACCAGACGGGCCTGCCCCGGCGACAGCGC
>NZ_JAJOHW010000295.1 GCF_021129195.1 Chromobacterium aquaticum | reverse complement strand
GCACCGACGCGGACGCGGCGGTGCAGAGCGCGCAGCGCGCTTTTGCCAGCGGCGCCTGGTCCGGGCTGCGGCCGGCTGAGCGCGAACGCATCCTGCTGCGGCTGGCGGACTTGCTGGAAGCGCACGCCGAGGAACTGGCGCAGTTGGAAACCCTGAACCAGGGCAAGTCCATCCAGCTGGCGCGGGCGATCGAGGTCGGCGGTTCCATCGAGTTCGTCCGCTACATGGCCGGCTGGGCCACCAAGATCACCGGCGAAACCATGGAGGTGTCGATTCCGGCGCCGCCGGGCGCGCGCTTCACCGCGTTCACCCGGCGCGAGCCGATAGGCGTGGCCGTCGGCATCGTGCCGTGGAATTTCCCTTTGATGATCGCGGTTTGGAAGCTGGTGCCGGCCTTGGCCGCTGGTTGCTCGGTGGTGCTGAAACCGGCCAGCGAAACGCCGTTGACCGCGCTGCGGCTGGCGGAGCTGGTGCAGCAGGCCGGGGTGCCGCCGGGGGTGGTGAATGTGGTGACCGGGCCTGGAGCCAGCGTCGGCCAGGCGCTGGCCGGTCATCCGCTGGTGGGCAAGGTCAGCTTCACCGGCTCCACCGAGGTGGGCAAGACCGTCGGCCACGCCGCGCTGGACAATATGACGCGCTTGGGGCTGGAGCTGGGCGGCAAGAATCCGATGCTGGTATTGGCCGACGCCGATATCGAGCGCGCGGCGGAGGGCGCCTTGCTCGGCGCCTTCCTGAATCAGGGCCAGGTATGCGCGGCCGCCTCGCGCTTGTATGTGCATCGCAGCAAGTTCCAGGCGCTGACCGAGGCGCTGGCGGAGGCCATCGCCGGCATGCGGCTGGGGCCGGGACTGGATTTGAACGCCCGCGTCAATCCGCTGGTGTCGCAGCGCCAGCAACAGGCGGTGTGCCGGCTGCTGGAGCGCAGCCGCGCCCAGGGCGCGAGGGCC
>NZ_JAJOHW010000294.1 GCF_021129195.1 Chromobacterium aquaticum | reverse complement strand
GCCGTGCGGAATGCGGGCGACGCGTTCGGCCGGCAGCCGCATGCGCCGGGCCAGGCAGTCGGCGCCGGTATCGGTCAGCGTCACCAGCCGCGCCAAGCGCCCGGCCAGCCGGCGCTCGCGCGCCAGCGTCAGCGGGTCCATCAGCAGCGCCGCGCCCTGGCTCAGCCAGCGCGGCCATTGCCGCGGCAGTCCGGGCGGCCGCCAGATCAGCCGTTCCGGATCGTGGACGGTGGCGGTGAGCTTGAGCCACGGCTGATGGCGCGCCAGCCACTCCAGCGCCATGAATTCGCGCTCGCGGCCGCCGCCCAGTTCGGCGTGCGCCAGTTCAAAACGGCTCCAGTCCACGCGCTGCAGCTGCCAGCCCAGTTCCAGCGCGCTCGCCGCCGGCGGCTGGCCGCTGAGCGGAGCGGCGACGCTGACGCCCTGCTCCTCCAGCGCCCGCCGCCAGACGGCGGCGTAATCGGCGATGCCGGTCTGTTCCGGCGGCAGCGGCGACAATAATGCGATTCTCATGTCCGCTCTCCCTTCAGCCGCGCCATCCGCCGCAACCAGGCGGACGGAATCTCAAAGCGGCGGCGGTTGACGATGATGCCGTCCACCTGGCGGAAGGCGGTGCGCAGGATGGACAGGGCGTTGTCCACCATCGGCACGGTGGTGGCGCGCGCCTCTATCACCAGCAGGATCAGATCGGCCCGCTTCAGCTGCACGAAGGCGCGCTGATTGCTGAGCAGCGCCGGCGCCTCGATCAGCGTCACGCTGCCGGGCGCGGCGCCTGCGTCGTCGGCCGCCAGCCGCGCCGGCAC
>NZ_JAJOHW010000293.1 GCF_021129195.1 Chromobacterium aquaticum | reverse complement strand
GGCTCCGGCGCTCGCCGCCGTCCGCCCTGCTCGCGCCGCCGGCGGCCGCGTCCCCCGCCGTGGTTTCCCCGAGCAACGCGCGCAAGGCCGCCGCGTACTCCGCGACGAAGCGGAGCACGGTCTCCGTCGAGAAATGCCCGCGCGACGGCACCAGGGTGATCCGCAATACGCCTTGCCGGCCGTCGAAGCTGCTTTGCACCACCAGCGGCACATTGGTCGTGTCGCTCGCGTAGCCGTCGGACACCTCGATATCGCGCACCGCGTCCTCCAGCGCGCGGAAGTGCGTGAAGTTGAACAGCGCGTCGAACACCGTGCCCACCTGCCGATGCAGTTCGATCAGCGGATAGCGCCGGCGGCTGAACACCTCCAGCTCGGCCGCCTGCACCGCGCGCACCAGCGCGACCGCGTCGAAGACGCCGGCCGGGAAATCGAAGCCGAGCGGCAGACTGTTCAGGAACAGGCCCAGCGCCCGGTCGCCGTCCGCGCCCTCGCTGCGGCCGTTGAACACCACCCCGCTCGTCACCGCCGGCCTGCCGCAGATGCGCGACAAGGCGAGCAGATGCGCCGTCAGCAGCACGCTCTTCACCGAGGCGCCCGCGCGCGCGGCGAGCGCTTCCAGGCCGGCGGACTCAGCGGCCGAAATCGGCACCTCCGCCGGCGCCGCGTCGCCGTCCGGCTCCCGCGCCAGCCGCGTGGCCGGCAAGGATTGCAGCCGCGCGCGCCACCAGTCGCGCAGCGCGTCCGAACGCGCCGCCTCGCGCTCACGCTCGACGAAGTCGCGGTAGCGGCTGGCCGGCGCCGTCAGCGCCAGCGGCCGGCCGGCCAGCCGCGCCGAATAGTCCGAGATCAGCTCGGAGAGCAGCAGGTTGAAGCTCCAGCCGTCCAGAATCGCGTGGTGCTTGGTCACGCCGATATGCATCTCCGCCTCGCTCAGGCGATGCACGGCGAAGCGGATCAGCGGCGGATGCTCGACGTCGAAGCGCCGGCGCCGCTCGGCCTCGCGCCAATCCAGAATCCGCGCGTCCTGCCGCGCCGCGTCCAGGCCACGCCAGTCGCTGACCGCCAGCGGCAAGGGCACTTGGCGGTGCACGTACTGCAGCGGCTCCTCGTCGGCGGCCAGATCGAAGGCGGTGCGCAGCGCCGGATGGCGTTCGAAGGCGCCGCGCAACGCCGCCTCGAGCGCGGCCGCGTCGAAGGGCAGGGCCAGCCGCTGATCGTTGACGTTGTGATAGGCGGAGTCCTGGCCGTGCCGCATCTCGTTGGCCAGCATCGCCATCTGCATCGCGCTGAGCGGATACGCGTCCTCGTAGGCGGCGTCCAGCGG
>NZ_JAJOHW010000292.1 GCF_021129195.1 Chromobacterium aquaticum | reverse complement strand
GTGTTCCTGGTGCAGGGCGGCGACAGCGAGCTCATCGCCTACTGGCTGCCGGAGGGCGGCGCGCGCGAGGCGAGACGCCGCTACGCGTTGCTGGAGCGGCTGTCCGGCCAGTTCCGGCTGGCGCCCAGGCCGCTGGCGGTGGACGAGGACGGCGACGCCGCGCTGCTGCTGGTTGAAAAGCTGGACGGCGTCGCGCCGGCCGCCTGCGGAGCGCTCGGCCCCGACACCGTGCGCCGGCTCGCGGAAAACTTCATCGAGACGCTGGCGAGCCTGCATGCGCTGGAGGTCGCGCCGGCCGACCGGCCCCCCGACTATCTGCGCCGCATCCTGAGCGAATGGCGGCGGCGCTGGAACGCGGAGGAGGCGGGCGCGGCGGCCGACGCCGACTTCCGGGCGGTGGCCGACTGGCTGAGCGAGCGGATGCCGCAGACCGCGCCCGCCGCCTGGCTGCACAACGACTACAAGCTGGACAACATCCTCGTCGACCCAGGCGATCCGGCGCGGCTGGTGGGCGTCGTCGATTGGGAACTGGCCGCGGTCGGCCATCCGCTGGCCGATCTCGGCGCCGCGCTCGCTTACTGGATAGAGGGCCGGGATTCGTCGCTGCTGCGGCTGGACGCGCCCGGGCCAAGCTGCGCACCGGGCGCGCCGACGCGCGCGGCGCTGGTGGATCTGTACGCCGCCGCCGCCGGACGCGAGGTGACGGAACCCGCCTACTGGTACGCCTACGGCCTGCTGCGGCTGGCGGTGAT
>NZ_JAJOHW010000291.1 GCF_021129195.1 Chromobacterium aquaticum | reverse complement strand
GCGGAAGGCCAGATGCGGGAAGGAGCCTGCCGCGCCTAAACCAGGTAAGTCGTTCAATATTAGTTGCGCTTCAATAGGCATATTGCACGATGAGCACTCGCTGCAAAATACTCATAAGCTCTTGATCATTCCGCTTCTTCAGCTATAAGGCCTTGCCTCATTCTTACCCGTCGAGACCTTGAACCGGTCCTCACAACCTCAAGCCCGTTTTCTTCAAAATCCGGCTGGAAAACAGCACCTCGTGGCTACGGCAAGCCTCGCCCAGCAAGGCGCGCGCGTCGTCCACCGCGGCCAGCACCGCCGGCCGCTCGCTGCCGTGCAGCATGGCGAACAGATTGTACGGCCAGCCCGGCTGGCGCGGACGGCGGTAGCAGTGGCTGACCGCGTCCAGGCCGCCCAGTTGCGCGCCCAGCGCGTCCACGTGTTCGTCGGCCACGTCGAACACCGCCATGCCGTTGGCGCGGTAGCCGATGGCGTAATGGTTGGGCACCGCGCCGATGCGGCGCACCACGCCCTGCTCCAGCCAGCGCGCCAGCTTGGCCGTCACTTCGGCCTCGGTCCAGCCCAGTTGTCGCGCAATGTCGTGGTAGGGCCGCGGGCACAGCGGCAGGCCGGCCTGGGTGGCGCGGATCAGCAGCCGGTCGTCCGCGCTCAGCGCGGCCGGTTCG
>NZ_JAJOHW010000290.1 GCF_021129195.1 Chromobacterium aquaticum | reverse complement strand
CTATACGACATCCTGGGCCGCCTGATCCAGACCGTGGACGCCGAAGGCGGCGTCGAGCGCCGGCAATACGACGCCGCCGGCCGGCTGGTGGCGGAAACCCGCTACGCCACGCGGCTGAGCGGCGAAGCCCTGGCGGCGCTGGCGAGCCAGCCTGGCGAACGCGACCCGGCCGACGCCACGCTGCAGCCGACGGCCGATGCGGCCCAGGACCGGGTCAGCCGCCACTACTACGACCGCGACGGCCTGCTGCTGGCCAGCCTGGACGGCGAAGGCTATCTGAGCGAAACCCGCTACGACGGCGCCGGACGCGTGATCGAAACCGTGCGCTACGCCCAGCGCGCCCACGCCGGCGACAGCCTGGACGCGCTGCGTCCGGCCCGCGACGCGGCCGACCAGCGCACGCGCAGCCTGTACGATGGCGCCGGGCGGCTGGTGGGGCGAATCGACGCCGAAGGCTACCTCGACGAAACCGTTTACGACGCCCAGGGCCGCATCGCGCAGACGATACGCTACGCCACCCGCGCCGGCAGCGGCGACACGCTGGCCGCATGGCGCCCGGCGGCCGACCGCAACGACCGGCAAGTGCTGCGCCAATACGACGCCAATGACCGGCTGCTGCGCGAAGACCACCGGCCGAGCGGCCTGATCGTGCGCTACCAATACGATGCCCAGGGCCTGCTGATCGCCACCACCCGCCAGGCCGGCGACGACAGCCGCAGCCAACTCAAGCGCTACGACAGCCAGGGTCGGGTGACGCAAGAACTGGCCGGCGAAGGCGCCCAAGCGCTGGCCGCGCTCGGCGCCGACGCCGGTGCCGCCCAGATCGACGCGGTCTGGGCGCGCTGGGGCACCCGCCACTACTACAACGCCGGCGGCCAACGCAGCGCCAGCTTGGGTCCCGACGGCCAGGGCGGCGCCGGCGCGCGCACCCTGTACTACTACGACGCCGCTGGCCGCCTCAGCCACACCCTCAACAGCCTGGGCGAAATCAGCGAAGTGCGCTACAACGCCTTCGGCGA
>NZ_JAJOHW010000289.1 GCF_021129195.1 Chromobacterium aquaticum | reverse complement strand
GGCTGGGGCGGCGGCAAGGCCGGCTCGGCCCCGCGCCGGTAGGCGTCGTAGCAGGCGAGCGCTTCGCCCAGCACGATCTGCACCGACCAGCCGTCCAGCAGCAGATGGTGATAGCTCCACACGAACTCATAGCGTTCTTCGCCGGTGCGGAACAAGGCGCAGCGCATCAGCGGCGCGCGGCTCAGGTGAAAGCCCGGACGCCGGTCCGCGTCCCGGTAGGCGGCGAGACGCCGCCGCTGTTCCTCGGGATCGAAAGCCCGCCAGTCCTCCTCCACCCACGGCAGTTCGACGTCGCGGAAGACCACCTGCACCGGCTTGGACGGCCCGTCCCACAGAAAGCCGGTGCGCAGCACGCCGTGGCGCGCGATCACCGCTTCCAGCGCGCGCCGGTAATCGGCCGCGTCTAGCGCGACCTGGAAGGCGCAAGCGACCTGTTCGTAATAGACGCCGGACTCCGGCGCTTTCAGCGTATGAAACAGCAGGCCCTGCTGCGTCGGCGTCAACGGCAGCATGGTCTCGACTTTCGAGCCGGCTTGCTGCGCGGCGTTTGATAATGTTTTGTTCATGGCTGTTCGTTCAGTAGCTGTAACACTTCGTCGATATCGTTCTGGTCAAGATGGGCGAGCGGCAGGTCC
>NZ_JAJOHW010000288.1 GCF_021129195.1 Chromobacterium aquaticum | reverse complement strand
CAGGCCGGTGGCGGGGTCGAGCTGCTTGGCCTCGGCCAGCTGCTGGATCAGATCTTCGCTGGGCTGAGCCGGTCCCGGCCCACGAAAGGCTTTCAGCCAGCGGAAGCCGCCGTCCCAGGGCGGCAAGGGGGCCGGCGGCAGCGGCACGATCTGGTCGACTTCTTCTACCGTGGGTTGCAGGTAGGAGTAGTCGTAGAGGAGTTTCCAAATTAAACGATAACGGCGACTGCGCTCAGGGTCCAACTTCAGCGCCATGTAATACATGCCGTCGTCGGGAGGGGGGGTTTTGAAGCCATTTTCTAAAAAGCTGGCGGAAGAAGAGTCCCCGCCTTTTACTCCAAGTTGAAATGCTTCTACGGCTCCGATGTAGAGTTTCTCGACTGCCAGATCGTTTCCTAATTCATTTGCTGCTTTGCCATGCCCTTGTTCTGCAGCACAACGATACATCTGCCTCGCAATCCCAGGCGCTTTGCTTCGCGGCGCTAGCTGCTCCGCCACATAGTATTGCGCCTCTGGGTTGCCCAGATCGGCGGCC
>NZ_JAJOHW010000287.1 GCF_021129195.1 Chromobacterium aquaticum | reverse complement strand
GCTTCCGTGTGTTTCCGTGGCTAAAAATCTTTTCGTGAGCTTCCGTGGCAAGAAAAGCCGCGCTGATTTTATAAGGAATGAGCATGAGCACGATCCGTTTGACCATGGCCCAGGCGCTGGTGCGCTATCTGGCCGCGCAGCGGGTGGAGCAGGACGGCGAGGAGGCGCCGCTGTTCGCCGGGGTGTGGGCCATCTTCGGCCACGGCAACGTCGCCGGCCTGGGCGAGGCGCTGCAGCAGGCCGGCGACAGCCTGCCCACCTGGCGCGCCCACAATGAGCAGGGCATGGCCCACGCCGCCATCGCCTACGCCAAAGCCCATTTCCGCCGCCGGATGATGGCGGTGACCAGCTCCATCGGCCCCGGCGCCACCAATCTGGTTACCGCCGCGGCGTTGGCCCACGTCAACCGGCTGCCCTTGCTGCTCTTGCCCGGCGACGTGTTCGTGTCGCGCGCGCCGGACCCGGTGCTGCAGCAACTGGAAGCGCCGCAGGACGGCACGCTGTCGGTCAACGATTGCCTGCGGCCGGTGTCGCGCTATTTCGACCGCATCGTCCACCCGGCGCAGCTGCTCACGGCATTGCCGCGCGCGCTGGCGGTGCTGACCGATCCGGCGCAATGCGGGCCGGCCACGCTGGCGCTGCCGCAGGACGTGCAGACCATGGCCTGGGACTATCCGACGGACTGGTTCCGGCCGCGGCTATGGCGCATCGCCGCGCCGCCGCCGGAACCGGACGCGCTGGAGCGGGCGGCGCGGGCG
>NZ_JAJOHW010000286.1 GCF_021129195.1 Chromobacterium aquaticum | reverse complement strand
TTCGCCGGCCAATACCGGCGACAGCTGGATGCGGTTGTAATTGGGGTGTGGTTCGGCGCCGAACACGGTGATGTCGTATAGGTCCGGCGCCAGCGCCAGCAGCTCTTCCACGGTGCGGATGCCGGCCATGCCGTTGCCGACCACCACCAGTTTGGGTTTCGTCATGATGGATGTCCTCGCGTGTCAGACTCGGGTGCTGGCCAGGGTCCAGCCGGCGCGCCAGCGCTGGCGCAAGCCGGCCAGGCCCGCCCAGGCCGTCAGCGCCAGTGCGGCGTACAGCCACAGGCCGATGGCGTAGCCGCCGCTGGCCTGCTTGATCACGCCCAGGCCGGCCGCCAGCAGAAAGCCGCCGACGCCGCCGGCCATGCCGATCAAGCCAGTGACCGCGCCGATCTCGCCGCCAAAGCGCTGCGGCACCAGTTGGAATACCGCGCCGTTGCCGGCCCCTAGACAGAGCATGGCCAGCATGAACAACAGCAGCGCGCCGCCGGCGCCGCCCGGTTCCAGGCCGGCGGCGAACAGCAGTGCCGCCACCGCCAGGTAGACGCCCAGCAGCGCGCGGGTGCCGCC
>NZ_JAJOHW010000285.1 GCF_021129195.1 Chromobacterium aquaticum | reverse complement strand
GCTTGCCGGCCTGCTCGGTCAGCAGCCGCTGGGCCAGTGCCGCGATGCGCGGGTGTTCCGGTATCGGCAGGCAGAGCGCCTGATGCGGTGCTTGCCGCAGCTCGTCCAGCAGCACCGAGGCGATGCGTTCCTGCTCCGGCCGCCATGGCGCGTGATCCGTCCAGGCCACCGCGCGGCGCACCGCGGCGCGCATCAATTCGGTGATCGCCACCACTCGCGGCTGCGGGCTCAGCGCCTGGCTCCAGTCCGGGTTCAGCAGCACGCTCCAGCCGGCCAGCGCGCCGCTGACGCGCACCCGGTGCGGCATGCCGGGCGGAACCCAGCCGGCGCGGTGCGGCGGCAGCACCCAGGCGCCGTGCGGGGTGCGGATCTGGATCAGGCCGGTTTCCACGCAGAGTAGCTGGCCGCGCACATGGCTGTGCCAGGCGTATTCGCGGCTGCCCAGCCGGTAGTCGCTGTCTTCGTTGTCATTGCCGGGCACGGCGATCAAGGGCGGGCCGCCGGCCCATTCGCTCAGGTCCACGGCCTCTTCCGGCGGTGTGGCGTCGATATTGGCCATTTTTCACCATTTATTGGCAAAACAGCGTTATAGCAGCTTTGACGACGGCGCGCACAATCGTCGGCGAGGGTCAGAGCGGCCGCCGGCGCGGCGGCGGTCCTGACCGGGTTTCCCACTTGATGAGCAAAGGACAAGCTATGCAATCTCTACGCATTGGCATCGTCGGCGCCGGCTTGGGCGGGCTGTGCCTGGCCCAGGGGCTGGCGCGCGCCGGCATCGCCGCCACCGTGTTCGAGCGTGACCGCACTGCCGACAGCCGCTGGCAGGGTTATCGTCTGCGCATAGACGGCGATGGTCAGCAGGCCCTGCGGCAGGTGATGACGCCACGGCAGTACGAGCTGTTCCGGCAAAGCTGCTCGCTGGGCGGCGACGATTGTTTCATCGATCCGCAACTGCGCGCCTTGCCGGAACGCAAGCCGGCGCACTGGCGGCCATCGGCGCAGGCGGACGATGCGGCGGAGCGCGATCTCAGCGCCAATCGCCAGACGCTGCGGGAAATCCTGGCCAGCGGGCTGGAGGGGCAGATCCGTTGGGGCCACGCCTTGCGTGGTTTCAGGGAAACGCCGGAGGGCCTATTGCTGGATTTCGAGGCTCGGCCCGAGTGTGAGGTGGATGTGCTGATTGCCGCGGACGGAGTGGGTTCGGCCGTGCGCCGGCAATTGATCCCAGGCGGCGAGCCCGATGACGGCGGCGCCATCGTGTTGTATGGCGTCACGCCGTGGGAGGCCCTGCCGGCCGAGGCGTTGACGCCGGAGCTGGGCCAGGGCGTGTGCGTGGTGTTCGGCGATGGTCTGACCGCGGTGATAGAGGCGATGCGTTTTCGCGCGCCCTTGCCGGAGCTGGCGCGGCGGCTGGCACCGGAGGCGGCGCTGAGCCCGTTGCCGGATTACTGGTATTGGGCCTGCGTGGCGCGGGCCGAGGATTTGGGCGGCGCGCTGCCAGCGGAGCGCTTGAGCGGCGACGCGCTGCGGGCGCGGGTGCTGCAGGCGACGCGCGGCTGGCATTCGCGTTTGCGGGCGGTTTTCGCGCATGGCGATCCGCGGTGCCTGGGCGCGCGGGCGATCCGCATCAGCGCCGAGGTGCCGGTCTGGCGCTGCGAACGCGTGGCCTTGCTGGGCGATGCGATCCACGCGATGAGCCCGGCCGGCGGCTTGGGCGCCAATACCGCGCTGTGCGATGGCGCGGCACTGGCCCAGGCCGTGGCGCGGGCGGGAACGGCGGC
>NZ_JAJOHW010000284.1 GCF_021129195.1 Chromobacterium aquaticum | reverse complement strand
CCGGCTTCGGCGGCATCGGCCAGCAGGCGCCGCATATCGGTCCACGGCGGCAGCCGCAACCACAGCGCGAGCCCGCCTTCCGGCAGGGTGTAGTCGGCGAGGCCGGCCAGCTCCCGGTCCAACGCGGCGGCCAGCGTTTGCCGGCGCGTGGCGTAGACTCGCAGCGCGCGGCGGATGTGGCGTTTCAGTTCGCCGCTGTGCATCAGTTCCGCCACCGCCAGCTCGGTGACGGCGTTGCCTTGGCGGTCTATCAGCATGATGTCGGCGGCGCAGCGTTCGATGATGGCGGGCTCGGCCACCATATAACCGACGCGCAGGCCCGGCGCCAGCACCTTGGACAGCGAGCCGACATAGATGATGCGTTCGGCGGCGTCCAGGCTGGCCATCGGCAGCACCGGGCTGCGGCTGAAGTGGAATTCGTGGTCGTAGTCGTCTTCGATGATGGTGAAACCGTAATGGCGCGACAGCGCCAGTAATTGCAGCCGGCGTTCGGCCGGCATCATCAAGGTGGTCGGATACTGGTGGTGCGGCGTCAGGTAGACGGCCTTGACCGGCTGGCTCAGACACAGCCGCTCCAGCGCGTCCGGTCGCATGCCGGCCGCGTCCTGCTCCACGTCCAGCGGCCGCGCGCCCAGGGAGCGGAAGGCCTCGCGCGCCGGCG
>NZ_JAJOHW010000283.1 GCF_021129195.1 Chromobacterium aquaticum | reverse complement strand
GCGCAGCAGCGCCAGGCTGCCGCCTATGCCCACGGTGGTGAAGAAGGCCACCATGAACGGGGTTTGCAGCGTGGTGTCGAAGCTGACCGCGGCGACGCCGCTCTCGCGCAGCAGCAGGACGGCGATGGAGACGGCGAAGCCGCCTATCACTGGCGCGGGGATGCAGAAGCGCTCGAAGAAGCGCACATGACGCTTGAGCCGGTAGCCGGCCAGCAGGGCCAGCACCGCCAGCGCGGNNGCCTCGCGCCAGCGCGAGGCCTTGAACAGGTTCTCAGAGTGGTCGTGTCAGCCGGTGTATCAGCCGCGCCGCGGTCCGCGCGGTCAGTTGGTCCTGGTCCAGCTCAGGGTTCAGTTCCGCGATATCGGCCAGCCGCAGCTTGCCGCTGGCGCGGAGGATGTCGATCAACGCTTCCAGCGTCGCCAGTGGCACGCCCAGCGCCGCTGGCGCGCTGACGCCGGGCGCTTGCGACGCCGGCAGCGCGTCCAGGTCCATGGTCAGGTACAGGTAATCGCAGGGTTCGATGAAGTCGCGCAGCCGCTGCAAGGGCTGTTCCAGCCGCCAGGGTTGCAGTTCCTCGTCGAACAGCATCTGCACGTCCAGTTGTCTGGCGGTGGCGAACAGCGCGGCGGTATTGGCGGTTTCCGCCACGCCGGCGCACAGATAGTGGAACGGCCAGCCGCGCCGCTTGCAGTCGGCGGCGATTTGGGC
>NZ_JAJOHW010000282.1 GCF_021129195.1 Chromobacterium aquaticum | reverse complement strand
GCGCAGCAGCGCGCGGCGGTCCAGCGGCGAAGAGGGCGAGGGCGGCAGGATCTTGCTCATTGTTGCTTTGACTCCAGTTCTTCCCAGCGCGCCAGCTTTTCCATCAGCGTCTCGTCTATCTGTTCCACCCGCTGCTGCCAGGCGATGGCCTCCTTGGGCGTGTCGCGGTAGCAGTTCGGGTCCAGCAAACGCTGATTCAGACTGGCCTGCTCGGTTTCGAGCGCGGCGATCTCGTCCGGCAGCGCGGCGAGTTCTCGCGTCTCATTGTAGGACAGTTTATTGCGCGCGGACTTGGGCTTGTCCTTGGCTTTTTCCTGCGGAGCGGTGGTTTCCTTCGGTTTTTCCGCCGGTTTCATCGCCGCCATGCGCGCCTTGGTGTCGATCCAGTCCTGGTAGCCGCCCGGATATTCTTCCAGCCGGCCGTTGCCCTCGAAGGCGATCACCTGGGTGACCACGTTGTCGAGGAAGGCGCGGTCGTGGCTGACCAGGAACACGGTTCCCGAGTATTGAGCGATCACGTCTTCCAGAAGTTCCAGCGTGTCGATGTCCAGATCATTGGTGGGCTCGTCCAGCACCAGCACATTGGCCGGGCGGGTGAACAGCCGCGCCAGCAGCAGGCGATTGCGCTCGCCGCCGGACAACGAGCGCACCGGGCTGCGCGCGCGCTGCGGCGAGAATAGGAAGTCCTCCAGATAGCTCATCACGTGTTTTCTGACGCCGCCGACCTCGACGAAGTCATTGCCCTGGCTGATGATGTCGGCGACGCTGCTGTCTTCGTCCAGCTGCTCGCGGAACTGGTCGAAATAGGCGATCTCCAGCTTGCTGCCTTGCTTGATGCTGCCGCTGTCCGCGTCCAGCTGGCCCAGGATCAGCTTGAGCAGGGTGGTCTTGCCGGCGCCGTTGGGGCCGATCAGGCCTATCTTGTCGCCGCGCAGGATGCGGGTGGTGAAGTCGCGGATCAGGGTTCTGCCCTCGAAGCCCTTGCTGACGTGTTCCAGTTCCGCCACCAGCTTGCCGGAGCGTTCGCCGGCATTGAGCTGGAAGTTGACCTGGCCGACGCGCTCGCGCCGCGCGGAGCGTTCGCGGCGGATCGCTTCCAGCCGGCGCACCCGGCCTTCGTTGCGGGTGCGGCGCGCCTCGATGCCCTTGCGGATCCATACTTCTTCCTGGGCGTGGAATTTGTCGAAGATGCGGTTCTGCTCTTCCTCTATCGCCAGTTCCTCGGCCTTGCGCACATGGTAGCTGGAGAAGCTGCCCGGATAGCTGCGCAGAATGCCGCGGTCCAGTTCCACGATGCGGGTGGCGACATTGTCCAGGAAGCGGCGGTCGTGGGTGATCAAGAGCACGCTGCCGCTGAAATTCTTGAGCAGGCTTTCCAGCCATTCGATGGCGGACACGTCCAGGTGGTTGGTGGGCTCGTCC
>NZ_JAJOHW010000281.1 GCF_021129195.1 Chromobacterium aquaticum | reverse complement strand
TGTACACGTGGTACATGAGCATTTCGAAGCGGCACTCACCGTGTAACGCTCCACCACGCGCAGCAGACTATGAACAGGTTCTCATGCGCCAAGCACCTTCAAGGCCGCCTGCTCCCCCCACCACGCCGCCTCCTCGAACAGCGACAGGCCGCTGAGATCGGAATGGGCGAACAGGAGCGGGCCATCGGCCGCGCGCAAGGCTTGCAAGCCGGGGTTGGACAAAAAACCCGGCGCCGGGCTGGCCATCGCGTGGCCGCGCGCGGTCAACTCCACTTGCAGCAGCGACTGACGGAAACGCCAGCCGTACACGCTCAGCAGGTCGGCGGCGGCGGTGGCGAACAAATCCTCGGCGCTGGCGGCCTCCAGCATTTTACGCGCATCCGCCGGCGCCAGGTCGGCGAAGGCGTGGTAGCTGGTGAATACGCTGCGCTCAGGCTTGGCGGCGCGGATCAATTGATGGGTGGACACCACATAGCCCAGACCGCGGCTGCCGTACACCACATTGTCCCAGGCCAGCGGCGCGGCGGCCGGCTCCGCCGGGAAACGGTCGATCAGGAAATTGCCTATCAGCCACGGCGCGCGCGGCGGCAGATGGCGGCGCTCGAAGCCCAGCTCCGGCAATTGGCCGCTCAGATGCAGGCTGACATGCAGCGGCGTCGCCAGGATCACCCGTTCGGCCAGCAAGCGCCGGCTGGCGCCGGCCGCGTCCAGATAGTCCACCGCCATGCCGGCGCCGGCCGACGCCACTCGCCAGGCCACGCCCGGCCATTGCCGCTCAGGGCCGATGCGGGCGCGCAGATGGCGGATCAGCGGGTTCAGCCCGTCCGGCCAGGTCAGCACCGCGCCCTCCTCGGCATTGGCCGCCTGGCCGCCGCGGCTGCAGAAATAATGCAGGCCGGCCCAAGCCGAGGTAGCGGCCAGCGCGCTGCCGTAATCGTCGCGACAGCAGTAGTCCAGATACCACAGCAGGCCGGGCGCGGTGTAGCCGTTGGCGCGCAGCCAGTCGGCGAAGCTCAACCGATCCAGCGCGGTCCAGGCCGGATCTTGCGAGGACAGTGCCAACGGCACGCAGAACACGCGGCGGCCGTCGCGGCCGCGCTGTTCGCGCCAGGCTGCGGTCTGGGCGAGAAAACGCCGCTGCTGCGCCAGCTCGTCAGCGTCCATGCCCAGCCGTGGCAGCAAGCCTTCCTGCCACTGGCCGTTTACCCACAACCGCTCGTCCGGCGCGTGCACGGTCACGTTCTCGTCGAAGCGCGGCCGCGCGCCGAAGGGATCGGCCTCGATCACTCCCATCTCGGCCAATAGTTCGCGCACATGGCGCGACTCCATCGACGGCAGCGGCAAATAGTGGGCGCCGGTGGGATAGCGATAGCCGCCGAAGGCGCCGGCGGCGGCGTTGCCGTCCGGCTCCGGCCCGTCCAGCACCACCACGTCGTCGAAGCCCTCCTTGCGCAGCCGCCAGGCGGCGAACAGGCCGGCCACGCCGCTGCCGACGATGGCGACGCGGCAGCGGCGCGTTTCACG
>NZ_JAJOHW010000280.1 GCF_021129195.1 Chromobacterium aquaticum | reverse complement strand
CGCGGGGGCGGCCCAGCGCCGCCATCGCGCGCTCCGCAATCCGCGCGCTCATGCCAGCTCCCGCCGGAAGCCGGCCAGCGCATGACGCGCCACCAGGCTCTTGTGCACCTCGTCCGGGCCGTCGTAAATCCGCCCCGCGCGTTCGTGCCGCCACAGCACATTGAGAATCGTGTCGCCGCTGACGCCCAACGCGCCCTGAACCTGCAACGCGTGATCGAGCACGGTCTGCGTCACGCCGGCCACGAAGAACTTCGCGATCGAGATGTCGATCTGCGCGCGCTCGTGGCGGTTTTGCAGCCGTGTGGCCGCCTGGGTCACCAGCAGGCGCGCGGCGTCTATCGACGCGCGGCTCTCGGCGATCCAGTTCTGCACCGTCTGGCGCGAGGACAGCAGCTCGCCCGCCGCCAGTTCCCGGCGGCAGGCGCGCCGGCACATGATGGCGAAGGCGCGCTCGCACACGCCTATCCAGCGCGCGCAATGGTGCAGCCGCCCGGTGGCGAGCCTGGCCTGCAGCACGACGAAGCCCTCGCCGGGCTTGCCCAGCATCGCGTCCTCGCCCACCCGGCAATCGTCCAGCACCAGTTCGCCGTGGCTGGCCCAGCCGCAGCCCTCGTCCCCCATCACCCGCAGATTGCGGACGTGGCGGAAGCCGGGCGCGTCGGTGGGCACGATGAAGGTGCTGGTGCGCGCGTGCAGCGGCGCGGCCTCGTCGGTGACGGCCAGCACGATGGCGAAGCCCGCGCCGTCGGCGCCGGACGCGAACCATTTGCGGCCGTTCAGATGCCAGGCGCCGTCCCTGTACACCGCCGTCGTTTTCAGCGAGGAGGGATTCGATCCGGCGGACTCCGGCTCCGTCGCCGCGAAGCAACTGCGCAGCTCGCCGCGCAATAGCGGCTCCAGCCAGCGCCGGCGCTGCGCGGGAGTCGCGTACTCCAGCAGCACGTCGATGTTGCCGGCATCGGGCGCCTGGTAGTTGACCGCGTAATGGCCCAGCGGCGAGGCGCCCAGCAGCTCGCCCACCTCCACCAGCTCAAGCAGGTTCAGGCCCAGGCCGCCGTCAGCGCGCGGCACCTGCGGCAGCCACAGGCCGTGCGCCCGGTTGGCCGCGCGGATGCCGCTCATCAACTGTTCCACGGTTTCGAAATCGCCGTTGGCGAGCGCCGCCTCCGGTTCCGCCAGCGCCGCCTCGACGGCGGCGAATGCCTTGACTCTGGTGTTCATTGTTCTTCCTCGGTTTCCATGTCTGAAACGGCCCGCCGCGCGGCGGCCTCCATGGCGCGCAAGGCGCCGGCCAGCCCGCTGACGAAGGGGGGGCGCATGATGCCGACGTGATCGCCGGGCAGGCGCAGCGCCGCCGCCGCGGC
>NZ_JAJOHW010000279.1 GCF_021129195.1 Chromobacterium aquaticum | reverse complement strand
CCTCCGGCGCCGATCTGGCCGAGGTCGCCGCCGCCGCGCGGCAGGCGGCGGAACAGGTGGCCACCATGGGCGTGGGCCTGGGCGCCTGCACCGTGCCGGCCACCGGCCGCCCCGGCTTTCAACTGGACAGCGGAGAGGCGGAACTGGGCCTGGGCATACACGGCGAGGCCGGCGTGCGGCGCGTGGCGACGCCATCGGCCGCCGATTTGTGCGCGACCTTGCTGGACGCCATCCTGCAAGACCGTGGCTGGCTCCCGGGACAGCGGGTGGCGCTGCTGGTCAACGGCCTGGGCGGCACGCCGCCGATGGAGCTCGCCATCGTCGCCCGCGCGGCGCTGGCTCATCTGCGTCTGCGCGGCCTCCTGGTGGAGCGCGCGTGGAGCGGCAACTTCATGACCGCGCTGGAAATGCCTGGCTGCTCGCTATCGCTGCTGGCGCTGGACGATCAGCGTCTGAGCTGGCTGGACCAAGCCACCCTAGCGCCGGCCTGGCCCGGCGCCGGCCGCATCCCTGCGCAACGCCAGCTGCGCGCGACGGCTGCCAGCG
>NZ_JAJOHW010000278.1 GCF_021129195.1 Chromobacterium aquaticum | reverse complement strand
CCGGCATGGCCGGCGCGCTGACCGCGCTGGACCCCGGCGCCGGCGCGCCGGTGTTTCCCGCCTTCAACTATCAAGAACTGCTGGCCTGCTACGAACCGCTGCTGGCCTGGCTGTCCGCCGCGCTGGACCGGGTGCGCGCCGGCTACCGCAGCCTGCCGTTCAACCGCGACGCCGACGGTTTCTGGATTCTGCTGCCGGAGGCCGCGCGCGACATCGAGCGGCTGATCATCGGCCTGCGCATGCCCGGCGGTGCGCCGGATTCCGCCGCCCAGCAATGGCTGGGCCAGGCCATCATCGCCTCCGAATCCCATGTGGCCACGCTGGCGCGCCAACGCATGCGCGGCCTGGTGTTCCAGCCGCTGGACCGCGCCGAGCAAGTGGCCTACAGCGTGGGCGACGATACCCGGCTGTTCGCGCTGCTGGCGCGCGGCGACTGGCTGCAGCCGGAGCAGCCGCTGCGCATGACGCTGCCGGCCGGCGGCGTGGCGCTGGAACCGTGGGAAGCGCTGCTCTTCGTCGCGGACCCGCAAGACGAGGCCGATGGAGAACGCCATGCAGGATAACGCCGCCCTGCAGCCGCTGGGCGCGCTGGCG
>NZ_JAJOHW010000277.1 GCF_021129195.1 Chromobacterium aquaticum | reverse complement strand
GTTCCAGCGCCTGGCGCAGCAGCGGTTCCGGGGTGCCCAGTGCCAGGGTTTCGGCGCGCCAGCCGTAGGCGCGGGCCAGCGCCGGGAAGTCCGGAGTGTAGAGATCCACGCCCAGCGGTTCCATATCGGCGGCGCGCATCGCGCTTTTGATTTCGCCGTAGCCGCGGTTGTTGAGCAGCAGCACGATCAGGCGGGCGCGGGTTTCCATTGCGGTGCCCATTTCCGCCAGGGTGAACTGGAAGCCGCCGTCGCCGGCCAGGCACAGCACCGGCCGGTCCGGTTCGGCCAGCGCGGCGCCGATGGCGGCGGGCAGGCCGTAACCCAGCGCGCCGAAGCCCACGGAGGCGTTGAACCAGCTGTTGCCGCGCGGGGCGCAAAAGCCCAGGTTGCCGGCGTAGACCAGGCGGGTGGAGTCCCCCACCCAGCGCGCTTGCGGCAGGATGTCGCGCACGCGGTGCAGCCAAGCCAGATCGGCGGCGTGTTCCGGTTCCATTTCGGCGGCGGCCAGGCGGCGGGTGGCGTCGGCGCGTTCTTCGCCCTGGCGGGCGGCGTCGGTCAGTTGCAGCGTCAGCAGCTGCAGGGTTTCTTTGGCGTCGCCCAATAACGGCAGGTCGGCGCCGCGGCCGCGGCAGAGTTGTTCCGGGTCGATGTCGACGCGGATCAGCGCGCCGGGCAGGCGGAAGCCGCCGTCCACGTACATGTCGAAATCGGTGGGCCCCAGTTCGCAGCCCACGGCCAGCACCACGTCGCTGGCGGCGATCAGGCGGCGCGCGGCCGGCAGCGAGGGGCTGCAGGACAGGGCCAGCGGGTGGCCGTCCGGCAGCGCGCCGCGCGCGTTGATGGTCATCAGCGCCGGCGCGTCCAGCATTTCCGCCAGCCGGCTCAGTTGCGGCGCGGCCTGGCGCGCGCCGCCGCCTATCAGCAGCAGCGGCC
>NZ_JAJOHW010000276.1 GCF_021129195.1 Chromobacterium aquaticum | reverse complement strand
CGCTGGGCGCGCGCGCCACGGATCTGCAAGCCGGGCTGGGCGGCTGGCAGGGGCGGGCGTTGCGAGGCGGCGACCGCTTGCCCCTGGGAGCGGCCGCGCCGCTGTCCGGTCGGCTGGGCCGCCGTGGCCTGGGCTGGTCGCCGGAGTTGCGCTGCCTGCCGGGCCCGGATTGGCATGCGTTCACTCCGGCGACACGGCAGGCGTTTTGCCGCCAGCAATGGACGGTGTCGCCGCAAAGCAATCGCATGGGCTACCGCTTGCTGGGAGAGGAGCTGGCGCGGGCCTCCGGCGGCGAGTCCTTGTCGCACGCGGTGTTGCCCGGCGTGGTGCAAGTGCCGCCTGGCGGCCAGCCCATCGTATTGCTGGCCGACGCGCAGACCACTGGCGGCTATCCACGCATCGCCTGCGTGATCGAAGCGGATCTGTGGAAGTTGGCGCAGGCGCGTCCAGGCGTCAGGCTACACTTTGTGATGGTGGATGCGCAGCAGGCGACGGCGGCGCGTTTGCGTCAGCGCCAATTATTGCAGGCACAGGATTGGAGCCAGGCATGCAGATCGATCTGAACGCCGATATCGGCGAAGGCTGCGGCGACGACGCCGCGATCATGGACTATGTCAGTTCGGTGAACATCGCCTGCGGCTGGCATGCCGGTGATGCCGAGACAATGTGGTTGGCGCTGCAGGCGGCGGCGCTGCGCGGAGTGGCGGCGGGCGCGCACCCCGGTTTTCCCGACCGGGAAAACTTCGGCCGCCGGCCGCTGGCGCGCGCGCCGGAGCGGGTGTACCAGGACATGCTGTATCAATTGGGCGCGCTGGCCGGCCT
>NZ_JAJOHW010000275.1 GCF_021129195.1 Chromobacterium aquaticum | reverse complement strand
GCGCTGGCCGGCGTCACCGACCCCGGCGACGCCGCCGCGCTGGCGGCCTATGCGGCGTCGCGGCGGGTGGACAGCCACGCGGTGGTGGGCTTCACCCATGGCTTGATCAAATTGTTCGACGGCCACCATCCGGTGGTCAGCGCGATGCGCAGCGTCGGCCTCAGCGCGCTGGACGCGCTGCCGCCGCTGCGGCGCAAATTCGCCAGCCATCTGGTGTTCGGCGTCTGATGGGAGAGCGAGCGTGAAAGCATTGCAATACGATGTGATCGTCGTCGGCGGCGGCCTGGTGGGCGCCAGCCTGGCATTGGCGCTGGAGCGCGCCGGCAAGAGCGTGGCCCTGCTAGAAGGACGGCCGCCGCGGCTGGAGGGCCTGGAGCAGGGCTGGGACGCGCGCATTTACGCGGTGAGCCCGGCCAACCGCCGTTTCCTCGAGAGCCTGGACGCCTGGCCCGGCGCCGAGCGCCTGGGCGCGATTGAGGCGATGGATGTGCGCGGCGACGCGGGCGGCCGCATCGAGTTCGCCGCCAGCGACGCAGGCGAGCCGGCGCTGGCCTGGATCGCCGAGAACCGCTGGCTGCTGGCCGCCTTGTGGCGGCGGCTGGCGGCGTCCGGCGTCGATTGCCTGACCGGGGTCTTGCCGCAGACGCTGCGCGCCGACGCGCTGGGCGCCGAGCTGGAATTGGAGGACGGCCGCCGGCTGAGCGCCGCCTTGCTGGTCGGCGCCGACGGCGCCAACTCCTGGGTGCGCGAGCAGGCCGGCCTGGACGCCAGCGTCAAGCCTTACCGCCAGAGCGGGGTGGTGGCCAATTTCGACTGCGAGCGCCCGCACGGCGGCGTGGCGCGGCAATGGTTTCTCGGCGGCGACATCCTGGCCTGGCTGCCGATGGCCGGGAACCGAATTTCCATGGTGTGGTCAAGCTCTGATCCCGAGCATTTGCTGCAACTGTCGCCGGCAGCGCTGGCGGAGACGGTGGCCGCGGCCGGAGGACAAGCGCTGGGAAAATTGGCTACCATTACTGCCGCCGCGGCGTTTCCGCTGCGCTTGATCCAGCCGCAGCGAGTGGTGGCCGAGCGCGTGGCCCTGGTGGGCGATGCCGCTCACACCGTGCACCCCCTGGCCGGCCAGGGGGTGAACCTGGGTTTTCAGGACGCTGAGCAATTGGCGGCCTTGCTGGCCGGCGAGCGCGACGCCGGAGACTGGATGCTGCTGCGCCGTTATGAGCGCCAGCGGCGCGAAGCGGTGAAAACCATGCAGCTGGGTTGCGATGGACTGTTCCAGCTGTTCCAGGCCAAGGCGCCGGGCTTGCCCTGGCTGCGCAATGCCGGACTGAACCTGACCAATTGCCTGAAGCCTTTGAAGCGGCAATTCGCTCGCCAGGCGATTGGTTATTGAACCTCCTTTCCAAGGATAAAGATTGATGAAGAAAAACTTGAAGTCCCTGGCGCTGGGCGCCTCCCTGATGATGGCGCTGGCCGCTTGCTCGCAGGCCGCCGGCAGCGGCAACGTCGGCGATGTGAAAAAGGCGTTTGAAGGCCGTTTCCCCGGCAAGCCGGTCAAGGCGGTGAGCGCCTCCCCGGTGAAAGGGATTTTCGAGGTGGTGGTGGACAATAAGCAGGTGGTGTACACCAATGCCGACGCCAGCTATCTGTTTGTCGGCGACCTGATCGACGCGGTGAAGAAGGAAAGCCTGACCGAGAAGAAACTGGCCGAGCTGAACAAGGTGGACTTCAAGTCGCTGCCATTCGAATACGCGCTGAAGGAAGTGCGCGGCAAGGGCGAGCGCAAGCTGGCGGTGTTCTCCGATCCGGACTGCCCGTTCTGCAAGAAGCTGGAACGCGAGGGTCTGAAGAACCTGGACAACGTGACCATCTACACCTTCCTCTATCCGCTGACCCAGCTGCATCCGGACGCGATGCGCAAGTCCAAGCAGATCTGGTGCTCGCCCGACAAAGTGGCGGCCTGGTCCGGCTTCATGCGCGACGGCAAGCCGCTGACCGGTCCGGACAATTGCGACACTCCGTTGGAGAAGATTCAGCAGTTGGGCGAGAAACTGGGCATCACCGGCACGCCGGGCCTGATCTTCGCCAATGGCCAGCTGGTGCCGGGCGCGATCGATGCCGAAGACATCGAGAAGCTGCTCAAGGCCAAATAAGCCTGCCGCGCCCCGCGCGACGCCCGCGGCCTGTCCCGACGCCTTCGTGGCGGCGCGGCAGGCCGTTGTCGCGACTGGAGCGCGGCGGTGAGCGCGCGGCCGGGCTGGGGGACGCGCTGGCGCGGCCTGTCCAATGGCGACCGCATCTTGCTGGGCCTGTCGTTTTCCCTAGCCGCGCACGGGCTGGCGATTTTCGCGCCATGGCCGGTGGGTGGCGCGCACGGCGAGCCGGCCGGCCTGAGCG
>NZ_JAJOHW010000274.1 GCF_021129195.1 Chromobacterium aquaticum | reverse complement strand
CGGCCAAGGCGTCCGCCGCCGCGCGGCCCAGCGGCGCGGCGTTGCGACGCGAGCTGAGCGCCTTGTGGACGGCCGTGCTCAAGCGCGAACCGCCGTCGGAGGACAGCGATTTCAGCGCGCTGGGCGGAGATTCTTTGCTGATGCTGCGGATCTGCTCCCGCGCCGGCCGGGCCTTTGGCCTGGACGCGGCGGTGGTGGCCCGTCTGTTGACGGCGCAGACCGTGGCCGAGCAGGCCCGGGTCATCGAGACCGAGGGCGCGGGCGCGGACGGCGTCCGGGTCGGCGCGCTCGTCGCGCTGTCCGCGCCGGGCGACGCGCCGCCGCTGTTCTTCGCGCCGGGCGCGGGCGGGCATGTGCCGTATCTGCGCGCGCTCGCGGCCGAGCTGTCCAAGGACTTCTCGGTATGGGGCATGGAGCTGCCCGGGCCCGGCGAGGCCGACGCGGCCGGCGTCGAAGCCATCGCGACGGCGCTGATCGCCGACATCCGGCGGGTGCGGCCTTATGGGCCTTATCGCCTGGGCGGCCATTCTTTCGGCGGCTGGGTCGCGCTTGAGATTGCGCGGCAACTGGCCGGCCAGGGCGAGGCGGTGGCTTGGGTTTCCATCGTGGACAGCCTGCCGCCGGGGTCGGCGGCGCGGCCGCACAAGCGGGACTGGCGGGACAGCCGCTGGATGGTGGAGATCGGCAACAGCTTCGCGCGTCTGGCCGACGCCAAGCCGCTATTCGACGCCGATGAATTCGACGCGCTGGACGATGCGCGGAGAGTGGAGCGTTTGCGCGAGCGCTTGATAGCGGCGGGCGTGCTGTCGGAGGAGCTTGGCCTGCCCGAGTTCGCGGCGCGCGTGCGCGCCTTCATCGCGCATTCGCTGACGGATTACGCGCCGGCGACGCCTTATGCCGGGGCGCTGCATTTGATTGTGGCCGCGGACAGGGGCGGCGAGGCGGACACGCCCGACGACGCCGCGCTCATCGACGGCTGGCGCGCGGC
>NZ_JAJOHW010000273.1 GCF_021129195.1 Chromobacterium aquaticum | reverse complement strand
TCGGCCGCCACCACCAGCACCACGATGTCGGTGGCCTTGGCGCCACGGGCACGCATCGCGGTAAACGCTTCGTGACCCGGGGTATCCAGGAAGGTGATCATGCCGCGCGGGGTTTCCACGTGGTAAGCACCGATATGCTGGGTAATGCCGCCGGCTTCGCCCGCGGCGACCTTGGCGCGGCGGATGTAGTCCAGCAACGAGGTCTTGCCGTGGTCGACGTGACCCATCACGGTCACCACCGGGGAGCGCGGCAGTTCCACCGCTTCCACCGCGGATTCGCCGCCGCTCAGTTCCAGATAGGCTTCCGGATCGTCGGCCTGAGCCGCCTTCGGCACGTGGCCCATCTCTTCCACCACGATCATCGCGGTTTCCTGATCCAGCACCTGGTTGATGGTCACCATCATGCCCATCTTCATCAGCGCCTTGATCACCTCGACGGCCTTGACGGCCATCTTGTGCGCCAGGTCGGCGACGGAAATGGTTTCCGGCACCAGCACTTCATGCACGATGGGCTCGGTCGGCGCCTGGAAGGCGTGCTGATTGTTCTGCTTGTGACGGTTCTTGCCGCCACGGGATTTCCAATCATTGCCGGCGTCGCCGCCCTTGGTCTTCAGACCGCGGCCACCCTTCTTGTTGTCATCCCAGCGATCGCCACCCTTCTTGTTACCGCTGCCGCCCTTCTTGGCGTCGGGACGGCCGGCCACGGTGGCCGGCACCGCCGGCGCGCCGGGCGCGCCAGCCGTAGC
>NZ_JAJOHW010000272.1 GCF_021129195.1 Chromobacterium aquaticum | reverse complement strand
GGCCAGGCGCGCCGCTACCAGGACGGCCGCTTTGCCACCGCCAACGGCCGCGCGCTGTTCCATTCCACGCCCTACCGGCCGCCGGCGGACGCGGTCAACGCCCATTACCCCTTCCGCCTGCTCACCGGCCGGCTGCGCGACCAATGGCACGGCATGAGCCGCAGCGGCCGGGTGGCGCGGCTGTTCTCCCACGCGCCGGAACCGACGCTGGACATGCATCCGGCCGACGCCGCCCGCCGCGGCCTACAGGCCGGCGAGCTGGTCAAGGTGGAAAGCCGGCGCGGCGGCCTGGTGCTGCCGCTGGCGCTTTGCGAGGACCTGCCCGGCGGCTGCGTGTTCGCCGCCATGCACTGGAGCGGCCAGCATCTGGACAGCGGCGGCGTCAACCAGGCCTGCTCGCCGGCGGTGGATCCGCAATCGTTCCAGCCCGAACTCAAGCACGCCGCGGTGCGGGTGGAACGCGCCGAACTGCCGTGGCGGGTGCGCGCCGCCAGCCGCCACCCGGATCTGCCGGCGCTGCGCGCGCGGCTGCAGCCCTTGCTGGCCGGCTGCAGCTACGCCGCGCTCAGCCTGCGCGCGCCGGACATCCTGGTGCTGAACGCCGCCCACGCCCAAGCGCGGCCGGACTGGCTGGCCGAGCTGACTTGGCTGCTGGACCTGAACGGCGGCCCGCAGTTGCAAGTGTTCAGCGGCGCGCGCCGCGGCCTGGAACAACGCATCGCCTGGCGTGACGACGCGCCCTGGGCCTTCGTCTTCGCCGGCGGCCAGGACGACGGCGCGCGGCTGCTGGCCGCGATGCAAAGCGGCCAGCCCTGGCCCGGCAGCCGGCTCAGCGCGCTGGTCCCCGGCAGCGCGGCCGCGCCGGCCGCCG
>NZ_JAJOHW010000271.1 GCF_021129195.1 Chromobacterium aquaticum | reverse complement strand
TGTCCGGCGGCCAGCGTCAGCGTGTCGGCATCGCCCGCGCGCTGTACCAACGGCCGGAACTGTTGCTGGCCGACGAGCCGGTATCGGCGCTGGACCCCAGGCTGGCCGATGACAGCATACGCCTACTGTGCGAGGACGCCCGCGCCCGCCAGGCCACGCTATTGGTCAGCCTGCACTCGGTGCCGCTGGCGCTGGCGCACTTCCCGCGCATCATCGGCCTGCGCGACGGCGCCATCGCCTTCGATCTGCCGCGCGAGCAAGTCGACGCCACTCTGCTGGCCGAACTCTACGCCGGCGACGCGCCCGAGAGCGCGGCAGAGCCAGCCGCGCCCAGCGCGGCGCTCAGGGGCTTGCAATGCTGAAGCCCGCGCCGCGCGACCCGGCCGCCCGCGCGCGGCTGGGCTGGCTGCTGCTGACGCTGGCCTTGCTGCTGCCGACGCTGCCGCTGACCCAGTTCACGCTGAGCACCTTGTTCAATAGCGACACCTGGCTCAGCCTGGCTCGCTTCGCCGCCGGCTTTCTGCCGCCGGCGCACGACGGCGACTTTCTGAAAGAAGTGGCCAAGGAAACCGCCACCACGCTGGCGGTGGCCAGCGCCGGCCTGTGCCTGGCCATGCTGCTGGGCGCGCCGCTGGCCTTCGCCACCAGCCGCGCGCTGGACGATCACCAACTCACCGCGGTCCGGCCGCGCCGCACCGTCCTGACCGCGCAGAGCCTGCTGCGCGGGTTGATGGTATGGCTGCGCGGCGTGCCGGACATCGTCTGGGCGCTGCTCTTCGTGCGCGCCGCCGGCCTGGGCAGCCTGCCGGCGGTGCTGGCCTTGGGCCTGGCCTACGGCGGCATGCTGGGCAAGGTTTACGCGGAAATCCTGGAATCCCAGCCACGCGCGCCGGCCCAGGCGCTGGCGGCTGCCGGCGCCAGCCGCTGGCAACGGCTGTGCTGGGCGCTGTGGCCACAGGCCTTGCCGGAATTGATCAGCTACAGCGTTTACCGCTGGGAATGCGCGATCCGCGCGTCGGCGGTGATGGGCTTCGTCGGCGCCGGCGGCATCGGCCAATTGCTGGACAGCAGCCTGAAAATGCTCAATGGCGGCGAGGTCGGCACCTTGCTATTGGTGTTCCTGTTGCTGGTGGGCTTGAGCGAGGGCGTCAGCCGCTGGTCGCGGCGCGCGCTGGAGCGCGACGGCGGCGGACGCCGCCTATTGCTGGCCGGCGGCGCGCTGACCGCGTTCAGCCTGTACTGGCTGTGGCCGGATTGGCGCGCCAACGGCTTCGACTGGCGCGGCCTGCCGCGCTTCGCCATGGAATTCCTGCCGCCGGACCTCTCCGCCCCAAACTTGCGGCAACTGGGACAAGGCGTGGTGGAAACCCTGGCGATGTCGGCGCTGGGCACGGTGCTGGCCGCCTTGATGGCCATGCCGCTGGCGCTGCCCGCCGCCGGCCGGCTGGGGGCCGCCGCCAAGCGCGCGACGCGGCTGTTGCTGAATATGCTGCGCGGCATCCCGGATCTGCTGTGGGCGGCGCTGGCGGTGCTGGCGCTGGGCCTGGGGCCGGCCGCCGGGGTGCTGGCGCTGGCGCTGCACACCGCCGGCGTGTTGGGCCGCCTGTTCGCGGAAACGCTAGAAAACGCGCCGCCGCAAGCGGAACAGGCGCTGCTCAACGCCGGCGCGGGCCGCGTCGCCGCCTTCTGCTACGGACCGCTGCCCATGGTGGCCAGCCAATGGCTGGCTTACACGCTGTACCGCTGGGAAAACAATATCCGCATCGCCACCGTGCTCGGCATCGTCGGCGCCGGCGGCCTGGGCCAGCAGCTGTATCTCGCGCTGTCGCTGTTCCAGCAGCAGGCCGCCGCGGCCATCATCCTGGCGATGGTGGCGCTGTCCTGGGGCGTGGAACAGCTGAGCCGCGCGCTGCGCCAGCGCATGGGCTGAAACGAGGAACGGGGCGGCAAGCCTACGCTTGCCGCCCCGTCCGTTCTCACCCCATTCTTAATTGACTTCCTTGCAGGCCACCAATCCACACACAAACATCGCGAAACCCGCGAACCCCAGGGCCTTGGCCACCAAGAACGGCCACTCCGGCGTGCCGCCATTGCCGCCGGACGCGCCAAAGCCCGCCAGCATCAGTCCCAACCAGGCCACGCCGCCGGCGGCCAGCAAGGCGCATGCCGCGCCGCCATACCATGCTCTCTTGCTCATCACGGTTCTCCTCATCTCACACTTGAATCTTCTTATTGTTCACATCCGCCCCGCCAACAACCCGGCCAGACCCAGCAGCCAGCACAAGCCGGTCGCCAACAGGAAGCCGCGCAGCAAACGGGCCATGCCGCGCTGCCGCGCTTCCAGCGAGCGGCCGGCCAAGTCGCGGCCAAACAGCCGCGACAAGCTCAAGTCCAGCTCCTCAAGAGTGCCAGCCGAATCCAGCGCCCGCAACAGCGCGGCGTCCAATTGCAAGCGCCAACCTAGCCAGGCCTGCCATAAAGCGACAGCCGCGCACAGCGGCAGCCACAGCGCCGACGGCGACGCCAGCACCATCAAGGCCAACAGCCCCCAGCTGGGCCAGCACAGCCAACGGCTGGAAGCCAGCACCGCGGCGCTCAGCCGCGCCTGCGCGAGCTCGGTCTTCATAACGGCTCCATTCGCGCGCACTGACGCGCCAGCTCCGCGCATTGCGCATCGCTCAACTCCACGCGCTGGCGGCGTTGCCGCAGCAGTGCGCGCGCCTGCTCCACCGAGCTGGCGCGGCCGCTGAGCACCAGCCAGGCCAGCAATACCACGGCGCTGCGGGTCAAGCCCAGCGCGCAATGCACCAGCAGCGGCCCGCGATGGCTGGCCCGCAACTGCTGCAAGGCCAGCGCCGCCTGGCGCAGCTGCGCCGGAGGCG
>NZ_JAJOHW010000270.1 GCF_021129195.1 Chromobacterium aquaticum | reverse complement strand
GGCCCAGCCGGCCCCGTCCGCGCCCAGCGCGCCGGAGCCGGCGCAGCCGGGCCTGACTTACCGCTTCCAGCGCTGGGGCGGCGAGCACGCGGTCAATGTGCAGAGCCAGCCCGGCGGCGTGCTCAGCCTGCAGCCGTCGGACAGCCTGGTGCAGCAGCGGCTGGGCGAGCAATGGCAGTCCGGCAATCCGCAGCAATGGCAGATGGCGCGCGACGACGGCCGCGAGCAGGGCCGGCAGCAGCCGCAGCGCGATGAGGAGGAGGACGCCTGATGCTGGCGCTCAGACAAATCGACGCGCGTGAGCGCGCGTTGAGCCTCGCCGCCGCCGCCTGGCGTCGGCAAGGCTGGGACGCGGTGCTGGAAACGCCGCCGCGTGACGGCCTGTGGTTGTCGGTCAGCGACGCGGACCGGCGCTGGCAGGGCTGGCTGCACGCTCGCGCCTGGCTGGAGCACGCGGCGCCGGAGCTGGCGCGGCTGGCCTTGTCCGCCGGCGTGGAGGCGCTGGCGGCGCAGTGGCTGGCGGCGGCGGAACGGCCGCTGAGCCTGCCGATGC
>NZ_JAJOHW010000269.1 GCF_021129195.1 Chromobacterium aquaticum | reverse complement strand
AGGCGGCGCTGGCCGCGCTGCGCCGCGACGGCGTGGAGGTGAAGGTGTGGCAGGCCGACGTGGCGGCGGAAGCGGACGTCGACGCGCTGCTGGCCGAGATCGACGCGACCATGCCGCCGCTGCGCGGCGTCTGCCATCTGGCGGGCGTGGTGGAGGACTGCCTGGTCGGCGACGTCACGCCGGCGTCGCTGGCCGCCACCCTGGCCGGCAAGGCCCGCGGCGCCTGGCTGCTGCATGAGCGCACCCTGGCTTACCCGCTGGAACACTTCGTGCTGTTTTCCTCCGCCGCCGCCGCCTTCGGCGCGCCGGGGCAATCGACCTACGCGATGGCCAACGCCTACCTAGACGCGCTGGCCGCGCGCCGCCGCGCGCAAGGGCTGCCCGCGCTGTCCATCGCCTGGGGGCCGTGGCAGGACGTGGGCATGCTGGCCCGCTCCAGCGCCAACGCCAAGCGGCGGCTCGCGCAGCTGGGCATCGGCCAGATCGAGGCCGAATGCGGCCGCGCCACTTTCGAGATCGCGCTGGGAGCGGACCTGCCGGCCCACCTCGTGCTGCTGCCCATCGACTGGGGGCGCTTGATCGAGCAATGGCCGCCGCATGTGCCGGCCAGCCGCTTCGCCGGCATCGCCACCGCCCAGCCGGGCGCGGGTTCCACCTCCTCGGTCAGCGAGCTGCTGGCGCTGCCGGCGGAGGAAAGACGACATCGTCTGTTCCAACTGTTGGCCGAGGACGCCGCGCTGGTGACCGGCACGCCGCTGGCCTCGCTGGACCCCGAGCGCTCGCTGTTCGACTACGACCTGGACTCCTTGCTGATCACCGATCTGCGCGTGCTGCTGGAAAAGCGTTTCGGCCGCGCGATACCGACCACGGTGATTTTCTCGAATCCGACCATAGCCGCCTTGGCGGACCATCTGGCGCGGACGGTGTTCGGCATGGCCGAGGCGGAGGCGACGCCCGCCGCCGAGCCCGACGCGCCGGCGGACGCCGCGATGTCGCAGGAGGAGATCGTGGAAATGCTGTCCGCGAAACTGAAGGAACTGAATAGAAAGGACGCGCGATGAGCCAGATCGACACGACCGCGCTGATGCGGAACGCGCTGCGCGAGATCGAACGCCTGCAGCGTGAACTGGACGGCGCCGAACAGCGCCGGCACGCGCCCATCGCCGTGGTCGGCATGGGCTGCCGTTTCGCCGGCGTCGACTCGCCGGAGGCGCTGTGGCAGCGGCTGCTCGACGGCGCGGACGGCGTGAGCGAAGTGCCGGCCGAGCGTTGGGACGTCGAGCGCTACTTCGACGCCGACCCGGACGCCAGCGGCCGCATCTACTGCCGCACCGGCAGCTTTTTGGACGACATCGCCTCCTTCGACGCCGGCTTCTTCGGCATTTCGGCGCGCGAGGCGGCGATGCTGGATCCGCAGCAGCGCATGCTGCTCGAGGTGGCTTGGGAGGCGGTGGAGCGTGCCGGCATGACGGCGGCGGAACTGAAAGGCTCGGCCACCGGGGTGTTCGCCGGCGTCATGCATCAGGACTACGCGCACCGTTTCCGCCGGGCGGAGGAGGTCGACCTCTACACCGCCTCGGGCAACGCGCCCAGCGTGCTGGCGGGCCGCGTGTCGCACGCGCTCGGTCTGCACGGGCCGACGCTGACGATAGACACCGCGTGCTCGTCGTCGCTGGTCGCCGTGCACCTGGCTTGCAACGCGCTGCGCGCCGGCGAGTGCGACATCGCCATCGTCGGCGGCGTCAATGTGGTGCTGTCGCCGTTGTCCACCGCCGCCGAATGCCGGGCGCACATGCTGTCGCCCAGCGGCCGCTGCCGCTCCTTCGACGACGGCGCGGACGGCTTCGTGCGCGGCGAGGGCTGCGGCGTGGTGGTGCTGCAGCGGCTCGCCGACGCCGAGGCCGCCGGGCGCACCATAGACGCGCTGATCGCCGGCTCGGCCGTCAATCACGACGGTCGCAGCGCGGGCCTGACGGTGCCTAACGAGCACGCGCAGCGCGAGCTGGTGCGGGCGGCCTTGCGCGCCGCGCGCATCGACGCGTCGCAGGTGAATTATATCGAGGCGCACGGCACCGGCACCGCGCTGGGCGATCCGATAGAGGCGGCGGCGCTGGCCTCCGTGTTCGCCGGCCGCGGCCGCGAGGAGCGCGTGCTGCTGGGCTCGATCAAGAGCAATTTCGGCCATCTGGAAGGCGCGGCGGGGATTGCCGGGCTGATCAAGGCGGCGCTGACGGTGCGCCATGGCGTGGTGCCCGCCACCCTGCATGTGCGCACGCCCAACCGCGGTATCGACTGGGACACGCTGCCGCTGCGCCTCGCGCTCGGCGCGGAACGCATAGACGCCGGCGGCGCGCCCTGCGTCGCCGGGGTCAGCTCCTTCGGCTTCAGCGGCACCAATGCGCACGCGGTGCTGCTCGCGCCGCCGCGCGCGGCCGCCGGCGAAACGGCGGCCGGCGCGGACGAAGGCGTGCAATTGCTGGTCGTTTCCGCGAAATCCGACGCCTCGCTGCGCGGCAACGCGGCGCGGCTGGCCGCCCATCTGGCCGGGCTCGACGCCGCGG
>NZ_JAJOHW010000268.1 GCF_021129195.1 Chromobacterium aquaticum | reverse complement strand
GTGCTGGCCCGCGCCGACGCGGTGTCCGCCTGGGGCGGCGACGCCGCGCTGGAAGCGATCCGCCGCCAAGTGCCGGCCGGCTGCCGCTGGATACCCTGGGGCCACCGCATCAGCTTCGCCTACCTGGACCCGGCCGCGGCGACGGAGGCCGATTACGACGCGCTGGCCGACGACGTCTGCCGTTTCGACCAGCAAGCCTGCTCCAGCCCGCAATGCCTGCTGGTGGACAGCGAGGACGAAGCCGTCTTGCGCGGCGCGGCCCAGGCCATGGCCGCCGCGCTGGCGCGGCGCGCGCCGGCCTGGCCGGCCTTGCAGCCGGACGTGCAGGAAGTCGCGGAAATCTCCAGCCAGCTGGCCATGATGCGGCTGGACCAGTCTTTCGCCGGCGTGGTCGGCGCGGTGGAGCAGGGCGAGGGCTGGCGCGTGGCCTGGGCGCAGCGCCAGGAACTGGCGGCCTCGCCGCTGTTCCGCACCCTGCAACTGCGGCCGGCGCCGCGCGCGCGGCTGGTGGAACTGCTGCTGCCCTGGCGCACCCATTTGCAAAGCTGCGGCCTGATCGCCGCGCCGGAGCAAGTGCCGGCGCTCAGCCGCCTGCTGCTGGACGCCGGCGTCGGCCGGCTGTGCCCGGTGGGGACGATGCACGACGGCTACGCCGGCGAGCCGCACGACGGCGTTTACGCGCTGAGCCGGCTGACGCGGCGGGTGTCGGTCAGCCTGCGCGATGGTCAACTGCCCGGCCACGCGACGCTGGACGCCTTGCCGCCGCTGCCGGCCGGCCTGGACGCGCTGCCGGTGATGGACAAAATGGCCTTCCAGCAAGCCGAAATGGGGCCGGCCGCCCAGCTGTTCTTCCGCAGCGGCGGCAGCTGCGGCGAACCCAAGCTGGCCGGCTTCAGCTACCGCGATTACCACCGCCAGATGCTGGCGGCGGCGGACGGCCTGCTCGCCGCCGGCCTGGACCCGGCGCATGACCGGGTGATGAATTTGCTCTACGGCGGCAACCTCTACGGCGGCATGCTCAGTTTCTACACCATCCTGGACAAGCTGGGCGTGCCGCAATACCCGATGGGCGGCCCGGTGGACGACGACTTCAGCCAGATCGCCCACTTCATCGTGTCCCAAGGCGTCAACACCCTGGTGGGGATGCCGGGCACCTTGCAGCGCCTGTTCGAATGCGAGGAAGCCGCGCTGCGCGCCTACGGCGGCGTGCGCAAGCTGTTCTGCGGCGGCGAACACATCAGTGACGGCCAACGCCAGTTCCTGGCCGGCTTTGGCGTGGAGCTGATCCGCTCCGCGATGTACGGATCGGTGGATGCCGGCCCGCTGGGCCACGCCTGCGGCCACGGCCGCGACGGCGAATTCCATCTATTGGCCGATATCCAGTGGCTGGAAATCCTGGAGCAGGACAGCGACCGCCCGGCCGCGCCCGGCGCCGTCGGCCGGCTGGCCTTCACCTCGCTGGCGCGGGAAGGCCAGCGCGTGCGGCGCTACGACCTGGGCGATCTGGGCC
>NZ_JAJOHW010000267.1 GCF_021129195.1 Chromobacterium aquaticum | reverse complement strand
GAGGACTTGCCGGCGCCGTTGCGGCCGATCAGGCCGACCACCTCGCCCGGCTCCAGCGCGAAGTCGACATTATCCAGCAGTGCGTGGTGACCAAAAGCCAGGCAGGCTTTCTCGACGGTAATCAGGGCCATGTGAGTATTGTTTTCTGTATGGAAAGTTGCTCGAATTGTAACATGGGCTTCACCTTTCCACGCTTAGCGCCGCGCGGTTTGTGCTGTTACAATGCCGGCCAAACTTGAATGAAAGGCATGCTATGTACTTCGTTGACCGCTCTGTGGCCGTGATCAAGCCGAAGCAACCGTTCCTGGACTGGCTGAACCAGGCCCCGGACAACGATATGGACCTGGCGCTGGACAGCCTGCGCACCGACTGCACCGTGATCCTGCTGCCGGAGTTCGACGAGCCGGAAGAGGGCGTCGCCTACATCGACGAAATCTACGAACAATTGTTCAAGATGGAACTAGCGTCCTGGTACGAGGACGAAGCACTCTGGCCCAAGGATTTGTCCTTGAAGGCGTTCTGGGAGTGGTTCGACGTGGAAATCCACTCCACGCTGATAGACAGCGTGGACGCCGACATCAGCAACACCCCGGCCATCGATCTTTGAGCCATGGCCCGGCGGCAGCTGTTGGCGCCGTTCGGCTTCGAGCTGAGGCCCTCGCGGCTTTGGCTCGCGCTGGTGACGCTGGCCGCCGCGGCGTTGACGCTGACGGTGGCGCGTTATCTGCCGCCGGCCTGGCTGGCCTTGTCGGCGCCGGCGGCCTGGCTGAGCTGGCGCGCCTTGCGCGCCGATGGCTGGCGCGACGCCGCGCGTTTCCGCCGCCTGGAGGTGGATGGACTGGGGCGTTTGACCCTGTGGCGCGAGGCGGCGTTGCCGGCGCGGGTGCTGGACGATTGCTTCGTTACCCCGTGGCTGACGGTGCTGAATGTGACGCTGGACGGCCAGCGGCGCTCGCTGATGCTGTGGCCGGATTCGGCGCCGGCGGATGGACGCCGCCAACTGCGCGCCTACCTGCTGTGGTTCCAGACCGCGGACAAGACGGACTCGACTGAAACGAAATGACTCGACACAAGACACTGGCCGAGTGGCTGAGCTGGCAGGAGAGCCTGCACGCCACCGCCATCGACATGGGCCTGGCCCGCGTGGAGCGGGTGCGCGCCGCGATGAATCTGCAAGCGTCCTGCCCGGTGGTGATGGTGGCCGGCACCAATGGCAAGGGCTCGGTGTGCGCGATGCTGTCCACCATGCTGCATCGCGCCGGCTTCAAGGTGGGGACGTATACCTCGCCGCACATTCTGCGTTACAACGAGCGCATCGCCATCGATCTGGCCCCGGCCAGCGATGAGCGCATCGTCGCCAGCTTCGAGGCGATAGACGCCGCGCGCGGCGACACTTCGCTGACTTATTTCGAATTCGGCACCCTGGCGGCGATGCACAGCTTCGTCGCGGAAAAGGTGGACGTGATCGTGCTGGAGGTGGGCCTGGGCGGCCGCCTGGACGCGGTCAATATTTTCGAGCCGGACGTGTCGGTGGTGGTCAGCGTGGACCTGGACCACCAGGCCATCCTCGGCGACAACCGCGAGGACATCGGCTTCGAGAAGGCCGGCATCTACCGCGCCGGCAAGCCGGCCTTGTGCGCCGACCCGAAGCCGCCGGCCAGGCTGATCGAGCACGCGCGCGCCATCGGCGCGGATCTGAAATTGTATGGGCCGGACTTCGGTTTCCAGCGCATGGACAATCAATGGTCCTTCCACATGGGCGACGCCCATCGCCACGCCTTGCCGATTCCGGCGCTGCGCGGCGGCTACCAGATGGTCAACGCCTCGGCGGCGCTGGCGGTGCTGGA
>NZ_JAJOHW010000266.1 GCF_021129195.1 Chromobacterium aquaticum | reverse complement strand
TACTACTACCTGGACGGCAAGCAGATCGGCGCGGTGGCGAGCGTCGGTTACGGCACGCTGCGGGGTTTGGTGTCGGGCGGCATCCAGTCGCAAGTGAACGGCCAGCGGCCGAACTGGGGGCGATTGCGGCGGAATCGTTCGGCAGCGCGCTGGGCGATCAGGTGGCAAGCGGCCTGCAGAAGCGGGATCAGCAGCGGCAACAGCAGCAACAACGCTTGGCAGAGGCGATGGCGGAACAACTGACGGCTGCGCAACAGACGAGCTATGGCAGCCGTGGCGCGTTGGTGGCGGATGCGGGCAAGTGGCAGCGTGGGCAGGAGGCGATGAGCGGTGCCGGGTCGGAGGGCTTTGTGGATGAAGGGTCTCAACGGCCGATGGTTGCCAAGGTGGGCACGACTGAGGGGTTTAATTGGGAGAACACCATAGAGCTTGAGCCGGTCACGGTGACAGCCTCTCGTCCGGGTGCTTGGCAACGTTTTACAGGCAGCATGTTGGACACAGTGATCGATGGCAGCCTGGGAATGGCCCAATTGATCAGCGACCAAGGCTATTTGGCGGCGAGTCTGCTCAGCGGAGGCCTGATCGATGA
>NZ_JAJOHW010000265.1 GCF_021129195.1 Chromobacterium aquaticum | reverse complement strand
GCGCTCAGCGCGGCGGCCAGGTCGGCGTAGCCGCGGCTGTGTGTCAGGCCGGCCAGCGCGGCGCGTTCGGCCAGGCTGGGCAGCGGGCCGGTCCAGACGATGTCGGCCACGTCCGGATCGTTGCCGAACAAGGTCGCTTCGCCGCTGTCGGCGTCGATGAGGCCGGCCAGGCCCGGCTCGTTCAGGCCGAAGAAATAACGGAAGCTGGAGTCCTGCACGAAGGGCAGGGTGTTGTCGTGGTAGTTCATCGGCGAATCGACATTGCCGACAAACAGCAGCAGGCCGGACAGGCCGGCCGCTTGCAGACGGGCGCGGCGTTGCGCGTATACGGTGGCAGCGAACATGGTTTCCTCGGGAGTGGGAAGGGTCCGCCCGGTGCTTGCCGTGCGGAATATTGTATCCAGTCCCTTAACTTATCATGCTGGCCGCCGCGCGGCCAGTGCCGGTTCAGCCGCGTTGGCGCGCGGCGTCGGCGCTGGCGGGCCGGGCCTTGGCCGGGCGCAGGATCAAGGCC
>NZ_JAJOHW010000264.1 GCF_021129195.1 Chromobacterium aquaticum | reverse complement strand
GGCTGGCAGCGTGTTCGGCCGCCAGCGCGGCGACGTGCGCGCCTTGCTGCCGCGCCGCGCTCTTGCCGTGGGCGTCCGGCCGTTCGCCGTCGCCCAGAAGCGTCTGGCCGCGCTTGCCCGGCGCGGACAGCGCGGCTTCGGCCGCATGGCGGCCGCCGGCGCTCAGCCGCGCCGCGTTCCACTGCGCCGGCAACGGCGGCTGCCAGGGCAAGGCCGCCGGCAAGCGGGAACGGTCCTGCTCGCGCTCGCCGGCCTCGCCCTCCTCGTCGCGGTCCGGATCGGCGGCGTCCTGCCGCTGCTTTTGCGCTTCGCGGGCAAAGGCTTCCGCCGCGCCGTCGCCAGCGGCGTCCGTCGCTGGCCGCAGGTCCGCGCCCGGCGCGGGCATCGGCGTCATCGCTTCCATATCGTCCTCTCTTCCTGTTCGGCCTCGTCCAGCCGCAAACGCCGCATGCGTTCCTGGCGGCGTTGCAGCTTGGCCCAGCGTTGATACTTGTCTTCCTTGCGCAGCCATTGGCGGCGCAGTGTCTGCTGCGCGTCGCGCAGGCCGCTCAGCGCTTGCCGCTGCTCCTCCAGCTGCCCCTGTTGCAGATCCAGCTGCTGCAACTGGCGGCGCAGCACCGCCTGCTTGCGTTGCAGCGCGAACAGCTGGCCGCGGCTCATCGCCCCGGCCGGCCGCTGCGCCAGCAGCAGTTGACGCAGGCCCTGGCCCTGCAAAACCAGCGCCTGTTGTTCCGCCGCGAGGTCGCCGTCCCGGCGCGCCAGCTGCAGCAACTCGGCCTCGCAGCGCTGCTGCGCCGCCTGGCAACGGCGCAGCAGCGCGCCCAGCTTAGGCAGTAAACGCATCCAGGCTCCGCAGCGTGGCCTCGAACGGCGAATGCTCGTCCAGCGGCTGGCGCAGCCATTGCCGCAATGTCTCGCGCGCGTTCATCGCCCGGTCGTTGTCGGCGTTCTCGCCGGGGCGGTATTCGCCCAGGTCGATGAACACCTGCAATTCCTCCAGCCGCGCCAGCAGCGCGCGCAGCGCCGAGGCCGCCTGCAGATGACCTCCGCCGCAGACCTGGCCGGCCACGCGGCTGGCGCTCTTGAGCACGTCGATGGCCGGGTAGTGGCCCTGGCCGGCCAGCTTGCGGCTCAGATAGATGTGGCCATCCAGGATGGAGCGGATCTCGTCGGCCATCGGGTCCGGCTCGTCGTCGCTTTCCAGCAGCACGGTGTAGAAGGCGGTGATGCTGCCGCCGTGGGTGGCGCCGGGGCGTTCCAGCAAGCGCGGCAGGCTGTCGAACACCGAGGCCGGATAGCCGCGCCGCGCCGGCGGTTCGCCGGCGGCCAGCGCCACGTCGCGCAGCGCGCGGGCGTAACGGGTCATGGAATCGACGAACAGCACCACTTTCTTGCCCTGGTCGCGGAAGTACTCCGCCACCGTGGTGGCCAGCAGCGCCGCGTTGCAGCGGTCCACCGAGGAGAAGTCCGAGGTGGCGAACACCAGCGCGCAGCGTTCGCGCTTGGGCGAGGCGCGCAGCGCCTCGGCGAATTCGGTCACTTCGCGGCCGCGCTCGCCGATCAGGCCGACGACGAAGACATCGGCGTCGCTCTGCTCGATCAGCATGTGCATCAACATGGTCTTGCCGCAGCCGGCGGAGGCGAAGATGCCGACGCGCTGGCCGACGCCGCAGGTCAACAGGCCGTCGATGGCGCGCACGCCGGTGGCCAGCGGCTCGCGGATGCCGACGCGCCGCGAATACGGCGGCGGGTCGGCGTCGATGCCGCGCTCCTCGCCGCCGACGCCGGCCTCGGGCGCGAAGCGCTCGACGATGCGGCCGGACGGGTCCAGCAC
>NZ_JAJOHW010000263.1 GCF_021129195.1 Chromobacterium aquaticum | reverse complement strand
TGATCACCCTGGACGCGCTGCCTTCGCTCAGGCAGCGCGTCCAGGGTGATCAGCAGATTGAGGTCGGGCATGGGCATGGCCTCACCTTAGCACAACGATATATGGCGTCAAACGCAACTATTCAGTGCAAACCATGCGTCTTCCGCCTGCCATGGCGGCGGCGTAGCCTGTATCGGGTCCGCGTTGGCGGCTCCGGCGTTCGGGGCCGGACGCGGCGGGGAGTCGTCCTCATGCCTGTTCCCGCATCCTCTTCGTTTTCTTCCGCCGCCGCGCTGGCCAGCCTGGCCTTGGCTATCCTGCTGGCCTCGCTGGGCACCAGCATCGCCAATGTCGGCCTGCCCACCCTGGCCACGGCCTTCCAGGTGTCTTTCCGGCAAGCGCAATGGGTGGTGCTGGCCTATCTGCTGTTGATCACTCTGGCCAGCGTCAACGCTGGCCGGCTGGGCGATCAGTTCGGCCGCCGCCGCGCGCTGCTGGCCGGCATCGCCCTATTCACCGTGGCCTCGGTGGGCTGCGGCACGGCCGAGGCCTTCTGGGCCTTGCTCGCCGGACGAGCGTTGCAAGGCGTCGGCGCCGCGCTGATGCTGGCCCTGGGCATGGCCTTTGTCGCGGATATCGCGCCGCGCGAGCAGGTGGGCCGGGCGATGGGGCTGTTGGGTTCCATGTCCGCCGTCGGCACCGCGCTGGGACCGTCGCTGGGCGGCGCCTTGATCGAGGCCCATGGTTGGCGCGCCATTTTCTGGGTCAAGCTGCCGCTGGGCGCGCTGGCTTTCGCGTTGGCCTGGCGCGCATTGCCGGCGGAGCGCGGCCCCAGGGCCGAGCGCGCCGGTTTCGACGCCGCCGGCAGCGCTTGGCTGGCGCTGACCCTGGCCGCCTACGCCTTGGCCCTGACCCTGAAGCAAGACCATTCGTCGGGGCATTTCGGCGCGCTCAACGCCGCCTTGTTGCTGGCGGCCGCCGTTGGCTGCTGGTCCTTTGTCCGGGCCGAATCCAAGGCCGCCGCGCCCTTGCTTGACCTGGCCCTGCTGCGCGATCCGGCGTTGGCCGTCGGTCTGCTCGGCAACGTCCTGGTGTCCACGGTGATGATGGCCACCCTGGTGGTGGGGCCGTTCTATCTGGCGCGGGGTTTAGGGCTGGACGCCGCCGGCGTCGGCCTGGCGATGTCGGCGGGGCCGCTGGTGGCGGCCTTGAGCGGGGTGCCGGCCGGGCGGCTGGTGGACCGCTGCGGCGCGGTTGCTGCGGCGCTGGCAGGTCTGGCCGGGATAGCGGCCGGCGCCTTGGCGCTCGCATTGCTGCCGGCGCGCCTGGGGCTGGCGGGCTATTTGCTGCCGCTGATCGCGATCACCGCCGCTTACGCCTTGTTCCAGGCCGCCAACAACACCCTGATCCTGGGCCGCGCCGCGCCGCGCCAGCGCGGCCTGGTGTCCGGCCTGCTCAATCTGTCGCGCAATCTGGGCCTGATCAGCGGCGCGTCCTTGATGGGCGTGGTGTTCGTCGCGGCCAGCGGGGCCGCAGACATCGCCGCCGCCGCGCCGCCGCAAGCG
>NZ_JAJOHW010000262.1 GCF_021129195.1 Chromobacterium aquaticum | reverse complement strand
GCTGGAGGCGGCCGGCGCGGAATGGGTGCTGGACTTCGGCGACACGGCGCTGGGCGCGGGCGCTGCCGGCATGGTTTCGCTCGATCCGGCCTCGCCGGACGCGCTGGCGCGGCTGTGGACCGCGGGCCTGACGCTGGAGCTGTCCCAGCATTACCGCGACGGCAACCGGGTGGCGCTGCCGACCTATCCCTTCCAGCGCCAGCGTCACTGGATAGACCGCGCGCCGCGCTTCCTGGCGGCGGGCGCGACGCCCTTCCTTGGACGGCGCACCGACGCGCCGGCCTTGGGCGCGACCTTCTTCGACGCCGAATGGAGCGTGGCCGCCTTGCCCTTCCTGCAGGATCACGTGATTTACGACAAGGTGGTGGTGTCCGGCGCGGCGCTCGCGGTGATGATGGTCGACGGCGCGCGCGCGCTCACCGGCTCGGACGGCTGCGTGCTGAGCGATCTGCGCTTCCCGGCCGCGCTGGTGATTCCGTCGGGCGCGGCGCGCAAGGTCCAGCTGCAATTGGTGCGCGACGGCGACGGTTTCGAAGCCACGGTGTTGACGCTGGACTCCGCCGACGTTCATGCGACGGCCAGGGTGGACGCCGGCGAGGCGCCGGGCGCCGCGCCGGCGGAGCCGGTGCGCGGAGAAGCGATCTCCACCGAGCTGATGGATAGCTGGCTGCGCGCGCGCAGCGTGGTGATGGGACCGACCTTCCGGCGTTTGTCGGACATCGTGGCCGGGGACGGCGACGCGTGTTGCGATATGCGGGACGACGCCGACGACGCTGGCTGGTTGCTGCACCCCGGGGTGCTGGATTCGGTGCTGCAACTGGTGGCCGCCGCCGCGCGGCCCGAGGGCAGCAAGGCTTTTGTGCCGACGCGCATCGCGCGGCTGGCGCTGCACGGGCGGACCGGCGCCGGGGTGCGCTGTCACGCGTCGGCCGAGCGGGGGCAGGCCAGCCTGTTCGACGCCGGCAAGGTGCTGCTCGAAATGACCGGCCTGGAGTCGCGCGAGGTGACCCGCAATGAGTTGCTGCGCGTCGAACCGCTGCGCGAGGGCTATGCGGTGGAATGGCGCGACGCGGCGGGCGGGGACGCCGCCGCGCTGCCGCCGTCCATCGC
>NZ_JAJOHW010000261.1 GCF_021129195.1 Chromobacterium aquaticum | reverse complement strand
GCCCAGCCGGCGACGGCGCGCGCCGCCGCCCGGTAGCGCCGCGCAATGCTTGCTATGCTGAAAGTCCACTCCGCGCGGCTAGACAACCATGGTCCCACCCCTAGGCCCCCACTCCGAACGGCAGCTGTACCGCGACGCCGACGGCCGTTATTGCGCGCGGCTGGGCGGCTATCAGTTCAGCAGCGTGTTCCAGCCGCTGTTCTACCGCAGCGGCGGCGTGTTCGGCCATGAGGCGCTGCTGCGCGTCCGCACGCTGGATGGCCAAGCGCCGCCTCCGGACGCCTTCTTCGCCAGCCTGCAGCCGGAACTGGCGCTGGAGGCGGACCAGCTGGCGCGGCTGATCCACATCCGCAACTTCGCGCAAAGCGGCCAGGCCGGCTGCCTGAGCCTGAACCTGCTGGCGCAGACCGCCGTCGTGGACAATGACGGCCGCACTCACCTGCCGCTGCTGCAAGGCCTGCTGGACTCGCTGGAGCTGGACAGCGCCGGGGTGATCTTCGAGCTGCCGGAATACGAGGTAGAGCACCACGGCCAGCCGCTGATCAACAGCCTGCGCCTGACCGCGGAAGCCGGCTTCGGCTTGTCTGTGGACGATTTCGGCGCGGTGGCCGCGCGCCACGGCAAGGTCAAGGCGCTGTGCCCGGACCTGATCAAGATAGACCGCAGCCTGCTGCTGGACTATATGTCCGGCGAGCGCCACCGGCTGCCGGTGCTGCTGGAGCTGGGCTGGCAGATAGGCTGCCGCATGGCGGTGGAAGGCATAGAAACCAGCGAACAGCACCAGGCGATGCAGGAGCTGGGGGTCGAACTCTACCAGGGCTTCTACCTGGGCATGCCGGCCGAGCTGCCGGTGGCCTGCCAGCTGTGACCGGCGCGGTCCAGCCACAGGCTGGCCAAGGCCAAGGCCGCCAGAGCGGCGCCCAGCCACACTGGCGCGCGCAGGCTCCAGCCGGCGTCCAACAGCGCGCCGCCACCCCATGAGCCCAGCATCAGCCCCAGGTTCACCACCGACATGTGCAGGCTGTTCACCATCGGCCCGCTGCCGCCGGCGCGCACCACCCGCGCCACCATCGCCGGGTTCATCGGCAGGCCGGCCAGGCCCAGCAGCAGCACGCACACCGCCGTCGCCGCCTGCCATTGCGCCAACGATGCCAGCGCCACCAGGGCAACAAGCAACACCAGCAAGCCGCCGCGCAGCACCGCGCGGGTATGGCTGTCCGCCAGCCGGCCGCTGCACAGATTGCCGAGCACCGTCGCCAGCCCGTAGCCAGCGAACAGCCAGGGCAGCGTCGCGGCGGCGAAGCCGCTGACCCGGGTGAACAGGGGCGCCAGATAGGTGAAGGCG
>NZ_JAJOHW010000260.1 GCF_021129195.1 Chromobacterium aquaticum | reverse complement strand
ATCTGGAACCGGCTGCCAACATCGTCAAGGCCTGATCCATGTGGCGACGCTATCCGCGTTTGGGCGCGGCCCTGGCCTGGCTGTGGCTGGCCGCGCTGCTGGCCGGCGCCGGCGCCGACATCGCCGCCGCGGCGCCCTCCGCCGCCGGCATCACCGGCATCATCGTCAAATACCACAGCGTCTCTCAGGTGCAACTGACCCAGGCTCGCATCGCCAACGGCGGCCGCGCCCCGTCCAGCCGCCCGGCGGATTTCGCCGCCCGCACCCAACGCGTGCAGCAACTGAGCGGCAGCCCGCTGCAGTTCCATCACCAGATGGGCACCGGCGCCTATGTCTATCAAAGCGGCAAGGCGCTGAGCGTGGCCGAGGCGCAAACGCTGGCGCGCAAGATCCAGCAGGACCCGGCGGTGGAATACGCCGAGCCGGACTTCATCATGAGCCCCAACTACCTGCCCAGCAGCCCGCTGTACGCGGCCAAGCAATGGGATATGCAGGCCAGCGCCGCCGAACCGGGCGCGATGAACCTGCCGGCGGCCTGGGACCTGTCGCAGGGCGCCGGCGTCATCGTGGCGGTGCTGGATACCGGCTACCGCCCGCACGCCGACATCAAGCCCAATCTGCTGGAGCCGGGCTACAACTTCATCTCCGACGCCAAGCGCGCGCGCCTGCCGGCGGTGGCGCAGACCAATGCCGACGGCAGCCCGCTCCTGGACAGCAACGGCCAGCCGGTGCAAAGCGCGCGCACCAACAATGGCCTGGACCAGGGCGATTACAGCGACGGCAGCCTGTGCCGCGCCGGCAATAGCAGCTGGCACGGCACTCACGTGGCCGGCACCATCGCCGCGGCCGCCGGCGACGGCAACGGCCTGACCGGCGTGGCGCCCAAGTCCAAGCTGCTGCCGCTGCGGGTGCTGGGCCAGTGCGGCGGCGCCAGCTCGGACATCGCCGACGCCATGTTGTGGGCGGTGGGCGCCACCGTGCCCGGCGCGCCGGTCAACGCCAATGTGGCGCGGGTGCTGAGCATGTCGCTGGGCGGCGCCCAGCCGTGCAGCCGCACCTACCGCGACGCCATCCAGCAGGTCAACGCCCGCAACGGCGTGGTGGTGGTGGCCGCCGGCAACGCGATGAAGAACGCGCGCAACACCAACCCGGCCAGCTGCCCCGGCGTGATCACCGTCGCCGCCAACGGCAAATCCGGCGGCATCGCCTCCTACTCCAACTACGGCGCGATGACCACCGTCACCGCGCCGGGCGGCGACCTCAACAGCGGCGATCCCGGCATCTACTCCACGCTGAACAGCGGCGCCACCGTGCCGGGCGCGGATAGCTACGCCGCCTTCCAGGGCACCTCCATGGCCACGCCTCATGTCTCCGGCCTGGTGGCGCTGTTGTTGTCCGCCAACCCCAGCCTCAACTGGAAAGCGGTGCGCAATCTGCTGATCAAGACCGCGCGCCAGCCGGCGGCGGATTGCGAAGGTTGCTCCGCCGGCATCACCGACGCCGCCGCCGCGGTGCGCGCGGCCAAGGCTAACTAAAACTCTCTTTCTCTGCGCACGGGAGCGCTCTGCCGTCGCGTGTCCGGCCCTGGCCGGACACCCGGCGGCCTTTTTGTCGCCGCTCCGCTTCAGTATCATTGCCTTTCCCCCATCCCCCGCGAGCCCGCCATGCCCCTGCCCGACACCCTCACCCTGGCCGCCTTCGCCCTGCTGGCGCTGGCGCTG
>NZ_JAJOHW010000259.1 GCF_021129195.1 Chromobacterium aquaticum | reverse complement strand
GCGCCCTTCATCGGCCTGTTCGGCACGGTGTGGGGCATCATGAACAGCTTCGTCGGCATCGCCCGCAGCGGCAGCAGCTCCTTGGCCACGGTGGCGCCGGGCATCGCCGAGGCCTTGCTCGCCACCGCCGTCGGCCTGGTGGCCGCCATTCCCGCCGTGGTGATCTACAACCTGTTCAGCCGCGCGCTGGCGCGGCACAAGGGCCGCAGCCAGCAGGCGGCCGGCCTGGCGCTGCTACTGCTCAGCCGCGAGCTGGACGTCCGCGCGGAGACCGCTTGAATGGCCGGCGGGTTTCCCAGCAGTCAGGACGAGGACCTGGCGGAGCTGTCCGATATCAACGTCACGCCCTTCATCGACGTGATGCTGGTGCTGCTGATCATCTTCATGGTGGTGGCGCCGCTGTCCACGGTGGATACCCGGATTGAGCTGCCGGCCTCCAGCGCGCGCCAGCAGCCGCGGCCGGACAAGCCGCTCTACCTGTCGATGAATCAGGACCGCTCGCTGCAACTGGGCAAGCAAGCGGTGACGCTGACGGAGCTGGCCGCGCGCCTTGACCGCGACAGCGGCGGCCGTCGCGACACGCCGCTGTTTTTCCAGGCCGACCGCCAGGCGCGCTATGAAGAGGTGATGGCGGTGATGGACGCCTTGCGCGAGGCCGGCTATCTGAGCGTGGGCCTGGTCGCCCGCGAGGGTGATTGAGATGGCGGCCGCATTGGAAAGGCCGCCGCTGCCCTTGGCCAGCTGGGGCAATGCCTCGCTGTTGGTTTTGGGCGCGCCGCTGCTGGCGCTGCGTCTGTATCTGTCCGTGGCCGAGCCGGCGCCCGCTCCGGCGGCGCCGACCGCGGTGATGCAGCTGTGGGCGGCCGAGGTCAGCGCCGCGCCCAGCAATCGGCCATTGCCGAGCGGCGCGCGGCAAAGCCTGGCCGCCGCGGCCAGCCGGCCCAAGGCCGCGCGCCGTCCGGAGCCGCTGCCCAAGCTGGCCGAGGC
>NZ_JAJOHW010000258.1 GCF_021129195.1 Chromobacterium aquaticum | reverse complement strand
GGAGGCCATCGGCGCCAAGGCCGGCCAGCGCGCCGCGCGGCGCCTGGGCGCGCGCAAGGTGAAGACCGGGCAGTACCCGGTGGTGTTCGAGGCGCCGGTGGCGTCGTCCTTGCTCGGCCATTTGGTGGCCGCCATCAGCGGCGGCAGTCTGTACCGCAAATCGTCCTTCTTGCTGGATTCGCTGGGCAAGCCGGTGATGTCGGCCAATGTCACCATAGACGAAGACCCCTTCCTGCTGCGCGGCATGGCCAGCGGCGCCTTCGACAACGAGGGCGTGGCCACGGTGGCGCGCCGGCTATTGGACAAGGGCGTGCTGCAGGGCTATATGCTGGGCAGCTATTCGGCGCGCAAGCTGGGCATGCAGACCACCGGCAACGCCGGCGGCGCGCATAATCTGATCGTGCATTCCACCGGCGAGAGCCTGGAAGAATTGCTGAAGGCGATGGGCACCGGCTTGCTGGTGACCGAGCTGCTGGGCCAGGGCGTCAACACCGTCACCGGCGATTACTCGCGCGGCGCGGCCGGTTTCTGGGTGGAGCGCGGCGTGATCGTGCATCCGGTGGAGGAAATCACCATCGCCGGCAATCTGCGCGAGATGTTCATGCAGGTAGACGCGGTGGGCAACGACGTGCTGGAGCGCGGCGGCCGGCAAATGGGCTCGGTGCTGCTGCGCAGCATGATGGTGGCCGGCGAAGCCTGAGAACCTGTTCAATGTCTGCTGCGCTTCGTGAAACTTGGCACGGTGAGTGCCGCTTCGAAATGCTCATGTACCGTGTGTGCATTCCGCTTTCTCGGCGGTTTTCGCC
>NZ_JAJOHW010000257.1 GCF_021129195.1 Chromobacterium aquaticum | reverse complement strand
CCGCCGGCGTGGAGCGCGCCCGTGGCGGCCGAGGCTTTGCCTCCGACGGAGGCTGAAGCGAAACCGGAGCCGGAACCACAGCCAAGCGCATCGGCGCCTGCCGGCGAGCCGTCGAGCGCGGCGTCGGCGGCGCTGGCCGAGGCCGCCGAGCCGGGGGAGGATGTGCCGCAGCGTCTGGGGCTAGACCTGTATTACCCGGCCAGTCAGCTGGAGCAAGTGGCGACGTCGCTGCGGCCTATCGAGCTGCCGGACCTGTCCTATTTGACTGGGGTGACGATCAGGATAGAGCTGCGCGTCTATATCAATGAACAGGGTGGGGTGGATGCGGTGCAATCGTTCAGCGCGCAGCCGGCCGGCAGCGAGCAGGCCTTGATCGAGCGTTTTCGCCATGTCGAATTTTCGCCAGGGCGCAAGGACGGCATCGCGGTGAAGAGCTATAAACGTATTTTGATCCAGTCCGAGCCGGGAGGCGGCGTGGTCTTGCCGCGGCAGCCTGGCCAGCGCTGAGAACCTGTTTACGATC
>NZ_JAJOHW010000256.1:1888-2409 GCF_021129195.1 Chromobacterium aquaticum | reverse complement strand
GCGCCGCGCTGCTGTCGCTGGCCGGCCTGCTGGCCGCCTGCGGCACCACTCCCACCAAGGTGGCCGGCGGCGGGCGCAAGCCGCGCCCTTCCGGCGATGTCAGCCTGTCCGGCCTCAAGGCCGACGGTGCCGGCCGCGAAATCCTGATGTATACCCTGGGCCTGCTGGACCTGGACTACAAGTTCGGCGGCGCCAACCCGGAGGCCGGCCTGGATTGCAGCGGCATGGTCAGCTACATCTATCAGAACGCCGTCGGCGTCAAACTGCCGCACAACGCCGCCCAGATCGCCAATGTGGCGCGGCCGATTCCCGACAGCCGCATGCGCGTCGGCGACCTGGTGTTCTTCAACACCATGAACCGCCCGTTCTCGCACATGGGCATCTTCATCGGCGACGCCAAGTTCGTGCACGCGCCGCGCACCAATAGCGCCATCCGCGTGGCGCGGCTGGACAATAGCTATTTCGCCGCCCGTTACGAGGGCGCGCGCACGCTGTTCAGCTAAGAACCTGTTCAATGTCTG
>NZ_JAJOHW010000256.1:0-1835 GCF_021129195.1 Chromobacterium aquaticum | reverse complement strand
GCCGGCGTTTTCCGTTCCGTTCGAGACCGGCCCCAGCAACGCCCGTTCCACACAATCCAGCGAACGCGCCGGCTCCGCCCCGGCCATCCGCGCCGCCAGCTCGCGGCAGGACTGGCGCACGCTTGGCGCCGCCAATAGCCGTCGCAGCCGTTCATGCATGCGCGCGCCGGACAAGCGCCGCGCCAGCAGCACCTCGGCCACGCCCAGGCGCTTGGCGCGCAAGCCATTGTCGAACTGGTCATAGGCAAAAGGCACGATCAATTGCGGAATGCCGGCGCGCATCGCGTCGGCGGTGGTGCTGACGCCGCCGTGATGCACCAGCGCCGCCACGCGCGGCAATAGCGTGGCGAAAGGCGCGTGCGCCTGCCACAGCACAGAGTCCGGCAGAGCCGGCGGCAACTGCGCCGCGTGCGGCGTAACGAAGATCCCGCGCCGCCCCAGCCGCAGCAAGGCCAGCAGCGCGGCGTCGAAGAAAGCCGCCGCGTGCCGATGGCCGGTGCCCGGCGTGAACACGATGGGCGCGTCGCCAGCGGCCAGGAAAGCCTCCAGCTCCGCGCTCAGGCCGGCTCCGGCCGCCGCCGGCAACATGAAATCGCCCTGCGCGCATGGCCGCGGCCAATCCGGCTGCACCGCGGCGAACCAGTCGGGAAACAGCGCCACCGATGCATTCGGCGCCCGCAGCATGTGCTCGAAGAAATGCGGCTCCGCCGCCAAGCCGCGCTGCGCGCGCGCCGCGTTCAAGCCGGGCAAGGTCTGCGCATTGAACCAGCGATGCAGCCAGCGCCACAGCAGGCCGGTCACGGCCGGCGGCAGCCAGCCGGGGATGCGCAGCGAGCCCAGGCTCAGCAGATCGTGACTGCTGCACAGATTGGACGGCGCGAGATAGGCGGCGACGATGCGCAAATCCGGCCGCGCCGCGCGGGCCAAGGCCGCCATCGGCACCAGGACGGGATGACACAAAACCACGCAGTCCTCATCCGCCGGCAGCGCCCGCACCCGCTCCCGCAAGGCATCCAGATCCGGAACCAGGCTCTCCCACAGCACGCCCCAGCTCTTGTGCTCATGCCATAGGTCGGGATTGTCCAGCGCCGCCTGTTCCCGCTCGATACTGCCGAACAGCCAGTACGGCAGGCCGGCCGCCCGCGCCGCCTCCTCCTGCAAGGCCGGCGCCAGCAGCAGCACCCGGTGGCCGCGTTCGCGCAGCCCGCGCGCCAGCGCGATAAAGGGCTGCATGTCCCCGCCGGTGCCGCTGGACGCCACGATGATCAAAGGACCGCGCGCCGGATCCACGCCGCCAGACGGCAACGACTGCTTCCGCTCCATGACCTGCCTCCGTGCTTTAGCTTGGCAAGCCAGTTTACGCCAATGTCATTTGTTCGGCAAAAAGAAAACCGCCCGAGGGCGGTTGCGTGTGCATGGCGACCCTGCGCCGCGCCATGGCTTAGAGCGTGAACTGCTGCACCACGCCGCGCAAGGACACGCCGCGCTCCAGCAGATTGACCACGCCCTGCTGCGCCTCTTCCGCCGCCAGGCGGTTTTCCTCGGCCGAGCTGCTGACCGACTCCACGCTGCCGGCCAGATGCTGCGAAGCATTCGCCTGCTCGCGCACCGCCGCCGAAATATCGCCCATGCCGCGCGACACGCCCTGGATCTGCACCGAGAAGCCCTGCAAGGTGTCCTGTGCCTCGCCGGCGTGGCTGACGCTGGCGTCCACCCGGTCCACCGCCGCGCGCATGCCGGCGATGGCGGAAGCGGAATCCTGCTGCACCGAATCTATCATCGAGCCGATTTCCACCGTGGCGTTGGCGGTGCGTTCGGACAGCTTGCGCACCTCG
>NZ_JAJOHW010000255.1 GCF_021129195.1 Chromobacterium aquaticum | reverse complement strand
GCCGCCGGCATGCGCGCCGCCTTTGGCCTGGCGGCGGCGCTGATGCTGTTCGCGCTGCTGCTGTCGGCGCGGGGACGCGGAAAAGCCGCGCCCTGCTGACGCCACGCTGTCAGCAGAGGGGGCGTAGCCTGTCCGTCATCCGCGGCGCAGCCCGCATTTCATGAAGAGAAGATAGCGATGACCTTGGCTCCCAAACCCAATCTGCAACTGCTGTATGTGACGGATATCCAGCGTTCCACCGCGCTGTATCGCCGTTTGTTCACCACAGATCCGGTATTCGCCAGCCCGCGTTATGTCGCCTTCAGCGCCGGCGGCGAGGCGCTGTTCGCCTTGTGGAGCGGCGGCGACGCGCCGCATGCCGATGTCCCGAGATTTGTCGAAACCGGTATCATGCTGGCATCCGACGCCGAGGTGGACCAGCTCTATCAGGCCTGGCGCGCCGACCCCGATCTGCGCATCGCGCAGCCGCCGAGCACCGAAGTCTACGGCCGCACCTTCCTGGCGCTGGACCCGGATGGGCATCGGATCCGGGTGTGCCAGCGGGACTGAGCGTTTGCGCCCTGTCTGCCGCGTGTTGGCGCTACGGCGCTATCGCCACGCGGTGGGCATGGAATGACACAAGGACAAGCATGCGAATACACATCATGGTCGCCGCGCTGGCGGCGCTAGGCCTGCCCGCCGCGAGTTGGGCCAAGGCGCAGGTATACAAGGATTGGGCGGTGGCCTGCGACAACACCCGTCATTGCGAGGCCAACGGCACGCAGGGCGATGAGGGCGGCAATCCGGTCAGCCTGCTGCTCAAGCGCGATGGCGGCCCGAATGCGCCGCTGAGCGGAGAGTTGCTGGCGAATTCGGAGGAGGGTGGAATCGGCCCGCTGAGCCTGCGCGTGGGCGGTTTCAGTCTGCAGGGTCTGAAAGACGAGCAGACACTGTCCGCCGCGCAGATGGCCAAGTTGCTGCCGCTCATGCTGGACGCGGACGCGGCGGAGTTGAGCGATGGCAAGCAGCAATGGCGGCTGTCGCTGGCCGGCCTCAAGGCCGCGCTGCTGCGCATGGACGAAGCCCAGGGCCGGCTGGGCACGCCCGGCGCGCTGGTGAAGAAGGGGACGAAGCCGGAAGCCTCGGTGCCGCCGGCCTTGCCGGCGCCGCTGTTGCGGTCGGTGCCGACGGCGGCGCGGCCCGGCGATGATGCTCTGGCGGCGCCCATCCTGAAGGCGGTGCGCGAGCGTGACTGTTGGGAGCAGATGCCGGACGAGGAGCATCCGGCGGTGAGCGTGCACCGCTTGAGCGCCAAGCAAGTGCTGGTGCTGCGCGAATGTGGTCGCGGCGCTTACCAGAGCGGTTCCAGCGTGTGGATCGCCCAGGACAAGCCGCCGTATCAGCCGCGGCTGGCCCAACTGCCTGGCGGCGAGCCCGAATACCAGATGAACGCCGAGTTCGATCAAGGCGTGCTCAGCAGTTTTTCCAAGGGCCGCGGCTTCAACGATTGCAATGCCAGCAGCGCCTGGGCCTGGACCGGCAGCCGTTTCGAGCTGATGCATGACGCCGAGGCGCCGCAATGCAGCGGCATCCCCGGCGGCATCTCGCTGCGCAGCTGGGTGACGCGGCAGCAATAAGCGGGCGCGGTCCGCCCGCGCTTTGCAGCGAAGGCGGACCGAGGTCCCGTCGTTGGCGTGGAGCCTGCTCGCTTATGTCGACTCGGGCTGATGCAGGCCAAAGCTCAGGCCGCCAGGCGCATGGCATTGCGCGAATTTGCCGAAGCCCGGCTCCTCCGCGATGCCGCCGTCGATTTGGCCGCCCAGGGCCCGCACGCGCTCAACGGCGGCCGCCAGGTCCGGCACCTGGAAGAAGAGATCGATCCGGGGCGCGGCATCCCCCCCGTGCAGGCCGGCTTTAATCGATCCGGCCTGAAACCAGCCGCCGCCGTCCGTGCCCATCGGGTGGAAGCTCCAGCCGAATAGCTCGGCGAAGAAAGCTCCGACAGGGGCCGCGTCTCCGGCGCCGATCTCGATATAGGAAACAGTTGATGCCATGGGAATCTCCTTAGGAGTTAAAAAGCCAATTGGCCTATTTCAACAGCCTAGGTGATTATAGGTCGGCTCAGGCCGGATCGATGGTTTCCAGTTCCACCCGCCACAGCGGCAGCGGGCGCTCGGCCTGCAGCCGCAGCGTCTCGCCGCGCCGGATCAGGGCAGCGTCCCAGGCCGCCAGCGGCAGCGGCCGTCCGTCCTGCCACAGCCGCGCGCCGTCTTCCAGCGTTAACAGCAGGGTCAGTTCGGCGCTGGAGCCCAATTCCAGCGCGCCATCCAGCATCAGCTTGTCCAGCCGCGAGCGGTAGCGGCCGCGCCGCGTCATCACGTTGAAATCGGTCAGCGGGCCGTCCAGCAGCCGGCTTTGCGCCGGGGTCTCGCCGGCGAAGGCCAGCGGCGCGCCGCCCGGCGTCAGCCGCAGGCTGTCCCTGCCTTCCAGTTGCAACTCCAGTCCCGCGCCTTGCAGGATCAGCAATTGCCGGTCCACGCCGTCGAAGCGCGAGAACGGCCCGTCGCTGGCGACGCTGGCCAGGCTGACGCGGTAGTCGAAATCGTCCAGGCCGGCGTCGGCCGGGGCGATCAATAGCTGGCGGGTGCTGCCGCCGCCATTTTTCCATGGGCTGGGCGGGCAGTCTTGCAGGCGGATGAGCGTCATGGCGGGCCTTAGTGCAGGTAGTTGATGATCCAGGCGTGGAAGGGAATCGCCACCAAGTCTATCAGCACCGCGCCGCACAGCGGGATGATCAGGAAGGCCTTGTACGAGGTGGCGCCGTGTTTCTGGCACACCGCGCTCATATTGGCCACCGCGTTGGGCGTGGCGCCCAGGCCGTGCCCCATCAGGCCGGCGCACATCACCGCCGCGTCGTAGTTCTTGCCCAGCAGGCGGAAGGCGATGAAGACGCTGATCGCCGTCAGCGCGATCACCTGCAAGGACAGCACGCCCAAGAGCGGCAGCGCCAGATCGTACAGCTCCCAGATCTTCAAGCTCATCATCGCCATGGTCAGGAACACGCCCAGCGAGATGTCGGCGATGGCGTCGATGGCGGCGCTATTGAGCCGGATCAGTCGCGCGCGGTCGTTCAGATTGCGGAACACGATGGCGGCGAACATGGCGCCGACATAGGCGGGCAGCACGAAGTCCCAATGCCGCTGCACCTGGCCGGCGATCAGCATGCCGGCGGTCATCAAGGCCAGCACCAGGCCCATGGACGCGATCAGCGAATCGCTGTTCACGGTGACGCTGGCCTCGTGATCGTGATAGGCGGGCGCCGGCGTTGTGCCGGCTGCGGCCTGGATCGGCAGCTGGTGACGGCGGATCAGCCAACTGGCCAGCGGCCCGCCCAGCACGCCGCCGGCGATCA
>NZ_JAJOHW010000254.1 GCF_021129195.1 Chromobacterium aquaticum | reverse complement strand
GGCCGGCGGCGGGCAGCGGAGCCAGGTCGGCATGGCCGTCGCGATGGGCGGCCAGCGCGTAGCGTAGCGGCAGAATCAGCTGGCCTGGACGGTTGCAGAACACGCCGCCGCAGGGCAGCCGGCTGTTATCGTTGGCTTGGCTCATGATCGGAAATTCCGGTGGCGGCGGGGGCGAATGGTGTCCAGCACCCTGGGCCAGTCCTGGCTTTGGAACTGGAAGATCAGGTAGTTGTAAAGGCCGGCAGGGTAGTCGGGTGCGCGGCAGACTTCCAGCAGCGCGAGCAACGCCGGGAGCTCCGCGTCATCCGGGCCCAGCAGTTCCAGCAGCACGGCGTAGCCGGCGGCCTCGTCCCCGGCCCGCGTCCAACCACGGGCCCGGGCCAGATCCAGCCAGGCGGCGGCGCGGTCCAGATCCAGCTCCCGCGCCGGCAACCTTCCCTCCGCCGCGTCTTGCAGCAGCGGCAGCAAGTAACGCATCAGCAGAATATCCGGCAGGATTTCCAGCCAGTGCCAAGTGTGGTCCGGCAGCAGGAAGCCGCCGGGCGGCGGCCGTTGCGCCGGGTCGGCGGACACCACGGCCAGTTGCTTGGCCTTGGCGCTGTACCACCAGTGGCGTACCGGACCCAGCAGCGCCCGGCGCTGCTCCGCGGGCAGTTTCTCTATCAAAAGATGGAAGACCTGCGGATCGTAGACGCGCAGGTGGCGCAGTTCGCCGGACGGATGCTGCTGCGGCAGCAGGCGGCTGAGATGATCGGCCACTTCGGCGGCGGGGGCGTCGGCCAGCAGCCAGCCGGAAAGATAGTATTCGCTCAGGCTGTTGATTGTGCGGTCATAGGCCCACAGCATGTTTTGCAGCCAGCTCAAACGCAGTCTCGACGACATGTCCGGCCAGGCGGCCGGGTCCAGCAGCGCCGGCGCGCGCTCCGGCGCTGCCTCGAACAGCAGATCCCGCAGTGGATGGATGGCCTGCTCCGGCACCGGGCCATCCCACAAGCCAAGCAGGGGGTCATGCTGGCTGCGATCGATCAGCAGGTAGAGACCGGCCGGCGCTGGATCTTGCGCTAGCAAGGCATTCAAGTCCGGTTCCATCGCGGCGTTCATGCCTGGGACTCCTGCTTGGGGTAATTCAGGGTGGCGCCGCCGGTTTGCGCGGAATGGCTTTGTGGCGGCTGGCATGGCGGCGCTATCTGGAAACGGGGCAGCCGCGCCTCCAGGCTGGCCGGCTGCTTGAGCAAGGCCCAGTTCAAGGCTCTGACGGTGTGGTTGCCGGGGCTGCCGATTTCC
>NZ_JAJOHW010000253.1 GCF_021129195.1 Chromobacterium aquaticum | reverse complement strand
GCATTTCGCCCGCAGTCGATAAAACAAGGATGGGTTCTCACGCCCAGTGCCGGGATAGAACGGCACGCGGGGATTGTTGCTGAGTAGAAGGCGAGGGTCAAGCCTTGGACATAGCAACGTGGCCTCTACATTTTGTATCCCTATCTATGCAACAGATGAGCATGAGAAGGGTGTCAGCTTCTCAATCGAGATCGGAAACAATGACAAACAACTGAAAAATCCATAATATGACCTAAAGTAGATAGTTAGGTCGATACATCACCGCTAGGAAAACAAATTTATTTGGGAGATAGAAGTTGCGCGACTTCAACAATGCAGGAGAAATCAATGTTCAGGGCAATTTCAATGTCACTGATAACTCCCACAATGCACATAAGCTCTTGATTCAATGTTCCATAGATGAGCTGCTTCGAGAACGGCCATTCCGACAAGAGAACATCCAACTCGAACAAGCAAGAAAGGTAAAGCGACTTAGGCCATTTTATGCACTAACTTTAATTTTGGCCATTAGTACTGCAACATGGGCAACTCTAAATGGGAAAACAGACTTGGCCACAATTATTATGAGTGGAGCCACCCTCTTTCTCGGATACCAATCGCTCAAAGCCACACTCGAACCGAATGCATTTCAAATCGAGGAGCGAAATGCCGTTAACGAGATCAACAAAATACTTAAACAAAGAAGATTTGAATAAAAATTGAGAATAATTCAAAAACCACCTAACAGATGGGACGTATTGTGTAGTTTAAGCATTTACAATAACCTATCTTCACATGCATCTCACTCTATGTAAACAACCTGTTGGGAAGCGGATGAACGGCGCCATACCAACAAAGAGGCATTTGCAATGCACTCCATGACGGGCACCTTTGAGAGAATTCAATGAAGCACTGGACTGAGCCGCAAGGAATATTGCTCATGCAAATCCCGATTGAGTGGCAATATTTGAATATTGCC
>NZ_JAJOHW010000252.1 GCF_021129195.1 Chromobacterium aquaticum | reverse complement strand
CGCGGCTCTTTGTTATTCACGTCGCCAAAAACCGCCGGCTCGTCGTCGGCCGCGGCTTGCGGCTGCGGCGGGTAGGCGTCCGCCTCGTGCCAATTCAGATCCAGCTCCAGATCCAGTTCGGCCAGCATGGCCTGGCGTCCGGCCTGGCGCTGTCCGGAGCGGCTGCGCGCGTGGGCGCCGCCTTTTTTCATGATGGGCGCGCAAGCGTGTGGGTTGCGCGGTTTGATCGTGTGCATGGAATGCTCCTGTGCGTGGCGCCCGCTGGAAGAGCGGGCGGAAGACGGCGGCGTGGATGCCGCCGCGTGAATCAATTATGTACCATCAGGCTCGCCACCTTGGTGGTGATGATGTCCACTGCCGGATCGTTGGCGCCATGCGGCAGGATCACGTCGGCGAAACGCTTGGTCGGCTCGATGAACTGGTTGTGCATCGGGCGCACCGTGGTCAGATATTGTTCGATCACGCTGTCGGTGGTGCGGCCGCGCTCGGTGATGTCGCGCTTGAGACGACGGATGAAGCGCACGTCGGAATCGGTGTCGACGAAGATCTTCAAGGACATCATGTCGCGCAACGCGGCGTCGTACAGCGGGAACAGGCCTTCGATGACGATGACCGGCGCCGGCTGCACGGTGATGGTTTCCTCGGCGCGGGTGTGGTTGGCGAAGTCGTAGACCGGCATTTCGATGGCGCGGCCATTGCGGAGGTCATCGATGTGCTCGATCAGCAGCGGCCAGTCGAAAGCCTGCGGGTGGTCGTAGTTGGTCGCCAGGCGTTGTTCGAAGGTCAGATGGCTCTGGTCGCGGTAGTAAAAGTCTTGAATGATCACAGCCGCCATCTCGGAGCCAATGGTTTCCAGAACTTGGTTGGTCACCGTGGTTTTGCCGCTGCCGCTGCCGCCTGCAACGCCGATGATGAACGGGGTGGTCATGAAACTATCCTTCTACGCGTAAAAAATATAAAAAAACGCGCCATTCTAATGAGTTATGGCGCGTCCTTCCACTCTAATTGCGACATTATCCGTTATGAAGCGCGCTGACCTTCCGCCTGAGCGGCGCGATACCACTCCCGCATCGCCGGCAAAGCCAGCAGGCGGTCGACATAAGCCTGCGATTGTTCTGGCAATTTGACGTTGTAAGTGTGGAAGCGGGTGGCGATGGGCGCGAAGAAGGCATCAACGATGCTGAAGCCGCCGAAGATGAATTCGCCGTCTGCCTGGTGACGCGGCAGATGCTCTTCCCACAGCGAGATGATGCGGGCGATGTCGAACTCCACCGCTGGCGTGCTCTGGTAATTGATGTGGCGCAGCGTCAGATTCATCGCCAGGTGTTCGCGTAGCGCGGAGAAGCCGGAATGGATTTCGGCGACGATGGAGCGGGCGACCGCGCGCAGTCCGGCGTCGTCCGGCCATAGTTTGGCGGCGGGAAAGCATTCCGCCAGGTATTCGCAGATCGCCAGCGAGTCCCAGACCCGCAGCTTGCGGTCTATCAGCACCGGCACCTTGCCGGCCGGATTGGCGGCCAGGATGCGCGCCTTGGTGTCGGACAGGTAGAGATCGATCTGCTGCTCTTCAAACGGCTCGTCCAGCATTTTCAGCACCAGCCAGGGGCGCAAGGACCAGGATGAGTAGTTTTTATTGCCGATGATGAGGGTGAACATCCAGTGACTCCGTTCGGTTGGGGAGGCTGCCGACGGGCTGTCGCAGCCTGAACCCGATGATACCGCCATCGGCCTGGGTTTTCCTATGCGGATATCAAAGCTTGTGCGCGGCGTCGACTACACTGAGCTGTGGCGGGAGCCGGCGAGAATCGGCGCGGGGGGAAACGGAGGCGGGCGATGAGGGGCATGGAAATCTGGCTGGGCGCGATGGCTTTCGGGCTGGCTGCCATGGTTGCGGCGCAGCCGCCGACGCAGGCGGAGCGCGCCGCCGCGGCGCAGGCCA
>NZ_JAJOHW010000251.1 GCF_021129195.1 Chromobacterium aquaticum | reverse complement strand
CCGCCGCGCCGGGCGCGGACGGCAAACCCTCGCGCGTGGTGGGCCTGGCGGACCTGCCGGGCCGGCGCTTCGTTTACGCGCTGTTCGACGCCGACGAAATCGACGTGCTGGACGCCGCCGACCCGGCCCAGCCGCAACTGACCCGCTACCGCGACGCCGGCAAGCGCCCCTACGACGGCCTGGCCAGCATGGACGGCCGCTACTTCCTGGCCGGGCTGTACGGCGAAGACGGCCTGTCCCTGCTGGACACCTGGCGGCCGGAGCAGGGTGTGCGCCGCATCCTGGCTGGTTACGGCCGCGGCCAGCAGCCGCTGCCGGTGTACAAGATGCCGCATCTGCGCGGCTGGGCGCTGGCCGGCGATTACGCCTTCCTGCCCGCCATCGGCCGCCACGAAGTGCTGCTGGCGGACAACCGCAGCTGGGCGCAACTGGCCGCCATCCCGGTGCTGGGCCAGCCGGTGTTCGCCATGGCGGAACCGTCCGGCCGGCGCGTCTGGGTCAACTTCGCCTTCCCGGACAACGACAAGGTGCAAGTCATCGACGTGCCCACGCGCAGCGTGATCGCCACCCTGAAGCCGGGCAAGGCCATCCTGCACATGGAATTCACCCCGCGCGGCGACGCGGTGTGGCTGTCCAGCCGCGACGACGACAAACTGGTGGTGGTGGACACCGCCAGCCTCAAAGTGCTGCGCGAACTGCCGGCGCGGAGTCCGTCCGGCATCTTCTTCAGCTGGCGCGCCAGCCGCATCGGGATGTGAACATGGAGCTACCGCATACCGAACCGGCCCTGCTGCGGCTGATCAACGGCTGCCAGCGCGGCTTTCCGCTGCTGCCGCGCCCGTTTGCCGCGCTCGCCGCCGGCATGGAACCGGGCTGGAGCGAAGCCCGGCTGCTGGCTGCGCTGCAACAAGCGCAGGCGGCCGGCCTGCTGACCCGCGTCGGCGCGGTGTTCGCGCCCAATACCGTGGGCAACAGCACCCTGGCGGCGATGGCGGTGCCGGCGCAGCGGCTGGAAGAAGTGGCCGCCTTTGTCAGCCGCCAGCGCGAGGTCAACCACAACTACCGGCGCGACCATCATTACAATCTGTGGTTCGTCGTGGCCGCCGCCTCCTCGGCCGGCGTCGCCGCGGCGCTGAGCCGCATCCGCCTGGCCACCGGCATCCGCCCGCTGGACCTGCCGCTGCTGCGCGAATACCACATCGACCTGGGCTTCTCCTTCCTGCCCGATGCCGCGCCGGCGGCGCAGGACGCGCCCGCGGCGGCGGACGACCCCGGCC
>NZ_JAJOHW010000250.1 GCF_021129195.1 Chromobacterium aquaticum | reverse complement strand
CGGTCCAGGCCTTGCTGCCGGCGGCGGCGCGCACCCGGCGCCGTGCGCTGCTGGTGGGCATCAACGCCTATCCCAAGCCGGAAATGCGGCTGAACGGCTGCGTCAACGATGTCTATCTGATGAGTTCGGTGCTGCAGGAATGCGGCTTCGCCGCCGACGATATCCGGGTGCTGAGCGATGAGCGCGCGACGCGCGACGCGCTGTTGGAGCGGTTGGACTGGCTGGCCGACGGCGTGGGGCCGGGCGATGAGCGGGTGTTTTTCTATTCCGGCCACGGCGCGGAGCTGCCGCACTACGGCGCCGACGGTCAGCCGGACCGCAGCGATGAAACCCTGGTGCCGGTGGATTTCGATTGGCAGCCGGAGCACGCCTTCACCGACAAGGAGTTTTACCGCTATTACAGCCAGCTGCCGTACGATGCCAATTTCGTCGCCATCTTCGATTGCTGTTATGCCGGAGGAATGACGCGCGGCGGGCGGACGGTGCGCGGCATCGATCCGCCGGACGATGTGCGTCACCGCATGCTGCGCTGGGAGCCGCGGCATCAGATGTGGGTGCCCAGGGATTTCGCCGAGCAGGCGGCGCAGGCGGGCAGGGCCTTTCTGCCGGACCGGGCCGCGCCGGCGGACGCGATCCAGCTGCGCCGGCATGGCCTGGGCGAGGCCAAGGCCTTGTGGACGGATTCTGAGCCGGCGTTCAAGGCCGCCACCGCCGCTTACGGCCACGCCGGGCCGTATGTGCCCTTGCTGTTGTTCGCCGCCGGGCAGGCGGAGCTGGCGTCCGAGTACAACCACGGCGCGGCGGCTTACGGCGCGTTCACCTTCACCCTGGCCAAGCGGCTGCGGGCGGCGGCGCAGCCGCTCAGTTTTGCCGCGCTGATCGCCGAGGTGCGGCAGGAGCTGCAGGCCTTGGGCTATCAGCAGACGCCGACGCTGAGCGGCCATCCGGACAAGATGGCCGCCCTGGTGCCGGCGCAGCGCTGGAAACAGCCGGGTTGAGGCCGGGCTTGGAGGGGCCGCGGGCCCTGCGGCTGCTTGTCAATCCAGGATCGGGTCCTGTTCCACCAAGGCCAGCCGCGCCACCACCGCGTGCGGCGGCAGCAAGGTGCCGGGGGAGAGCACGGCGTTGGCGCCGATGCGGCTGTGATCGCCCACCAGCGCGCCGAACTTCTGCGTCGGCAAGGTCCATGCCTGCTGGCGGCAGCGCACGGTGATGGTCTTGTCGCGGCGCTCGTTCCAGTGATTGGCGATGACGGAGCCGGCTTCCATATTGACGTCCGCGCCCAGCACGGCGTTGCCGACGAAGTTGAAATGGGCCAGCCGCGAGTAAGGACCGATGACGCAGGTCTTGAGTTCGCAGCCCGGCCCCACCGTCACATCATTGGCCAGCGCCACGCCGCCGCGCAGATAGGCGTGGGCGGCGATGCGGCAGCCGGGGCCGATCAGCAGCGGGCCCTTGAGGATGGCGCCGGCTTCTATCATGGCGCTGTGGTGGATGGCGATGTCGCAGTCCAGCGTCCATTCGGCCGGATCCAGCGCGGCGTGCACGCGGCTCAGGCTGTCCGGCAGCCGGTTCAGCCAGAGCCACGGAGGCTGGCCGCCTTCCAGCCAGGGAAAGTGGGTGAGCAGGTCGGGAAACAGTTCGGCGGCGAGATTGGAGGGCATGGCTTAGATTTCGTATACCCAGCTCAGCGAATCGCCCGGCTGTTCCACCTGAGTGGATTCCAGGCTGAACAGTTCCATCTTGCGCAGCGGCGGCGAATACAGGTGCAGGGTGATCAGGTCTTCGCCGTAGGGCTGCAGATTGGAAATCTGGTGAATGTCCAGATTGCCGTTGATGGTGAGGCTGCCGGTGGCCAGGCGATGGGATTCCACCGCGTACACCAGGCCATGCTCGGTGCGCTCGAAGATGGTTTCGGTGGCGGTGCCTTGCAGCACGCGCAAGCCGCACAGGCTGCCGCGATGATTGTGGATGCGGCTGCGCTGGGTGCTGCGCCAGCACAGCAGCAGCAGTTCGCAGTGCGGACTGAGGTAGATCTGGTTGCGGCGGTAGCGGGCTTCGCTGAATTGGCGGAAGGGCAGCAGCTCTTCCGGGCTCAAGTGCAGCGAGTCGTGAAACTGGCGGATCTGTTCCTCTGTGAGCCTGGCCTGACAGGTGTCCAGTTGCTGCAGCGCGGCGGTCAGGTTGGGGCTGTCGATAATCGGCGCTTGCGCCGGATCGCAAAGCGAATCATGCATCGGTTTCTCCTTTGTCCTGTTGCTGCGAGCGGTGTGGCCGCTCGTCGCGCCGCTCTGGGGGCGGCGTTTTTCTGACTTGGCCGGGGCGGGCAAAGTTCGCGGCCGGTCCAGTTTGGGTATAGCCGATGGCGGCTGGCGAACGGAGTGCCTGAAATGGCAGGTGTCAGCCGTGTTCCATGCCGGCGGCCGCGCCATGGCGGCGCAAGGCGGCGCGCGCGCGGCGCAGGCCCAGGGCGATGGCCAGCGCCAGCAAGGGCACCGCGGCGGCGGTGGCCAGTTCCACATTGAGCGCCAGGCCGGCGGCCTTGGCGCCCTTGAGCAGGTAGCCGATCAGGCCGGCGCTGTAGTAGGTGATGGCGGCGATGGACAGGCCTTCCACGGTTTGCTGCAGGTGCAGCTGCATCGCGGCGCGGCGTTCCATCGAGGTGAGCAAGGCCTGGTTCTGCCGTTCGCGGCGGATGTC
>NZ_JAJOHW010000249.1 GCF_021129195.1 Chromobacterium aquaticum | reverse complement strand
GACTGGGCCGGCCTGGTGCGGGCCGGCAAGTGGACGCCGGAACGGCTGGACGCCGCGCGCCGCCGGCTTCGGCCGGTGGCGCAGTTGTCCGAACTGGCCGACGCGGCCTTGGCGATCGAGGCCATTGTCGAGCGGCTGGACGCCAAGCAGGAGCTGTTGCGGCGGCTGGAGGAGGTGCTGTCGGCCGAAACGGTGCTGGCTTCCAATACCTCGTCCCTGTCGATCACCGCGCTGGCGGCTGGCTTGCGCCATCCGCAGCGGATGCTGGGCCTGCATTTCTTCAATCCGGCCACGCGGATGAAGCTGGTGGAAGTGGTGAGCGGGTTGTCGACCGCGCCGTTATTGGCGGACAGCCTGTGCGCGCTGATGCGCGACTGGGGCAAGACGCCGGTGGCGACCGCGTCCACGCCCGGCTTCATCGTCAACCGGGTGGCAAGGCCGTTCTACGCCGAAGCATTGCGGCTGCTGCAGGAGCGCGCTTGCGCGCCGGCGACGCTGGACGCCTTGCTGCGCGAGGCCGGCGGCTTCGCGCTGGGGCCGCTGGAGCTGATGGACCTAATCGGCCACGACGTGAATTTCGCGGTCACGCAGTCGGTATATCAGGCGATGCAGCAAGACTCGCGCTTCCGGCCATCGCCGCTGCAGCAGGAACTGCTGGCGGCAGGCAGGCTGGGCCGCAAGAGCGGCCATGGTTTCTACGATTACAGCCAGACTCTGCCTGCGCCGGAAGCCGTACCGCCGCAAGACCCGCCCGCCGCCGTGCGCGTGCGCGGCGGGCTGGGCGTGGCCGAACCGCTGCTGGCG
>NZ_JAJOHW010000248.1 GCF_021129195.1 Chromobacterium aquaticum | reverse complement strand
TGGCGCAGCCGCGCGGCGGCGCCGCGCAGACCCGGATTGTCGCGCAAGGCCTGGCGGATCAGCGCTTCCAGTTGTGGGTCCCGCCATTGCCGCCACCACTCGGCGGCGGGCGTGCCCGCCCATTCGGCAGGCGGAGCGGCGTGCAGTAGCGTGGATTGCGGCGCAACGGCATCCATGCCGGCGCAAGCGCTGAGCATGAGTGTCGCGGCCAGGGCGGCTACGGGGGCGGGAGCTAAGAACTTCATCGGGGGCTTTCTGGTATCACATCCGGTATATTTTATTTGTTGATATTACATTTGTAAAATACTATCCGCGCTTTGAAACGGCTCCATGACGAAGGAATTCTTGCTTCATCACTGGCTGATCCAAATCAAGCGCATGTCATTAAAAATGGTCAACTAGATAATGACGAGTGTATTATTTGCTATTTGCTTATAAACACGGCAGACAAAACCGGATTCCGCCGCGCGGCGGAAGCGGCCTGCCTAGTCCTTGCGTCGATATTTTTGGAGACATCATGCCAGCCGGTCTTTCCTTGAAGCAGCGTCTGCTGTTCTTGATTTGTAGCGTGATTGCGCTGACTTGCCTATTGGGTGGCCTGGTGCTGCGCAGCATGCACCAACAGATGATGACGGATCGTCAGGAACTGATCCGCGGACAAGTGGAGAACGCGCTCAGCCTGGTGGCCAGCTACGAGGAGCGGGCGGCCGCCGGCGCGTTGCCGGAGGCGGAGGCACAGCGCCAGGCGTTGCTGGCGCTGACCCGGCTGCGTTTCGCCGGCAAGGAGTACTTCTTTACTCTGAACAAGGATCTGGTCTGGCTCGCGCACGGCGTCAATCCCAAGCTGATAGGCAAGGATATGCACGCGGTGAAGGATTCCGACGGCAACAGCCTGGGTGCTACTTTCGACCGCACGCTGCGCGATGGGCGCGGCCGCGGCTTCGCCGAGTTCGTCTGGGACAAGCCTGGCTCCGAACAGCCGCAGCCCAAGCTGGCATATCTACAATCCAGTCCGCGTTGGGGCTGGGTGGTGGGCACC
>NZ_JAJOHW010000247.1 GCF_021129195.1 Chromobacterium aquaticum | reverse complement strand
GGGCTTGGGCGCGCGGCGCTGCCACAGCCAGGTGGCGGCCGCGCCCAAGAGCGCGATCAGCGCCACGCCGGCCATCAGCCAGCTCAGGCCGGAGCCGCGCTCCTCCGCCGGCGTGGTGGGCGCTTGCTGCTGCGCCTCGCTGCGCCGCGACAGCACCACCGAGATATTGTCGTAATCGATGTCGGCGAAGCTGTTTTTCAGGAAGCGCTTGATGTCGTTGACCATCTGCTCCGGGTCCACGTCGCGGTCGTACACCGCCAGCGCGGACAAATGGATGGGCTTGGCGGCGCGGCCGCCCTCGCCGGAATCCAGGTCGTAGCTGACGTGCACGCGCGCGGACAGCACGCCGTCCATGGTCTGCAGCGACTGCTCCAGCCGCTGCTCGATGGCGGAATACAGCCGCGCCTTCTCCGCGCGCGGCGAGGACACCAGCGAATCCGCCGGGAACATCTGCGCCACTTCCACTCGCGGCCGCGACGGCAGGTTATAGGCCTTCAGCCAGTCCACGGCGGCGGCGAAGTCCGGCTGCGCCACCGCGATGCTGAAGCCGGTCTTGCCGCGGTCGGTCTTGTCGGCCTCGATATTGTGGCGCTGCAAGACGGCGATCACTTCATTGGCCTGCTGCTGATCCAGGCCCTTGAGCAAGTCTTTCTGCTGGCAGCCGGTCAGCAGCAATGCCAGCAATACGGCTTTGAAACCATGGCGGATCATGAGCGCAGCAGGCTTTCTACCGCGCCCACGGTCTTGCGGGTGAGGGTGCTGATCATCGACACCTCCAGGTTGTAATTGGAGGTGCGCTGCTGCAGCTCCATCAACACGGCGGGGTTGCTCAACAGCCCCGGCTGTTCCAGCCGCTGCAGGATGGCGTCCTTCTCCATGCCTACGCCGACGGCGTTTTGCGAGAAGGCCTGGATCAGGCGGTCGTCCAGCGACACGAGATTGTGCTCGGAGCGGGTGATGTCGCTGACCTGGGCGGTCAGCGCGTCCAGAGATTGGGCGGCGATGGGAATCATGGGAGGACTCCTGGAGCGCCGGCGCTCGGCCGGCGCCGGGGTTTAGCGGAAGTTCTGGATGATGGCCGCGTCGATGTCCTTGAACACTTTGACGGTGTTGGATTGCGCGTTGCGGTACAGGTTGTACTCGGACAGCTTGCTCTGGTAGTCGGCCAGCAACTGGGGGTTGGACGGGTTGCCGTTCAGCTTGTCCAGCGCGGTGGTCAGCTCGCCCTGAAGCTTGCTGGTGCCGGCGTCGAACTCCTTGGACATGTCGCTGAGGGTCCAGTCCGGATTGGTGATATCGATTGCCATGGTGGTTTGCCTTTGGTTTACAGGGGTTTGGGGAAATACCAGTGGCCGGTCGCCATCTTGACGTAACCCTGGTTGCCGTACTTGAAGGACTTGCCCTTGAGCCAGTCGTCCTTCAACTCAATGGCGAATTGCACGTAGCGGCCGCCCCACTGGCGGTAGTAGTCGTCGACGAAGCGGCGCGCGCGCAGCAGCTCGCCATCGTCCAGCGCGCCCTGGATCACGAAGGTGACGCCATTGGGCTGCTCGCTGCGGGTGAAGGGCAGCGCCTGGCGCGACAGGCCGGTTTCGGCCTGGCTCGCGGCGGCGGCGTCGTCCACCGGCACGATGTCCACCGCGTCGGCGTAGGGCATCTGCTCGGTCAGCCGCTGCGCCAGCGCCTGGCTGGCCGGGCCGCCCAGCGCGGCGCGCTGCTGGCTGACCCACAGCTGCGGCCGGCGCGGGTTGTCCAGCTGCAAGCGGTAATAGGGCAGGTGCGGGTAGTGATCCGCCAGCCAGCGGCCCATGCGCTCGTTCTCCTGCTGCGGGCTGAGCACTCGCGCCGGGCGGCCGTAGTCGCCGCGCGCCAGTACTTGTCGCGCCCAGGCGCTGTCGCGCTCATTGGCGGCGGCGACGTAGAACACGCCGTCGCGGCCGGGCAGCACCTGGAAGCGCTGGCTGTCGCGTCCCAGCAGCGCGTTCAATTCCGAAGCCTGGCGCTGCGGCGTGTTCCACAGCCAGTAGCCGCCGCCGGCCAGCAGCAGCGCGGCCACCACCGCCAGCGCCACCGCGCCGACGGCGTGACGGCGCGCCGGTTTCTTCTCGGTGGCGGGCGCGGCCAGGCCGTGGCCCAGCACTTCCGGCGACCAGGCCAGATGTTCCGGCCGCAGCGCCAGTTCCAGCGCGCCGACGCGCAGCGGGCGGTTGAATTCGGCCTCGCGCTCGGCGCTGGCCGTGTCCGCCAGTTCGCGTAGCGTGACCCGGCCGGGGTCGGCGCGGTCGATCAGCACCTCGAAATTGACGCCGCCTTGTTCCAGCGGAATGAACAGGGTGTCGGCCGGCAGCTCCGGCAACTGGCCGGCGTCGGCCAGCGCGGCGGAGGGGCCGACCAGGAACAGGGTCTTGCCCGGCTGCAACAGGAATTCGCAGCCGCGCAGCGGGCTGTTGAGCAGGCGAACCACGATGGGGGCCGGCGCGGGATGTGAGATGTCTTCAGCTGCCATGGTGTCTGTCGGTGAGTGCGCAAGGTTCTGCGATGTTTGCATCCACTTTAAGCGCATGCCGGCGTGGATTCCTGATGGAAAACCGATGAAATCTCGGGAGGAAAATCAGATTCGGGGCGGAGGGAAAAAGCATGGCGGCTAACCGCGGGCGCGGCGGCCGCCATGTAAAGGGGGATCGGGGACGGTGCGGGTTTAGAACCTGTTTACGATCTGCTGCGAGTCGTGAGACGTGGCACGGTGAGTACCGC
>NZ_JAJOHW010000246.1 GCF_021129195.1 Chromobacterium aquaticum | reverse complement strand
CGCCGCCGCCGCCGGTTCCCAATACCAGGCGGCGCTGGCCGCGCGCGATCTGGCCCAACTCAATCTGGAACGCACCGTGGTGCGCGCTCCGGTGGATGGCTTCGTCACCAATCTCAATGTCCACGTCGGCGACTTCGCCGCCGTCGGGGCGCCTAAGCTGGCGCTGATAGACCGCAATTCCTACCGCGTGGAAGGCTATTTCGAGGAAACCAAGCTGCCGCTGCTCAAGCCCGGCGCCAAGGTGGACATCACCCTGCTCAGCGGCGGTCCCACGCTGCGCGGCCACGTCGCCAGCATCGCCCGCGGCATCACCGACCGCGACGCCGGCACCGGCCGCGAACTGCTGGCCGACGTCAATCCCACTTTCAACTGGGTGCGCCTGGCGCAGCGAGTGCCGGTGCGCATCGAGCTGGACGCCTTGCCGGCCGGACAACTGCTGGTGGCGGGCACCACCTGCACCGTAGTGGTGCGCTAGCGCGGCGACAAGCATGACAAAAGGGGCCAACGGCCCCTTTTTTTCATTTCCTTGTTACAGCCGCCGCGCGCGGAAGGTATCGCACTGCGCCATGTCGCCGCTGTCGAAGCCGCGGCGGAACCAGCGCACGCGCTGCTCGCCGCTGCCGTGAGTGAAGGAATCCGGCACTACTTCATGCCCGGCCGAGCGCTGCAGGGTGTCGTCGCCGATCTTGGCCGCCGCGTTCATCGCCTGCTCCAAGTCGCCCTGCTCCAGGATTTGCCGCGCCTGATCGGCGTGATGCCCCCACACCCCGGCCAGACAGTCCGCCTGCAACTCCAGCCGCACCGACAAGGCATTGGCCCGGCTCTCGCCGCTGCGCGCCATTTCCTCGTCCACCTTGGCGGAAATGCCGAGCTGATGCTGCACATGATGCCCCACCTCGTGCGCGATCACATAAGCCTGGGCAAACTCGCCCGGCGCGCCCAACTCCCGGCCCAGGGTATGGAAGAAGGACAGGTCGATATAGATTTTCTCGTCGCCGGGACAGTAGAACGGACCGATGGCCGCGTCGCCGCGGCCGCAGGCCGTCGGTGTCGCCGCTGTGAACATCACCAGCTTGGGTGGCTGGTAACGCTGACCTTGCGCCTGGAACAAGGGCCGCCACACGTCCTCAGTATCCGCCAGCATCACGCGGATGAACTTGGCGTCGCGGTCGTCCGCCGCACTCGCTCTGGCCGGGGCCTGCTGCTCGGCCACCGGCTCCATTTCACTGAGCAGATTGATCACCGTCAGTGGATTGACATCGAACACCAACCACGCCACCAGGCCGATCAGGACCGCGCCGACGCCGAACGCCCCGCCACCCCCGCCGCCGCTTTCGCCACGGCGATCTTCCACATTATCGCTTTCCCGGTTCCCATCCCAACGCATGCACGACCTCCAAAAACCCAACCCATGCCACCCCACGTCCCGCCGCGGCGGCAAGACCATGAGCATGAAAAAGTCTGACATGGTACGCGCTCGCATTGACGTCGCCTAGCCGGACCCCGCCGCCGCTCGCAAAAAAAGGGGCTATCGCCCCTTTTTCTCCATCCGGCCACGCTGCCCGCTACAGCGGCCAGCCGCGCAGCAGCAGCCACATCGCCGCCAGCGCGAACGCCGCGGCGAGCAGGTCGTCCACCATCACGCCGAAGCCGCCGCCGACGCGGCGATCCAGCCAGCGTATCGGCCAGGGCTTGAGAATGTCGAACAGGCGGAACAGCGCAAAAGCCAACAGCCAGCCCAGCGGCGTGGCCGGCGTAAACGCCAGCACCAACAGCATGGCGACGATCTCGTCCCAGACGATGCCGCCGTAGTCGTGCACGCCCAGCGCCTTGCCGGTGTAGCCGCAGATCCAGATGCCGGCGACGAACAAGGGCAGACACAGCACGGCCAAAGCCAGGCCTTGCACTCCCAGCGCGTTCAGCACAAAGAACAAGGGATAAGCGGCCAGCGTGCCCCAAGTGCCCGGCGCCTTGCGCGCCAGGCCGCTGCCGAAGCCGAAGGCCAGGAAATGGGCCGGATGGCTGAGCACGAAACGCCAGTCCGGCTGCAGTTTCAGCGTTTCCCGCTCAGTTGAAGTGGTCATAGCCGATGCTCCCCAGTTTGATGATGGTGCCGGCGCCGTCCAGCAGGCTGACGCCCTGACCCGCGACAACGCGGCCGATGCGGCTGAGACGGCAACCGGCCGTTGCGGCGCAGGCCTCGATCTGCGTCCGGCGCTCGGCCGGCGCGGTGAACACCAGTTCGTAATCGTCGCCGCCGGCGGCCAGGCAATCCAGCCATTGCCCGCGCGCCGCCTCCGCCTGTGGATGCGAGGGCAGCGCGTCGGCCCAGACTTCCGCCGCCACATGCGAGGCGGCGGCGATGTGCCCCAGGTCTGACAACAAGCCGTCCGACACGTCGGCGGCGGCATGCGCCAGCGGCAACAACGCCTGGCCCAGCGCAATGCGCGGCTCCGGATATTCCAGCTTGCGCCAGGCCGCTTCGCGCAGGCCGTCCGGCAAGGGCGCGATCTTGCCCAGCCGGCTGCGCACCGCCATCGCCCCCAGGCCCAGCTCGCCGCTGACCCAGATATCGTCGCCCGGCCGCGCGGCCGCGCGGCGCAAAGCCTGGCCG
>NZ_JAJOHW010000245.1 GCF_021129195.1 Chromobacterium aquaticum | reverse complement strand
GACGAGGCCGAACAACTGCTGATCAAGCTCAAGGGCGGCTGGATAGGCGTGCGGGACCAGCATGAAGCCGCCTGAGCCGGCAGCGCTGGAAGCCGCCATCCGCCGCGCCTGCGCCGAGCGCGACTGGGAACGCCTGGCCGCGCTGGACCAGTTGCTGGCCGAACTGCTGCGCACCCAGCCCCAGTCCTTTGACGCCGCCGCGCGCGCCGCCCTGCGCGCCGCCTACCGCGATGCGCTGGAAGTCTGCCGCGCAGACTCCGCGGAACTACAAGAAAAAATCGCCGCGCTGAGTCATCAGCGCGACGCGCAAATCGCTTACGCCGAAGTCAGCGACTGGAATCAAGCATGAATGTATCTTTGCCTCTCAATCTTCTCGCCGGCGGCGCTCCCGCGCCGGCCGACGCCGCGCCGGCGGACCCGTTGCTGGACCTGAACGCGGCGCAGCCATCCGGCGGCGATTTCGCCAGCGCCTTGCTGGCCAGCCTCACGGATGGGCAGGATGCCGCGCCGGCGATGGATAGCGATAGCGACCTCCCCGCGGGCGACGAGGCCAAGGCCGGAACGCCGGCGCCGCAGCCTGGCGC
>NZ_JAJOHW010000244.1 GCF_021129195.1 Chromobacterium aquaticum | reverse complement strand
GCGCTGGGCGCTGCGGCCAGCCTGGCGCTGCCGCTGACCCACCGCGACTACGCCCAGGGCTGCCGCTTCGTCACCGGCCACCGCCGCGAAGGCGCGTCGGCGCTGGCCTGGACCACGGACAGCGGGCCGGAAGAAACCGTGGTGGTCTATATGGGCTTGGGCGAGGCCGCCAATATCGCCGAACAGCTGCTGAGCCACGGCCGCGCGCCGGACACGCCGGTGGCCATCGTCGAACAAGCCTGCATGCCGGGCGAGCGCTGCGTCTGCGGCCGGCTCGCCGAGCTGGGCCGGCTGGCGGAGCAATACCGGCTGCGCGCGCCAGCGCTACTGATCATAGGCGGCGTGGTGAAACTGCATCAGGAACTGACGGCGCTACGCGCCGGCCTGGGCCATGGTTTGGGATTCCTTGATCCCGGTCATTCTGCCGCCCCCGTCGTCGCGACCATACTGCGCGCTCCATCCCACGAGTACACGCCATGAGCGCCATCGACACCCTTGTTGAGCAACACCGCGCCTGCGACGCGCGCTTCGCCGACTGCGAAACCGCGGCCCGCGCGCAGGACTGGGCCCTGGCCCTGGGCCATTTCCAGGCCTTTCGCCAGGATATGGAAGCGCATTTCGCCGTTGAAGAAGACGCGCTGTTCCCGGCTTTCGAAGCCGCCAGCGGCAGCAGCATGGGGCCGACCCGCATCATGCGCATGGAGCATCAGGACATGCGGGATTTGCTGGAGGACATGGACGAGGCGCTGGCCGCGCAACATCTGCAAGCTTTCCTGGGTCTGAACGACACCCTGCTCATCCTGATGCAGCAACACAATATGAAGGAAGAAAACGTGCTCTATCCAATGTGCGCGCAAGCGCTGCCGGAAATGGCGACGTTGATTGCGGAGGGCGCGCAGCCATGACCCCTCAAGACCTGCGCCACCTGGCGCCGCCCGAGCCTATGGAGATCATCCTGGACGCCGCCGAACAGATGCGGCCCGGCGACAGCCGCGCCTGGGTGCTACCCCACCATCCCACTCCGCTGCTGCCCATGCTGGAAAAAGCCGGCCTGCTTTATCGCTTTGAACTGTCGGGAGACGGCGGCGTCGTGCTGATTCTTAGTGCCGGTTCAAAGTCTCGCGAGNNTTGAACAGGCTCTGAGCCGGCTATGAGCCAGGCCTGGCTAGACTACCAGCAGGCGCCGCCACTGTGGCTGCCGCTGGCCCATATGCTGGCCGCGCCCGGCTGGCTGCTGGCGCTGGCGGCCTTGCTGG
>NZ_JAJOHW010000243.1 GCF_021129195.1 Chromobacterium aquaticum | reverse complement strand
GGCGCGGCGCGGCTGGACCAGCCGGCCAGCGGCGGCGCCGAGGGTCTGGGCGCCTTCCGCACCTTCAGCTATATCGGCGACAGCGACGGCCGCCAGCGCGCCATCTTCGGCGATACCTTCACCGCGCTGGTGGAATTCGGCCGGCCGCTGCGCGCCAAGGTGATCAACACCTACGGCAACAGCAGCCAGCCGCAATCGCCTTACTACGGCGACCAGATGGCGCTGGCGGCGCGGAACGAAATGCGCGACGCCTTGCTCAAGCGCGAGCAGGTGGAAGCGGCGCTGGCCAAGCGCGAGTGGTTCCGTTACTAGCGGGGCCGCGGCGGCAGCGCTTCGCCGCGGCCGTCGGCCTCCAGCATCGCGATCAGCTGACGGGCGAATAGCGGCAGCTTGTCCAGTTCGCGCACGCAGATCAGCAGATTGCGCACGGCCCAGACATTGCTCAAGCGCACCAGTTGTAAGTCCAGGCTGCAGGCGTGGCGGCGCGCCGCCGACTCCGGCAGGATGCCGATGCCGACATCGGCGGCTATCATCCGGCACACCGCCTCGAAGCTGCTGACCTGAGTGCGTATCTTCAGCGGCCGCCGCAGCTGGGTGGCGGCCTGGGTCAGGAAGGAATGGATGGCGCTGCCCTCGTGCAGCGCGATGTAGTCGTAATCCAGCGTGGCGGCGAAATCCAGCGAGCGCCGCCGCGCCAGCGGGTGGCGCGCGGCGGCGGCCAGCACCAGCCGGTCCTGGCGGTAGGGCATCACCTGCAGGCCGGAGGTGTCCGCGCTGTCGGCGACGATGCCGATGTCGGCGGTGCCGTCGCGCACCGCGCGCACGATGTCGCGGCTCAGCCGTTCGCGCAGATCGGTGTTCACATCGGGGTGGCTCAGCAAGAAGGCGCTCAACACCGGCGGAATGAACTCGGTGATCGCCGTGGTGTTGGCCAGCACCCGCACATGGCCCTTGATGCCGGTCGCGTATTCCTGCAAATCCCCACGCAGGCTTTCCAGTTGATTCAGCACCTTGCGCGCATGGTGCAGCAGCGTGCGTCCCGGCGGCCGCAGCGACACGCCCTGGCTTTCCCGGTTCAGCAACTGCACGCCTAGGGCCTGTTCCAGATGCTTGACGCGCATGCTGGCGGCCGGCAGCGACAGGTGCGCGCGCGCGGCGGCGCGGGTCAGGCTGCTTTCTTCCGCGATGAAGACGAATAATCTCAGATCGACCAAATCAAAATGCATGCCCATGGCTCGATTCATCCTCCTGTTGCCGTGTCCGGCGCGGCCGGCGTAGAACAGGTTTTCAGTCGCCGCGCTTAAGCCGTGCCTAAATCCGGCTTCGGCAAATGCGAATTGTCAGTCGGCGCGGGTCTGTTCATGCTGGACCGCATTCCTTTTCATCCATCGTGGCCGGCGGCCCGTTGCCGGCAAGGGACGATCCATGCCTGACATTAAACATGTGAATCAATGGTTGGGAAAGAGCGAGCGGCGTCATGACACGCTGGCGCCAGCTCCGGCCATCGCGCTGGCGGCGCTGCTGGGACGAGAAGGGACGCCGCCGGCGGCGGGTGACGCATTGCCGCCCTTATGGCACTGGCTGTATTTCCAGACCCCGCCGCGGCTGGAGGCACTGGGCGCGGACGGCCATGCGCGGCGCGGCGGCTTCCTGCCGCCGTCGGCGCT
>NZ_JAJOHW010000242.1 GCF_021129195.1 Chromobacterium aquaticum | reverse complement strand
GCTGGAATCAGGCTACCTCAAACACGGCCTTTGGACGCATCGCAGTTTAAAATCCAAGTCTCCCCTCAAAGCCCCATTCGGGGCTTTGGTCGTTTATAAGGCTCAAGCCAATTCCTGCATCTGCATCGTAGTTTGCTGCAAACGATGGGCGAAAGGCTCCAGCAGGCAATACACCTGCTCGCATTCCAGCGTGTCTAGATTGGACTGCTCCAGCATGTTCGTCAGCGCCGACAAGGCGGTGCTGACTTGATTGAATTCCAGGCTGAGCAGATGAAGGCTGTGATCGAAGTGCTGGCAGGATTGGTTGAGCTGCCGCAACAGCGGGTCAATCAGGTGGAGCGTGGCATGTGGAGACAGACGTGTGGCAAGGTTGGCAGACCGGCACGGCCATACGGTGCTCTCGTAGGGTGCGACACCCGGCTATAAGTTCCTCCATTTGTGAGCTTAGCCGGCGGGCGTCGCGCCGCGAATGCAGGGCGGCTACTCCCATCTGCGCTACAACGTCGACGGTCATTTGGTCGAAGCGCGCGACGAAGCCAAGAACCGCAGCCTCCGCTACGTCAACAACGCCCAGGGCCTGGTGCTCAAGCGCGAGGAAATCGCCAGCGGCAGCACCTACAAACGGCAGGACTACTACTACCTGGACGGCAAG
>NZ_JAJOHW010000241.1 GCF_021129195.1 Chromobacterium aquaticum | reverse complement strand
GCGGCGCTGGCCATCCTGCTGCTTTTTGCCGGCCTGCCGCTGCTGGCGGTGTTGTGGAAGGCGCTGTCCGCGCTGGATGGCCTGGCCGATCTATGGGATGAGGAACTGCGGCTGGCCTTGTTCAACTCGGCGCGCTTCACTGCGCTGACCGTGTTGCTGTCCGGCGCGCTGGGCCTGTGCCACGCGCTGGCCGCCGGGCGTTGGCTATGGCTGCGGGCAATGGCCTTTCTGCCCTTCGTGGTGTCGCCGGTATGCGTGGCTTTCGGCCTGTTGCTGCTGTATCCGCAATGGAGCGGGCAATTGCTGATCTTGCTGGCCGCCTATGTGCTGCTGGCCTATCCCTTTGTCGCCAAGGCGGCCGGAACCGCGCTGGACGCGATGCCGGCGCAGCTGGCGCAGGCGGCGCGTTCGCTGGGCGCCAGTCCCTGGCGCGCGTTCAGGCGAGTGATCTGGCCCTTGTTGCAACCCGCGTTGCGGCGTGGCCTGGCTTTCGCCGCCGCCACCGCGGTGGGCGAGTTCGCGGTGACGCTGTTCTTGTCGCGGCCGGAATGGCTGACGCTGACCACCTTGATTTACCAGAAGCTGGGACGGCCGGGTCAGGCCAATGCCGACGCGGCGATGCTGCTGTCCGGCCTG
>NZ_JAJOHW010000240.1 GCF_021129195.1 Chromobacterium aquaticum | reverse complement strand
AAGGCCTGGGCGTAGTCGACGCGGCTGGCGCCGTCGTTGCCCACCGCGCCGATCTGCTTGCCGTCCAGGTAGTAGTAATCCTGCCGTTTATAGGTGCTGCCGCTGGCGATTTCCTCGCGCTTGAGCACCAGGCCCTGGGCGTTGTTGACGTAGTGGAGGCTGCGGTTCTTGGCTTCGTCGCGCGCTTCAACCAGATGGCCGTTGACGTTGTAACGCGGATGGGAGTAGCCGCCCTGCATTCGCGGCGCGACGCCCGGCGGCTAAGCTCACAAATGGAGGAACTTATAGCCGGGTGTCGCACCCTACGAGAGCACCGTATGGCCATGCCGGTCTGCCAACCTTGCCACGCGTCTGTCTCCACATGCCACGCTCCACCTGATTGACCCGCTGTTGCGGCAGCTCGACCAATCCTGCCAGCACTTCGATCACAGCCTTCATCTGCTCAGCCTGGAATTCAATCAAGTCAGCGCCGCCTTGTCGGCGCTGGCGGCAATACTGGAGCAATCCAAGCTAGACACGCTGGAATGCGAGCAGGTGTATTGCCTGCTGGAACCCTTCGCCCACCGCTTGCAGCAAACCACGATTCAGATGTAGGCATTGGCTTGAGCCTTATAAACGACCAAAGCCCCGGATGGGGCTTTGGGAAGGCTTGGGCTTATAAGTTACGGCGCGGCCTAAAGGTGGTGTTGCCAAGCTACCGCGTGGGCAAGCCTTTTGGCTTGCCCACCCTACTTGCTAAGCACTCGAATTAAGAGACTTATAGCCGGATGTTAAGAGCTACGATTGCACTATGCAGCCTTTCAACAATCTATTAGCCTCAAAACTCGATAACACGAACACCACTTTCAATCATTTTCTTCTTTACTTCATCGCAAATGTGATCATCACGAATTAAAAGCGCGCGTTTCGTCTCCGCATTAAATATGGCATAACGGGGTAACTCATCGGATTTATCTGCATTAATCTGCACAAGCCCCCATCCCGGAGATGAGCCATCCCAAAGGTATTTGTAATCTTCTAGGTTATTCATTAGTGCCCCCAACCTTTCGGTCCAAATCGAACCACATCCTTACCAACCGGAATAATCTGCGAACTCCGCTGTGGAGAGCCCGCCAATTTCAAGAAATTTAGGACATCCATATCTGCCTGGCTTGCAAATGCTGTGCCACCTGGGTGTGTATGGTAAATCAACATTTCGTTAGTAGATATAGGAACTTCAACAGCCCCTCGCTCACCCGAATACAAATAGTACTGCCCCCCTCCACCATTAGTCCCCGGACCATATTTGTAAGTAGCCGCAAACTCGACACCATGTTTCTCAGTCAGATTCGCCAACTGTACCGGCATTGGACGCGACGGAATCGCAACACCGGCAGCACCGGGTAGGCCCTCGCCAGCACGAACACCGTAGAGCAAGTCGCCCACTGCTCCTGCCTCTCCGAGACGGGAAGCCGCAGAGATGTTATTTGGAACCGTCCCCCCTCCGGTACCGCATACATCCTCAGCCCCGGCGTGCTCTGCTCCACCAAGCGGTCCAGCCTTGGCCCAAACGCTTCAACTGCATCCCTTGCCAGCAAACGTGTGCCCATGCCTGCCTCTATGCTCAGCAGGCTGGCCCCCCGTAGCAAACGCGACCCAGGCGCCCAGGACAACAAGGCATTGCCGGCCAATGCGCCTGCCTGCTCCCCGCTCAGTTTCCCTGGGTTTCGCATAATACATCAGCTCGCCCCCCGCTTACCGCAAACCACAATGCAAATACAGAAACTGGCTTGAGCCTTATGAACGACCAAAGCTCCGTGAGGTAGCCTGATTCCAG
>NZ_JAJOHW010000239.1 GCF_021129195.1 Chromobacterium aquaticum | reverse complement strand
CGCCGGCGGCGGCGCCCACCGGGGCCGCGCCGCCCACCTGAAAACGCATGCCCACAAAGTATTCCCGCTCCTTGGGAAACAGGCTTACCGCCAGGCCGGTGACCAGTTCGATGCCGCGCCGGGCGGCATCGATGGCGTCCGCGCTGTCCGCGGCCAGCACGAACCACATATTGAGCCGGTGTTCGCGGCGGTAGTTGTGCGCCACCGCCGGCAGCGCGTTGACGGCGGCGGCCACTTCGTCGAAGCGCGCTTCCGGCACCGCCAGCGCGGCCAGCACGAAGCGGCCGCCCAGGCGTTCTATCTGGTACATCGGCCCAAAGCGGCTGAGCACGCCAGCGTGCAGCAGTTCGCGCAGGCGCCGGATCAGGCTGTCTTCGCTGATGCCCAGGCTGCGCCCGGCCACGGCATAGGGCCGCGCCGCCAGCGGGAAGCCGCCTTGCAGCCGGTCTATCAGCCGCGCGTCCAGCGCTTCCAGCCTGTCTATCGCTTCAGGCGTATCCATAGCAGGCTCCGGTTTGTTTGTAGCGCCGGGTGGAGCGCAGCACCGCCTGCGGCAGCCGTTCCAGCCCGTGCCGGTGGCGGATGTCGGCCAGCACGGCGTCCAGGCTTTGCGCATCGCGGGCGTGGATCATGGTGAACAGCTGGTAGGGCCAGTCCGGCGGCCGCGGCGGCCGTTCATAGCACAGGGTGACCGCCGCTTCCGCCGCCAGCGCCAACGCCACGCGTTCGCGTTCGGTCTCATTGTCGATGCGCCACACCCACATGGCGTTGGCGCGGTAGCCCAGTTCCCGGTGGCGCACCACCATGCCCAGGCGGCGGATGGCGCCCTGGCGCTGCCAACTGGCGATTTGCGCCAGGGTCTGGGCTTCGCTCAGCGCGCATTGCGCGCCCAGCGCTTGATAAGGCCGCTCGGTCAGCGGCAGGCCCGGCGACAGCGCCGCCAGCAGGCGCTGGCGCTGGCCG
>NZ_JAJOHW010000238.1 GCF_021129195.1 Chromobacterium aquaticum | reverse complement strand
CCGCCGCCCCAGGCAAGGGGGAGCCGACATGAGCACCACCTACGAACCGCCGGTGATCACCATCCCCCTCAGGCTCTGCGACGGCAGAACCGTGCAGGCCCACGCCAGCTGGTTCATCTGCGGCACCGAATACCCACCCGACTTCGCCAACTACACCCCACTCGTCAACGGCGAGCGCGCCTTCGCCGCCGTCCACCAGGCCATCGCCAACGCGCAACGCTCCGTCGACATCGTTTGCTGGGGCTTCCAGCCCTCCATGCGCTTCGTCCGCGACGGCAGCGCGCCCGCCATCGGCGCCCTGCTCGAACAAAAAGCCCGCGCCGGCGTTCAGGTCCGCGTGCTGGGATGGACCCTCGAACCCTTCGGCATCAGCGTCACCGGCGCCGCCGGCGAAGCCAATATGCCCGGCAAGAACCCCGTCGCCATCATGGACCGCCGCCAAAACGCCGAACTCGATCCCGATGAGCAAAGACAGGCGCAGCAAGAGTACGACGCCCAGTTTCAGGTCGATCGAGACTGGTTCCGCGCCTACGACCGCAAACAGCCCGCGCTGCCGCTGCGCTTCGTCGGCCGCGGCTTCAGCCTCAAGGACCGCATCAATATCTTCAAGAGCATCAGCCGCGCCGACCTCAAGGCGCTGGACAACGATAGCAACACCCTGGACCGCGACCTCAGCCTCGGCAGCCGCCTCGTCATGGCCGGCGTCCCGTCCCACCACCAAAAAATGGTGCTGGTCGACTATCAGGACAACACCGCCGCCATCGGCTTCGTCATGGGCCACAATATGCTGGACGGCTACTGGGACAACGACGCCCACAGCCGGCAGCGCCAGCCCCATGACCGCGGCCGCAACGGGGCCTATCCGATGCAGGACCTCTCCTGCCAGCTCAGCGGTCCCATCCTCGAATACCTGCACCTCAACTTCGCCCAGGCCTGGCACAAGGAAACCGGCGAGGATTTGCTCGGCGAGCGCGACGCCCAAACCGTCGGCGAGGGCCTGGAGCGCGTCTTCCGCCAACAAAAGCTGCCCACCGCCAACAGCGTGATGGCCCAGATCCTGCGCACCCAGCCCCAGGACAACACCCAGGACATCGAAACGCTGTATCTGCACACCGTCGGCAACGCCACCCAATACATCTATATCGAGAACCAGTACTTCCGCTGGCCGGTGCTGGCCGAGCGCATCCTCAAAAATGTGCGGACCCAGACCGCGTGCGGCCGCGACTGCACCCAGCACGGCCAACTGCACCTGTTCGTGGTCACCAATGCCAGCGACGACGGCATGGGCCGCGGCGGCGTCAACACCTACCGCATGCTGGACGCGCTCGGCCGCGCCGACACCCTGCCCGCCGTCGCCCGCACCCAACAAGTGGCGCAGCTGGAACAACGGCTGGAAGCCGCCCGCCAGGCCGAACGCGCCGGACAGACCCTGCCGCCCGGCCAGAGCGCCGCCGACCTGGCCGCGCAACTGGAAGCAGCCCGTCAGGCCAAGATCGACGAAGTGAGCGACAGCCAGGAAATCCAGCAGCTGGAGCGCGCCTGCGAGCGGGCCGCCGCCGCCGAGCGCGCCGGCCAAACCCTGCCGCCGGGACAAAGC
>NZ_JAJOHW010000237.1 GCF_021129195.1 Chromobacterium aquaticum | reverse complement strand
GCCGCCAGCCGCGCCGGCACGCCGCGTTCGGCCAGCACGCGCAGGAAGTGGCGGGCGACGAAGCTGACGCCCTCGCCGCGCCGCGACGACACCAGGCCGATGACCAGGCCGTCGCGCGCCAGCTTGTCGGCCGGCAGTTGGCCGTAGAGGCGGTAGACGCCGGCCTCGAAGGCGGGCGGCGGCTCCGCCCCCGGTTCCAGTTCCGGCAAGGTGCTCCACAACGGCGCCTGGAAGCGGCGTTCGACACCGCCACCGTCGTGGATGCGCTGGTCCAGCAAGTAGCACAGATAGAGCGCGAACAAACCCACCGCCGCGCCGGCCGGCAGCGCCGCCAGCAGGATGGCCAGGCTCTTGGGAAACACCCGCGCCGGGCTGAAGGTGGCTTGTTCTATCACCGCGATATTGCTGATGCGGCTGTTGTCCAGTTCGCGGTCTATGCGCGCCTTTTCCAGGCTGTCGCGGTAGAGCAGGTAGTTCTTTTCCGCCACCGCCAGATTGCGCTCCAGCCGCGACAGTTCCGGCTCCACGCCGAGGATGCGCGCGCGTTCGTCCTTCAGCGCGGCGATGGCCTTGTCGTAAGCCGCCACCTTGGCCTTGAGCTCGCCGGCGCGCATGCCGCGTTCCAGCTTGCCGCGTTCCAGCAGGTTGACGAGGTCATTGGGCGCGCGGTTTTCCGAGCGCTGCACGGTGTCCTTCTGCCGCGCGATCAAGGCCTTGATCGCCGCGATCAAGGCCTTGATCGCGGCGATGCTCTCATCCAGTTCGCGGATGGGCGGCGCGTCCGGCAGATAGGTCTTGAGCTTGTCCAGCCGCTCCAGCTCCAGGCCGTTGAGTTTGAGCTTGAGATCCTGCTGTGCCGGATTCAGGCTCAGCTCGCGCTCCTTGGTGATTTCACGCGGCAGCTTGCCGCCGCTGGCCTGGGCATTGGCGATGCCGCCCTGCACCGCCATCCATTCCGCCTGATCGGCGCTGCGCGCCGCTTCCAGCTTGTTGAGCTGGTCGGTGAGGCTGTCCAGCCGCTCCTTGGAGCTGATGCCGTCGATCTGGCGCAGTTGCTGGCCGATCTGCGCCTTGTAGCCGGCGATCTGCGCGGCCAGCTTGCCGCTTTCCGCGTCGTAGAACTGATACAGGCTCTTGCGGCCCAGCGCGCGGCTGCGCTCATCGATGTACAGCGCCAGCCATTTGGCCAGCACTTGCCGCGCCACCTCCGGGTCGTCCCAACTGAAGGCGATTTCCATCACCGCCGAGCCGCTCTGGTGGCTGACGCTGAATTGTTTCTCCAGCTTGGCCGCCAGCCGTTCCGCCGGGGTCTGCGCCTCCACCAGCCCAAGCAGCGCCAGCGCGTCGCGCGCCCAGTCCAGCACCGCGGACGCCGCCTGCTTCAAATGGAATTTCAGGGTTTGCCAGCCGCCCTGCGGCGGCGGCGCGCGCATCTCGCTCAAATAGTATTCGGCCACCTGATGGATGATGGGCCGTCCGGTCAGCAGCTTTTCCTCGTCGACGATGGGGTCGCGCTGGGTGCTGGGCGCCACCAGCGTCTGGCGGTCGGCGTATTCGATGGGCAGGGTGCTGGTATCGCGGCCCGGCTTGACCAGCAGCCGCGCCTCGGATTCGTAGCGCGCCGGCAGCAGGAAGGCGCCCAGCACCGCCACCAGCACGGTGGCGGCGAACGCCCATTTGAATTCGCGCCGGTAGATGAAAAACAGGCGGGCCAGGTCGCGGAAGGAACGGATTTCTATCATGTCTGGGTCGCCCGCTAATTGCCGGCCTTGATGGTGGGGTTGTTCTGAATGTTGACGTTGTTGCTGCCCTTGCCGCCCAGGTCGTAGTTGAGGCCTATGCCTATCGCCTTGGAGAACGGCAGCAACTGGTTGACGTACATGTCCACGCCCTCCACCGCCTTGCCGATGGCGGACTTGGGCACGAACACGATGTCGCCGCGCTGCAGCATCACGCCGCGCCGTCCGGCGGCCGGGTCCAGCATGCGCGCCAGATCGCTGAAATAGATCTGGTACAAGCCGGCCTCGTCCATGCGCAGCAGCGCCACGTGTTCGCTGTCCGCCGACGGCAGCACGCCGCCGGCGCCTATCACCGCCTGCTCGATGCTGGCGGCGGCGCTCAGTTCGAAAGCCGAGGGATTGCGCACCGCGCCGCCGACGAAGACGCGGTTGCCCGGCGCGATGGCGATGTTGACGGTGACTTGCGGCTGGCGGTACAGCGTGGACAGCCGCTTGGTGATCTCCGCGCCTATTTCCTCCGGCGTGCGGCCGCCGCCGCGCACGGTGCCGGCGTGCGGATAGGCGAAGCTGCCGTCCGGGCGCACGAAGAACAAGCTCATTTCGTCCTTTTCCGCCGGCGATTGCGCGTCGCGGACGATGCGCAGGGTGTCGCCGTTCATCACCCGCGTCACCGGCGGCGGCAGCTGGCTGATGTCGCGCAGCGCCAGCTGCCGCGCCTCCACGGTCTTGCCGTCCGGCAAGGCGATGGTGCTGGGGGTGGAACAGGCGGCCAGCCCGCCGCAAAGGGCGAGCAAGCTGAATAGAGGGAGGCGCTGTGTCTTCATCGCGGGTCCAGATTCATTTCCAATAGCCGGGGAACAGGCTGAGCCGGCGCTTGAGCGCGGGCGGCAGCCAGCGTTCGGCGTGGCCCAGCCGGTAGCCGGTCAGCTTGAGCGCGCTGCGCAGCAGCACTTCCGGCTGCCGCCACGGCTGGCCGGCGCCGCGCACCGCGGCCAGTTCCGAGCGCAGGAAGCGCCGTCCTTCGCCGCCGGCGCGGCCGAAGTGTTGGGCGATCCAGCGCTCGCGGCCGTAGAACACGCCGATGTCGAAATAACGGCGCATTTCTTCCAGCAGGCCGTAGTCGTGGGAGTGATGGACGCGGGCGTCTGCCTCGTAGCGTACCGCCCAGCCGGCCAGCAGCAGCCGGCCGGCGACATGGGCGTCCTCGGTGCCGATCACGTCGGCGGGAAAGCCGCCGACGGCCTTGAGCGCCGCGTGGCGGTAAGCGGCGAAGGAATCGGAACTGAAACAGGTCTTGATGCCCAGCTCGGCGGCATCGGCCAGCCGCTTGGTGCGGCTGAGCGGCGGATAGTTGAAGCGGCGCGCGTGCGCGCCGAGCAGGCCGGCGTCCGGCTGCGGCAGCTGGCGGCCGTAGGCGACGCCGATATCGTCTTCCGCCAGCACCGCGTCGCGCAGCCGGCGCAGCGCGTCCGGGTCCGCCGGTATCGCGTCCTGGGTCAGATAGATCAGCACCTCGGCGCGGCACAACTCGCTGGCCAGCCGGCGGGTGCCGCCGTGGTTGAAGTCCGCCGCGCGCACCGACACCACGCTGGCGCCGGCGGCGAGCAGGCGCGCCTTGCTGTCGTCGCTGGACTCGCTGTCCAGCACCAGCCATTCGTCCGGGCGCAGGCTTTGCGCCGCCAGCGCCGGCAGCAGCCGGTCCAGATGGCGGCCGGCGTTGCGCACCGGCAGGATCAGCGCGGTGCGGCTCACGGCCGCGCCTCCGTGCGGCCGTAGTCGTCGGCGAAGCGCACGATGTCGTCCTCGCCCAGGTATTCGCCGCTCTGCACTTCGATCAACACCAGGTCGATCAGGCCGGGATTGCTCAGCCTATGTTTTTCCCCGGCCGGGATGAAGGTGGATTCATTGGTGTACACCAGCCGTTCCGTGTCGCCATGCGTCACCCGCGCGGTGCCGCTGACCACGATCCAGTGCTCGCTGCGGTGGTGATGCATCTGCAGGGACAGGGACGCGCCCGGCTTCACCACGATGCGCTTGATCTTGTAGCGCTCGCTGTCGGCCAGCACGGTGTAATGGCCCCAGGGCCGTTGCGAACTCAAATGCTCTCGCCAGCTGGGGTGGCCTTGCCGCCGCAGCCGGCCGCTGAGTTCGCGCACCTCCTGACAACGCGAGCGGTCCGCCACCAGCAGCGCGTCCGGGGTGTCGACCACCACCAGATTGTCCACGCCCAGCGCGGCGATCAGCCGGCCGCGGCTCTGGATGAAGCAATCGCGGCTGCCTTGCAGCAGCGCTTCGCCGCTGACGCGGTTGCCGTCGGCGTCGGCGGGAAACTGCGCGGCCAGGCTGTCCCAGGCGCCGATATCGCTCCAGCCCAGCTCGCACGGCACCACCGCCGCCGTCGCGATGCGCTCCATCACCGCGTAATCGATGGAAATATCCGGACAGCGGACAAAGCCGGCGCGGTCCAGCTCGCGCTGGCGAACGCCGCCATCCTCCACGGCCCGGCTTGCCGCCAGGCTGGCTTCCACGCCGGCCAACACTTGCGGCGCATGCTCGGCCAGCGCCGCGCGCAGGCTGGCGGCGGCGAAGCAGAACATGCCGCTGTTCCACAGATGGCGGCCATCGGCCAGATAGCGTTCGGCGGCGGCGAGGTCCGGCTTTTCCACGAAGCACGCCACTTCCAGGCCGTCCGCGCCGATGGCGGCGCCGGTTTCGATATAGCCGAAGCCGGTTTCCGGCCGGCTGGGTTTAAGACCGAAGGCGACGACGCGGCCGGCGGCGGCCAGGCGCGCGGC
>NZ_JAJOHW010000236.1 GCF_021129195.1 Chromobacterium aquaticum | reverse complement strand
GACAAGATGTATCTGTCGCCCAAGCAGCGTTTTCATCTGTGGTGGTGAGCCGCCCGCGGAGCGTGAAGCGTTGCTCAGACTGAGCGTTTGAGCTGGCCGGGCGTGAGCCCGGCATGGCGGCGGAACATGGCGATGAAGGCGCTGTCCTGCGCATAGCCCAATTCCGCCGCCACCCGGCTGACGCTTTCCCCCTCGGCCAGCAGCCGGCTGGCCTCCATCATTTTCAATTGCCGCCGCCAGGCGCTGAAGCTGAGTCCGGTCTGTTGCTGGAACAGCCGATTGACGGTGCGCGCGCTGGCGCCGGCCTGGGCGGCCAACTGCTCCAGCGTGGCCTCGTCGCCGGGCTGTTGCAATAGCTGCTCGGCAATGCGCAGTAGCCGCCTATCCTGCGGCAAGGGCAGGCTCAGCGCCTGCTCCGGCGCGCGGCCGGCCTCGTCCAGCAACACCTCCACCAGTCGCTGCCGCGCCGGCTCCAGCGGCGTCAGCGGCCATTCCGCCACCCGCACGATCAACTCGCGCAGCAGCGGGCCGACGGCGATGACCTGCGGCCGTTGCGGCAGCGCGGGGTAGACCGCGGGGTCGAAATACAGGCTGCGATAGGCGAAAGGCTTGCCGGTTTCGGCCTGGTGCCACAGTCCGGAGGGAATCCAGGCCGCCATCGTCGGCGGCAGCACGCAGCGGGTGTGGCCGATGCGGATCTGCAGCACGCCGCTGACCGCGTACATCAGTTGCGCGCGCCGGTGACGGTGCAGGCCGGAGTCATGCGGCGCCGGCGCGTCTATGGCCATGCCGACGATGGGGTCGGCGAGCTGGTCCGGGTCCGGCGCCGTGGCGGGCAGGTAGCGCGGCATCTTGTCCGATTCTCAATGTTTTTTGTCTATTCATCGATAATAGGCGTGCCTTCATCCTCCTACAATCCCTGTTCGTTGTTTTTAGGAGGACAAAATGAAAACCGCGATCCGGGCGGCGCCGCTGGCGCTGCTGATTTTATTGCTGGGTTTTCCGCAATTGAGTGAAACCATTTACGCGCCGGCCTTGACCGAGATCGCCCAGGCTTACCGCGTCAGCGCCGGCCAGGCGCAGTTGACGATGAGCGTGTATTTCCTGGCCTTCGCTTTCGGGGTGGTGTGCTGGGGACGTTGCGCAGATCTATACGGACGGCGGCCGGCCTTGCTGGCGGCCTTGCTGTGTTACGGCGCCGGGGCGGGCTTGGCCTGGCTGAGCCGCGATTTCACCGTGCTGCTGCTAGCCAGGCTATTGCTGGCCTTCGGCGCCAGCGCCGGCTCGGTGGTGGTGCAAACCATGCTGCGCGACCGTTACCAGGGACCGGCGCTGCTGGCGGTGTTCGCCACTGTCAGCGCGGTGCTGTCCTTGTCGCCGGCGCTGGGCCCGCCGCTGGGCGCTTTGCTGGTGGCCGGTTTCGGCCATCTGGGCGTGTTCGCCGCACTGGGCGCGCTGGCCTTGCTGCTGCTGACGCTGTCGTGGCGTTTTGTCGGCGAGACCCGGCCAGTGGACCTGCCGCCGCCGGCCGCCTTGGGCGCGGTGGCGGCCAGCATGGCGCGAGATCCGCGGGTGCTGGCCACGGTATGGCTGGTGGCTGGCTTCAATCTACTGCTGTTCGGCTTTTACACGCTGGCGCCGTTCACGCTGCAATTGCTGGGCATGCCGGCCTGGTTGTTCGGCGTCAGCGGCTTGTTGGTGGCCGTCGGCGGTTTGTTCGGCGGCGCGGTCAACCGCCGGCTGGCGGCGCGCGGCG
>NZ_JAJOHW010000235.1 GCF_021129195.1 Chromobacterium aquaticum | reverse complement strand
GCCGCGTCGCGCGCGCCCGCCTTGTCCGCCGCCGGCACCGAGTCCTCCAGGTCCACGATCACCGCGTGGCAGCCGGAGGCGGCGGCCTTGGCGTAGCGCTCCGGCCGGTTGCCGGGCACGAACAGGCAGGAATGCCACGCCCCGGCCGGCCTCATTCCCGCTCTCCCGGCAGCAGGCGTCCCACGACAGCCGCGCCGCGCATGTCCCAAAGCCGGGCCAGGGCCAGCCGCATTTCCTCCGGGCCGGCCGCGCCGCCGAAAGCCGCCAGCCGCATCGCCTTGGCTTCCAGCTCGGCGCGGCTCAGGGTGTTGCCGGGGTCGCCCTTGGGCTGTTCCACCCGGCTCTCCAGCCGGCGGCCGTCGCGGGTCAGCACCTCCACCTTGCCGATCCAGCGCCGCGGATAGGCCGCTTCCACTTCGGCGTCCGCCTCCATCGCCACCCTGGCGGCGAAGTCGGCCACCGCCGTATCGTCCAGCGCACGCTCGAACTCGGCGATGCCGGCGGCGCCGTGACAGGCGATCAGCCCCAGCACCGTGCCCATGGAAAACTTGGCCTGGTGCACCGTCGTCGGCCGCGCCACCGCGCCCAGCACTTCCAAGGCCGCGACATGCACCTTGGCGTTGACGCGGACGATTTCGCGCGCGCTCAGGCCGTGCTGCCCCATCAGCTGCAGCAGCGCGTCCGCAGCCGGATGGGTGTGCCGGCAGGAGGCGTGGTATTTGAACGAGGTTTCCAGCAAGGCCCAGCGCTGCCCCAGCTGGTCGGTCAGCCGGCTGAGGTCGGCATCGCGGGACATGCCGGCGGCCATGCCCTGGGTACCTTCCAATATCCGCTCGGCGCCGCGGAAGCCGTCGCGCGCCAGGTAGGCCGCGGCCAGGCCGCTGGCGGAAGCATGGGCGGCGTGCAGCGGTTTGGAATCCGCGGCGGTGCGCAGGAATTCCCACAGGCCGGCAGCCTGGGTTCCGGCGGTGCCGATGGCGTGGTTCATTTGCCGCGCGTCCAGCCGCAGCAGCCGGCCCGTCGCCACCGCCGCCGCGATGCCGCCGACGGTGCCGGTGGTGTGGAACACCCGGTAATGGGAGCGGCCCAGGCATTCCCCGGCGCGGATGCCGGCCTCGTAGCCGGCGATCGCCGCCAGCAGCAGCTCGGCGCCGGAACGGCGCAAGGCTTGCGCCGCGGCCAGCGCGGCCGGAAACACCACGGCGCCGGGATGGAACACCGCTCCATTGTGCACATCGTCCTGTTCCGCCACGTGGGAGGCGGCGGCGTTGATCATGGCGGCGAACAAGGGCGAGCTGCGCCGCCGCGAAATCAGCAGTTCCGCCGCGCCGTCGGCCGGCCCCATCGCGGCGGCGAAGTCGGCGACGCTGGCCACCGGCCGCGCGCCCTTGCCCGCCAGCGCGCTGCCGAACCAGTCCAGCAGCAGTTCCTCGGCCCGGCGCCAGACCGGCTCGGGCACCTGTTCCGGCCTCAGTTCGGCGGCGAAGGCCGCCAGCCCGGCGCTACCGCTCTCGTGTATCGCGCTCATCGCCGCTCCTGTTCAAATGACGCCTTGCTCGCGCAGGCCTTGAATGTCGCCGGCGGCATAGCCCAGCTCCAGCAGAATCGCCTCGCTGTGCTGTCCCGGCGCCGGGATCGCGTC
>NZ_JAJOHW010000234.1 GCF_021129195.1 Chromobacterium aquaticum | reverse complement strand
CACCCTGCTCGCCAGCTTCGCCTCCGCCTTCAACCAAGACCAGCGCCTGCTCACCCTCAGCCTGGGCGACGGCAGCGTGGCGGCCGAGCAACTGCTGCCGCTGAGCCTGGCCGGCGAGGAAGGCGTGTCCCGGCCCTACGCCTACCAGTTGGTGTGTTTGTCTCCGGACGGCGCGATCGAACTCAAGACTCTGCTCGGCCTGCCGGCCCGCCTCGGTATCCTGGATGCCGCCGGCGCGGAGAGCCTGCGCTGCGGCGTGGTGTCCAAGGTGCAGAGCCTGGGCTCGGATGGTGGCTTCAGCCGCTACCAGCTGACCATCGAACCGCCGTTCGCGCTGCTGCGCCATCGCGTCAGCTCGCGGGTGTTCCAGGACCTGTCGGTGCCGGACATCATCAAACAGATCCTGGCCGAGCATCAGCAAGCCAACCCGGTGTTCGCGCGGGTACAGACCTTGGCGTTCAAGACCGGCCCGGCGTCGCCGCGCAGCTACTGCCTGCAATACCGAGAATCCGATTACGACTTCATCGTGCGGCTGCTGCACGAAGAGGGTTAT
>NZ_JAJOHW010000233.1 GCF_021129195.1 Chromobacterium aquaticum | reverse complement strand
CCTGGGCGCCGCCGGCCGCGCCTATGCCGCGCGCCGCCACGACTGGAGCGTGGCCGCCGATCAACTGGAAACCATTTACCGGGAGCTGCGTCATGCGCGTCGGCCTTGATTACCGTCCAGTCACCGCCGCGCCCTGGTCCGGCATCGCCCGCCAGGTGCTGGCGTTGGAAGCGGCGCTGCTGCAACGGCCGGGCGTGGAAGTGCTGCGCTTCACCGCCTGCCCGGCCGACCATCCGCATCGGCGGCTGGCGGAGTGTCCGGCGCGGCCCAGCCCGGCGGACGGCCTGCACCGTCCGCGCGAGCGCTTTCATTTCGAGGTGCGCTTCCTGCCGCGCGCCATCCGCGCCCAGCGGCTGGACCTTTACATCGCCACCGCCAATACCGGCCTGCCGCCCTGCGGCGCGCCGGCCGGCACCCGCTATGCGCTGCTGCTGCACGATGTGTTCCAGCTGACGCTGGACAACTACCATGCCAGCCTAGCGCGCGCGCTGGCTTACCGGCTGATCGACTGGGCCGGCACCGCCCGCTCGCTGCGGCTGGCGGACGCGGTGTGGACGCCGTCGCGCTACACCGCGCAGGCCGCCGCCAAACTGTTTCCGCGCCAGCGCGCCAAGCTGGCGGTGCTGCCCAACGCCGTGCCCTGGCGTCCGGCGGACCCGGCCACGCCGTTGCCGGCCGGCTTGCCGGCGCGCTATTGGCTGGCGGTGGGCGCGCGCGAGCCGCGCAAGAACATGCCCTGGTTCGTCGAGCAATGGCGGCAGGCGCGCGAGCGCCAGCCGGACCTGCCGGCGCTGGCGCTGGTGGCGCGGCCGCAAGAGCTGCCGGCCGAACTGCGGCGGCTGGATGGCCTGATCTGGCTCAAGGAGCTGGACGACGCCACCCTGCGCGCGGTGTACGCGGCGGCGGAGCGGCTGTGGCAGCCGTCCTACGCCGAGGGCTTCGGCCTGCCGGTGATAGAAGCGCTGGCGCAAGGCACCCCGGTGGCGGTGGCCACCGGCTCGGCGCTGGATGAAATCGCCCCGCCGCAGGCGGCGCGCTTCGCCCCCGACGACGCCGGCGCGCTGCAAGCGCTGATGAGCAAGCTGGCCGAGGCCGGGCCGGACGGCAGCGCCACGGCCAACCGCGCCTGGGCGCGGGAATACGATATGCAGGCCTACGCCGCCCGGCTGGGTCCGTTGCTGGACGGCGTGCTGGCATGACGCCGCTGACGCGCGCGCTCGCCGCCGGCTGCGGCCTGTTGTTCGGCGGCCTGCTGATCCTGCTCGGCCCGGCCGTGGCCACGCTGGCGCTGGCCGCCGGCTGCGCGCTGTGCGCGGTGCTGCGCCAGCCGCTGCTGGGCCTGGCCGGCTTCGGCCTGGCGGCCTGCCTGATGCCCTATACCACGGTGCAGCTGGGCGTGCGCATCACCGTGTCCGAAGCGCTGCTAGGCCTGGCCTGGCTGGGCGCGCTGCCGCGGCTGGCGGTCGGCAGCATGCAATGGCCGCAGGGCCGCGCCGAACAGCGGCTGCTGTGGCTGATGGCCTTCAGCCTGCTGCCCTTCCTGGCGGGCCAGCTGATGGTGCAGGCCGACGGCAACGGGCCGGTCAACTGGGCGCGCTGGCTGCTGAATCTGTCCGCGCTGTTCCTGGCGCCGCTGCTGCTGCCGGACGCGCGCAGCCGCGACCGACTGATCGTGATGCTGCTGCTGGGCACGCTGGCCATGCTGCTGCTGTCCATCGGTTATTTCCTCAAGGACCGCGACGCCAACAGCTTTATTCCGGTGCTGGAAAAACTGCGTTATGCCCACCCGGAAGCGGTGCGCGACATCTTCTCCGCCAACTACACCCGCATGGCCTCGCCCTGGGTGCATCCCAATCTCACCGGCGGCGCGCTGGCGCTAATGCTGCCGCTGGCCTTCTTCTACGGCTTGGCGCAACAGGGCTGGCGCCGGCTGCTGGGCATGGCGGTGGCGCTGCTGGGCGCCGCTGGCCTGCTGTTCAGCATCTCGCGCGGAGCCATCGTCAGCCTGGCGCTGGTGTTGTTGTGGCTGAGCTGGCGGCGCGCGCCGCACGCCGGCCGCATCATCGGCCTGGCCGCGGCGCTGGGCCTGGCCCTGGTCTTGTTTTATCCGCCCTTGCAGGAACGGCTGGCCACCACCTTCTCCGCCAGCAACGCCAGCACCGAAGTGCGCATGGACGAATACCGCCGCTTCCCCGACGCGGTGCGCGCCTATCCGCTGGGCCTGGGCTTCAAGGTGGACCCGCCGCCGCCGGACAGCGGCCTGCTCGGCATCTCCAATCTGTGGCTGAACTTCGTCTACAAGCTGGGCGCGCCCGGCATGCTGCTATTCGTCGCCGTCACCATCGCCTGGTGGCGCGAAGCGCGGCCGCGCGGCCCGCTGTCGGCGCTGGACCCCGAGCGCGCGGTCTGGCTCGGCACCTTGTCCGGCTTGCTGGCGGCGCTGCTGACTGGTTTTTTCGACCACTACTACAGTTTCACCATGGTGCTGATCGGCCTGTTCTGGCTGCTGATGGGCATCAATCTGCAAGCGGCGCGCCGGCTGGCCGGCCGCGGCGATCCCCTGTTGCTGGACGGCGCCGCGCCATCCGGCCCGATAACCGTTGACCCGAAAGCGACACCGCGATGAAAGCGACCGATCTTCCCGCCGCGCCGGCCCTGACGCTGCGCCACCGCATCTACCACAGCAGCGCGCTGCGCGCGCGGCTGGACGGCTACGCCGCGCGCCTGAACACGCCGGCGGCGGAACTGGCCGCCGCCTACGACTGGATGCTGGCCAACAACGTGGCCTTCGAGGAGGGCGACGCCGCCGAACCGCGCGTGTCCATCGTCTCCGTCAATATGGAAAGCCGCATCCCGCATCCCTTGGCGCGCCGTTTCTACGCCATGCTGCGCGACGAAGTGCCCACCCAACTGGTGCCGCGCTACGGCCTCAACTGGGCCACTTTCAAGGACCGCTGGCTGCGCGCCTGGGAGCAGGGCTACAACATCCTGATCAACAAGCTGCCGTCCCACCATCTGCGGTTGGCCTGGCTGCGCCTGGGCGGCGCGCGCATCGGCAAGGGCTCCAGCGTGTGGCGCAACACCGAGGTGCTGGGCGTCAACAATCTGGTCATCGGCGCGGACAGCTGCGTGGCCTGGCACTGCCTGCTGGACGCGCGCGCCGGCTTGATCATCGGCGATCACGTCGCCATCGCCTCCTACGCCAAGATCATCGCCGGCAGCCACGACCTGAACGCGCCGGAATTCTGGTCGGTGTCGGCGCCGGTCTATATCGACGATTACGCCTGGATCGCCACCGGCGCGCTGATCGGCCACGGCGCGCGCATCGGCCGCGGCGCGGTGGTCACCGCCAACACCGTGGTGGGCAAGGAAGTGGCGCCGTACAAGATCGTCGGCGGCAGCGGCGCCAAGCCCATGGGCGAACGGCCGCGCGATCTCAATTACAAGGTGGGCGGCAAAGGTCTGTTCACCCTGTTCCACTGATGGCATTGAGCCCATGTTCGGTCCCGCCGCGCTCTTGACCCTGGCCACGCTGAGCGGCCTGCTGGCCGGCTTCGCCCGCGAGTGGCTGCTGGTGGCCGCCTGGGGCGCTGGCGGCCGCAGCGACGCTTTCCTGGTGGCGATGTTCCTGCCGGAAGCGCTGCGCACCCTGCTGGCCGGCGGCCTGCTGTCCGCCGCGCTGCTGCCCTTGTGGCA
>NZ_JAJOHW010000232.1 GCF_021129195.1 Chromobacterium aquaticum | reverse complement strand
AGCCGCGCCGCCGCGCCCGGCGCCAGGTTTTGCACCAGCACATCGCTCCGCTCCAGCAGCGCGCTGAGCACCGCCGCCGCCTCCGGGCGCTTCAGGTCCAGCGTCAGGCTTTCCTTGGAGCGGTTGAGCCAGGCGAAGTAGGAGGACATGCCGGCCACGCGCTCATCGTAAGCGCGCGCGAAATCGCCGCCGCCGGGACGCTCCACCTTGATCACGCGCGCGCCCAGATCGGCCAACTGCCGGGTGGCGAACGGCGCGGCGACCGCATGTTCCAGCGCCAGCACGGTCATGCCTTGCAAAGGCCTCATCGCGGACTCCTTCAAGCCGTCTGCGCCGCCGCGCTCAGAACGAGCGCGGCAGGCCCAGCACATGTTCGGCCACATAGGCCAGGATCAGATTGGTGGAAATGGGCGCGACTTGGTAAAGCCGGGTTTCGCGGAATTTGCGCTCGATGTCGTATTCGCAGGCAAAGCCGAAACCGCCGTGGAATTGCAGGCAGACATTGGCAGCTTCCCAGGAGGCTTCCGAGGCCAGCAGCTTGGCCATATTGGCCTCGGCGCCGCAGCTTTGCCGCGCGTCGAAACGGACGCAGGCCTCGAAGCGCATCAGGCTGGCCGCTTCCAGTTGGACGTGGGCGCGGGCGATGGGGAATTGCACGCCCTGGTTCCGGGCGATGGGCTGGCCGAACACTTGGCGTTCGCAGCCGTAGCCGACGACGCGGTCGATGAACCAGCGGCCGTCGCCCACGCATTCGGCGGCGATCAGCGCCCGCTCGGCGTTGAGTCCGTCCAGCAGGTAGCGGAAACCCAGGCCTTCCTCGCCGATCAGGTTTTCCGCCGGCACCTCCAGCTCATCGAAGAACAGTTCATTGGTCTCGTGATTGACCATATTGGCGATGGGCCGCACATTCAGTCCGTGCCCCACCGCCGCGCGCAGATCGATCAGGAACAGCGACATGCCTTCCGAGCGCCGGCTCACCCGCTCCAGCGGCGTGGTGCGCGCCAGCAAGATCATCAGGTCGGAATGCTGGACCCGGGAGATCCACACTTTCTGGCCGCTGACGCGGTAATGGTCGCCGTGGCGGACGGCCCGGGTCTGGATGCGGGTGGTGTCGCTGCCGGCGCCGGGCTCGGTCACCGCCATCGACTGCAACCGCAGCTCGCCGCTGGCGATGCGCGGCAGGTAGTCGCGCTTTTGCCGCTCGGAGCCGTGACGCAGCAGCGTGCCCATATTGTACATCTGGCCATGGCAGACGCCGGAGTTGCCGCCGCAGCGGTTGATTTCCTCCAGGATCACCGAGGCCTCGGTCAGGCCCAGGCCGGAACCGCCGTATTGTTCCGGGATCAGCGCCGCCAGCCAGCCGGCCTCGGTCAGCGCCGCGACAAAGGCTTCGGGATAGCCGCGCTGCTGGTCGATCATGCGAAAATAGGCATCGGGAAATTGCGCGCACAGCGCGCGCACAGCCGCGCGCAACTCCTGGTAAGTATCCTGGCTGGTTTGCATCGTCTCGTCCTTTCCGCGTCACGCGCCGCTGGCCACGCCATCCGACGCGCTGAGCCTCGTGGCCGCCTGGCTCAGGCCCGCCTCCATCGCCGGCTGCCCGGCCGCGTTCCACGCCCACAGGGAAACGCGACCGTCTGTTTCCGGCCTGCCGCCCAGGCTGATGTCGCTGTCGGCGAACAAGGGCCGCAGCGCGCGGAAATGGAAGCCGCGCGGCCGGTAGGCCGGCGCATGTCGGCGACACAGCTCCAGCAATAGCGTGGCGAGCAGCGGCCCCTGCACCACCAGACCGGGATAGCCTTCGCTTTCCACCGCGTAATCGCGGCTGTAATGGATGCGGTGGGTGTTCAGTGTCAGGGCCGAATAGCAGAACAGCAGCACGTCGTCGGCGCGCAGCGCGCGCCGCCATGGCGCGGCCGGCATCGCCTCCGCCACCGCCGGCGCGGCGCCCTCCGGCGCGCGGCAATACACCAGATCCTGTTCCTCCACCAGCGCCAGGCCGTTCTCGCCGCTGATTTCATGGCGCAGCGTCAGGAATTGCAGCGGACCGCTACGGCCCAGCTTGTCCTGGATGGCGACGATGCAGGAGTAGCGACTGGCCGCTTCCCCCAGCCGCAGCGGCTGCAGCCATTCCACGCGGCCGCCGGCCC
>NZ_JAJOHW010000231.1 GCF_021129195.1 Chromobacterium aquaticum | reverse complement strand
AGACTTTGAACAGGTTCTTACTGGCCGGGCAGCTTCCATTCCCCCTTGCTGCGGAACGGCACTCGGCCCATGCCGTTCAGGTCTTCCAGCGTGCCGTTCAGCTGGTATTCCAGCTTGCCGCCGTTGCCGGCCTCCATCGCCTTGCCAATCTGTTTCAGCCAGCCGGCCAGCGAGGTGTGCAATTGCAGCGTGATCAGGCCTTCGCCCAGCGCCGGCACCGCGATCGCCTGATTGCTGACTCCCGTGGCCAGCTTCTCGCCAGCCACGTTCAGTTCCAGCGTCATGCCCTTGGCGTTCAAGGCCAGGTTGTTGGGGTTGCTGACCCGCAGGCTGACTTCGAAGCTTTGTTCGAACAGGGTGGTCTTGCCGGGCTTGACGTCGGCGATGCTGATCTGCGGTTTCTGATAGTTTAGCGCCGCGCAGCCGCTCAGCAGCAGCGCGAACAGGGCGATGCCCAGATATCGTTTCATATTCGGTTTTCCTTGGTTTGACTGGTTTTATTCCAAACCGCCCAGCACATCGCGTGTCACCGCCAGCCAGGCGCGCGCCGCGTGCGACAAGTATCCGTTCTTCTGCCAGATCAGCGCCAGATGCCAGACCAGCTTGGGCTCGGCCAGCGGAATCACATCGTAGGCGGCGCGGTCCAGCCGTTCGACGATGGAGCGCGGCAGCAGGGTGACGCCCATATGGGCGGAGACCANNGCCCAGCTCGCGGAAGGCGTCGCTGACCCGGCGCGCCAGCGTGAAATCCTGCGGATAGAGCACGAAGGGCTGATCGGCGATCTGCTCCAGCCGCACCACGCTCTGACCGCGCCAAGGCGAGCCGGCCGGCGCCACCAGGCATAGCGGGTCGCGCACCACGGCGAACTGGTCGAAAGCCTGATTATCCACCGGCAGCACCGCCACGCCGATTTCCAGCTCGCCGCTGCGCACGCTGCTTTCTATCGCCAGCGCGCCATCCTCCACCATTTTCAGTTCGATCTGCGGGTAGCGCTGACGGAAGCTGCTGACCACCGGCGCGAAGAAGGCCACGCCCACCATCGGCGGCAGGCCGACCACCAATTCCCCGCGCTTGAGCGCGGACAAGTCGGACAGCTCGGTCTTCAACTGGTTCATCGCCGACAGCACGTCCAGGCCGCGCTCATAGGTGGCGCGGCCGGCGTCGGTGAGCCGGAAGCTGCGGCCCTCGCGCAGGATCAGCGGGCAGCCCAATTCCTCTTCCAGCTGGCGCACCATCTTGCTGATGGTGGGCTGGGTCACATAAAGGGCTTCGGCCGCCTTGGTGAAGCTGTGGCGTTTGACCACTTCGATGAAATAGCGCAGCGCGCGGATGTCCATATGTGCTTGTCCGGATCATGTATTCCAGATTGGAATGCGTGAAATAATTTTAATTCATTTTTTGAATGCATGTCGGCGCTCTATACTCGAAGCACTCCCTGTGTTGTGTAGTGGCTCAATCATGGCAAACCCGAATCTTTCCGCATTCAAGCAAGTGGCGCTGACCGTAGGTCAAGTGGCGCTGCTGAGCGTGGTGTGGATCGCGGCCAGCCAGTTGAGCAGCCATTTCCTGCCTGTGGTGCCTGCCGGCGTGCTGGGTATGTTCCTGGTGCTGGCGGCGCTCTGGCTGGGCTGGTTGCCGCTGGCCTGGTGCCGTAGCGGCGCCCGCTGGTTGTTGGCCGAAATGTTGTTGTTCTTCATTCCCGCCGTGGTGGCGGTGATCCAGTACCCGGACGTGATCATGGCCGCCGGGCTGCGGATCGTGGCGGTGATCGTGCTGTCCACCTTGCTGGTGATGGCGGTGACCTCCTGGGTGGTGGACAAATGTTACCGGCTGGAGGTCGCCATGCGCTGGCATGGCCGCCAGAAACAGGTGAAGACGCATGGAGCATGAGATTGCACTGGCCAGTCTGCTGATTACCGTTGTTTTGTACGGACTGGTCAAAAGGTTTTATCTGAAAAAGCGCAATTGGTGGAGCGCCCCGATTCTGGCGGTGCCGCTGTTGGTGATTGCGCTGGTGGTCCTGGCCAAGGTGCCGTACCGGGTGTATTTCGAAGACACCCGCTGGCTGACCTGGATGTTGGGCCCGGCCACGGTGGCTTTCGCGGTGCCGATCTACGAGCACCGCGCGATGATACGCCGGCACTGGCTGTCGCTGAGTTGCGGCGTGCTGGTGGGCATGCCGGTGGCGGTGTTCAGTTCGATCTGGCTGGCGCGTCTGTTGGGCTTGTCGGATTTGCTGCAGCGCAGCCTGGCGCCGCGTTCGATCAGCACCCCGTTCGCGCTGGCCACGGCTTCCGGTATCGGCGCCTCGCCGGATCTGACCGCGGTGTTCGTGGTGATGACCGGGGTGTGCGGCATGTTGCTGGGCGAAGTGATGCTGGCCTTGCTGCCGCTGCGCTCCAGCCTGGCGCGCGGGGCTCTTTTCGGCGCAGCCGCTCACGCGGCCGGCACCGCCAAGGCCAGCGAGCTGGGCGCCGAAGAAGGCGTGGTGGCCAGCCTGACCATGATGCTGGGCGGCTTGGCGACGGTGTTCGCCGCGCCGCTGATAGGTTTGTTGTTGTAGCTTTGTGTGTGTACTTGTTGTGACCCGCATACCCGTGGGGTGGCGTGCGGTGGTTTCTCCTCATCTCCCCAAACGAGCGTTGTTAGGGCCGACCCAGTGGGTTGGCCCCTTTTTTTGCCCATTCCGCTGCGCATGGACGATAAAAAACCCGGCCGGAGCCGGGTTGAGTATCTAGATCGTTCAGCCCATTTGCTGCGGCGTGATCATGATCTCCACGCGGCGGTTGCGCGCCTTGCCGCTGTCGCTGGCATTGCTGGCCACTGGCTGGGCCGCGCCGTAACCCATGGTGCGCACCCGCACCGAGTTGACGCCCTGGCCTTGCAGGTATTCGGTCACCGACTGGGCGCGTTTCTCCGACAAGGTCTGGTTGTAAGCGGCGGCGCCGCTGCTGTCGGTGTGGCCGGCCACGGTGATCGAGGTGTCGGGGAATTGCACCAGCACGCCGGCGATGTCGGTCAGCGGCTTTTGCACCTTGTCGTTCAACTGGTAGCCGTTGGTGGGGAAGGTGATATTGTTGGGCAGCGATAGCTTGAGCTGGTCGCCGATGCGCTCGACGGCGATCTGGCTGTTCTTCAGCTTCTCGCGCAGTTGTTTTTCCTGGTAATCCATATAGCCGCCGATGCCGGCGCCGATCGCGCCGCAAGCCAGCGCCGAATTGCGGGCGCCCTTGCCGCCATGGGTCAGCGCGCCCACCAGGCCGCAGGCCGCCGCCCCGCCCAGTCCGTAAAGGGCGGTCTTGCTGATTTCGGTCTGGCCGGTCTGCGGATTGGTGGTGCAGGCGGACAGGGCCAGCGCGACCAGGGTCGCGACGGCGGTGGCGGGCTTGAACAAATGGGTCATTGCTTCTCCACGGAAGGATGATGAGGGTGCGGGTCCTGGCCGAAGGGCGTGTGGCAAACGCAGGGCTCGCCTTCGGACGCCTCCACCAGGGTTTGCAGAATGCCGCATTCTGCCACGGTATGGTGATCGTGGCAGCGGTCACGCAAGGCCAGCAGCTGCTGCTCCAGCAGGCGCAGGCTTTCCACTTGCTGATGCACCTTGCTGATCTGCTGGTCTATCAGTTGATTGATGTCGTCGCAGGCCAGCGAGGAGTCGGCCTTGAAGGCGGCCAGTTGGCGGATATCGGCCAGCGACATGCCCAGCGAGCGGCAATGCAGGATGAAATTCAGTTCGCCCAATTGTTCGGCGTTATAGCGGCGGTAGCCGGAAGCGCTGCGCTGCGGCGCGGACAGCAGGCCTTCGCGCTCGTAATAACGGATGGTTTCCACTTCGCAGCCGGTCTGGCGCGCCAGTTCTCCAATCAGCATCTCAGTTCTCCCGCAAGATACCCGCCGATAGGGCGGTGGCGGCGACTTGCCGCCGGATGAGAAAATTTTAGCAAAAAAACTTGACCTTGTAGCGACTACAGGGTTTGCAATGAGGCTATATTCATCCGAACCAGGGAGGCAACCATGTTCCATCCAGCGCAAAGAAAGCGGCGCGGGCTTGCGCCGCATGCCGGCCATGCTTCTTGCCGCGGCGGGGAGGGCAAGCCCGATCCGCGCACGAAGGACGATTGCTGCGGCCACAAACTGGAGGCGGCGCTGCCGGCCCAGCCATCCGCCGCGCACGATCATGAGCACGGCCACAAGCACGACCACGACCACGACCACCAGCATGCGGGCCAGGCCTGCTCGGGCCACGACCACGGCGCGGAAGCGCCGCGCGCGGTGTCCTTGGGCGAGGGCGGCCGGCAGCAGGCGCGCTTGCATATCCAGGCGATGGACTGTCCGACCGAGGCCAAGCTGATCGAAAAAGCCTTGGGCGGTATGACGGGGGTGGCCGCGCTGGAGTTCAACTTCATCGAGCGGGTATTGCTGGTGCGTCACGATCTGCCCAATCTGGACGGCGTCAAACAGGCCATCGCCAAGGTGGGCATGAAGGCGGTGGAGCTGACGGACGCCTCGGCGCCGGTGGAACAGCCCAAGGCCTCGCGCCGCGGCAATTGGCTGC
>NZ_JAJOHW010000230.1 GCF_021129195.1 Chromobacterium aquaticum | reverse complement strand
AGTCGTCTTCTGAAAATGACATATTTTGTCCATGTTGTTATGGACTACCTATATTGCCCAGTTTCACTTGAGGGCGCGCTCTGGATCGACCGCACTTTTAAGTCACCCTGGTAGAATGATGGCATTTTCCGTAGGCAATCTGAGAGGATAGGCATGACATTGCCGTCATTGGATGGGCATTGGCATCGGGGCAAGCGGGGGGATACGCGAATCTACCTCCTAGATGTGTTCGATAGGCAGCAACCAGATGCAGGACCCATTGCACAGCTGCTGGTCGAGCAAGTGGAAAATTCAGTGTCTGACGGGCGAGGCGGCCCACCATTAGAGGTCGGGCTACAGCTGTTCTACGAGGTTGTATGGCGCCACGACTTCAGGGGGCCTGCGGGGAAGGGGCACTTCCAGGCAAGCTACCGGCGAGGATTTGGCGGTGAGGAGATCATTTCGTTGACGGGTAGCCGTGGGGCATCGGGGACCGTATTTCTCGATCCGGAACCGATGCGTGGTCAGAGAATAGGTACCTACCTGATGAATGAGGTTGTTACCTGGGCGCAGCGCTGGCCGGAGGCGGACGTACACCCCATCCGATTGAACAGCAACCAGGGCTATGAAGAAAACCGCGCGCGGCGCAACCGTTTTTATGAGCAGTTCGGCATAGTGTTCAAATACCGGGATGACGCTCATAGCGAAGGCACATCGCAGCCGATGAAGGTACGCGAGCTGCGCCAGGTGGATACCTGGCAGAAAAATATCCAGGAGCGCGATGTGCGAGACGTTTTAGCCGTGCTACGGCTGGAGAATGAACGCTTCACATTGGAGCGAGATGGGCGATCCCGAGCGCTCGATCATGTGCGAAACGAGCTGAGCCGCGCCCATCGTCATCCGCTGCGATGGGCCATGCTGCAGATGTGGCAGATGTATGCACCTAGCCGCGGTCAGGTCTTCCTAGCACTCTTGGCTGTGGGGTTGCTGTGGTGGCAATTCAAGTCCTGATCGTAACCAGTGCCCGGAACGGATGTCTGGCCTGACCTCGTTCATGAGAGGCAGCAGCGAATCGCGTGAAAAACTGAGGTTGGGCGCAGACTTCGTGAGGTAGCCTGATTCCAG
>NZ_JAJOHW010000229.1 GCF_021129195.1 Chromobacterium aquaticum | reverse complement strand
TTCGCGCAGCAGCTTGAAGTAGCCGGCGCTGATCGCGCCTATCGCCGGCTGCGCGGTGCGGGTCTGGGTCAGTTCCGCCATCTGGCGATCCGCGGTGTCGGCGTCGAAGGCCGGCGGCGGGAAGATGGACGCGGACGGCAGCGGCAGTCCTCCGGCGGCGGCGACGGCGTCCAGTCCTTCCAGCGTTTCGCGCACCGCCGGATAGTCGTTGGCGATGTCGCGGCCCATGTTCACGTATTGCGCGCCCTGGCCGGGGAACAAGGCCACCACGCGTCCGGCCAACGGCGCCGCCGCGCGTTTGTAGTAAATGCCTTGCGGATGCTCCCAATCCTGGTCCGGACGCGCCCGCAGCAGCTTGATCGCCTCGTCCAGCAGGCCGGCCGCTTGTTCGGCGGAGCCCGCGACGAAGGCCAGGCGCGCGGAATCGGCCGGCGCGCGCGCCGCCGCGCCCTGATGCAGGCGGAACTGGTAGCCGGCGTCTTCGGCGCGGAAGGACTCCAGCTTGCGCTCGGCCAGCGCCAGCAGTTGCGCCGGGCTTTCCGCGTGCAGCAGCACCACTTCCGGGCGCAGGTTCAGGCGGAAATCGCCCTGCGGCCGCGCCTGATGCTCTTCCATGATGGAGTGGTAGTTGGTGCCGCCGAAACCGTAGGCGCTCAAGGCGGCGCGGCGCGGCGCGCCGTTCACCGGGCGCAGCCACGGGCGGCTGTCCACGTTGACATAGAAGGGGCTGGCGCTGTCCGCCAGCGCGCGGCTGGGCTGAACGACGTTGATGGTGGGCGGCAACACCTTGTGATAGAGGCTGAGCGCGGCCTTCATCATCGCGGCCGCGCCGGCGGCGCAGCGGGTATGGCCGATCTGCGACTTGATGCTGCCGATGGCCACCGAGCCAGGCTGGGCGCCGCCGGCCTCGAACACCGCGCGCAGGCTCTTGATCTCGGTTTCGTCGCCGGACTGGGTGCCGGTGCCGTGCGCTTCCACCAACTGGATCTCGGCCGGGGAAATGCCGGCGCGTTCGTAGGCGCGCTGCATCGCCTTGACTTGGCCTTCGTGGCGCGGCGCGAAAATGCTCTTGGCGCGGCCGTCGCTGGATGCTTGCAAGGATTTGATCACCGCGTAAATGCGGTCGCCGTCGCGCTCGGCGTCTTCCAGGCGCTTGAGCACCAGCAGGCCGACGCCATCGCCCAGCATCATGCCGTCCGAGGATTCGTCGAAGGGGCGCGACAGATTGCTCTTGGACAAGGCCGGGGTCTTGCTGAAGCACAGGAAGGAGAAGATCGAGTTTTCCAGATTGACGCCGCCGGTCAGCACCACGTCGCAGCTGCCGTCCACCAGTTCGCCCACCGCCGCCTTGATCGCGGCCAGGCTGCTGGCGCAGGCGGCGTCCACCATGTAAGAGGTGCCGCCCAGGTCGAAGTAGCTGGCGATGCGGCCGCAGGCGACGTTGCCGAGGAAGCCGGGGAAGCTGTCCTCGTTCCATTCCAGATAGAGATGATTGACGCGGTCGATCACCTCGTCGGCCACCGCGGTCGGCAGGCCGGCGTGGTTCAGCACCTTGCGCAGATACGGCTCCTGCTGGCGGAAGGCCAGCGAGAAGGAGGTGTTGCCGTTGCCGGCGCCGCCCAGGATCACGCCCACGCGGTCTTTATCCACCGGCAGCGCGTTGTCGCCCACCAGCCGCGCGTCCAGCATCGCCTGCTTGGCCACGTGCAAGGCGAAGATCTGCGCGGTGCTGATGGACTCCAGCATCAGCGGCGGCAGCTTGAATTCCACCGGGTCGAAATCAATCGGCGGCACGAAGCCGGCGCGATGGCCATAGGTTTTGTCGGCGGCGCTTGGGTCCGGATTGTAGTAATCCGCCTTGCGCCAGTATTCGTCGCCGTCCTTCTGATCGATATCGCTCAGCGCGTCTTTCTTGTCGACGACATTGGTCCAGAAATCGTACAAGGTGGCCGCATCGGGAAAGTGGCTGGCCATGCCCACTATCGCGATATCCACCGTGCCCGGTCCTATCCTGCTAGCTAAGGTCTTGCTCATTGCTCCTCCCGCGGTGAACCTGCTATTTCGCATCATTCGCTTGCCGCCGCGCACCAACCGGGAATCGCAATCGCAAACCGAGAACGGTCTGAATCGACTGCCCTTCTTTAAATCCGGTCCCGCACGCAAAGCCTGGATCGAATTCGCGTTCGCCAACCGCCGAACGCGCTCTATTACACTCGTAATCAAAACCACCAAAGCCCATACCAAACTGAGCCAAACCCTCTTGGACAAAACTGTTCAAACCAGGGTTACGGGAAATTATGACGTTGAAATCTTAGCATTTCCTTAGCCCATCCTTGAAGTTAATAATCTTACCTCCATGCCTGTGGAGAAAATCACAAAAACAAATCATAAGTAATTGATTTTTATAATGTACCATTATTGGCACACCGAATGCCAAAAGCATTATTTATTGCATTTTTTTCACAGCAAAAAAATAAAATTATTAAAATAAAATGCCTTTCTGAGTGAATTCTGAGCCAATATTAAGAACAGGGAGATACTAAGCCTCGCGTTAAATACATATACAGACTAATACCACTGGTATTATTCATTTAAGGTCGTTAATTTAACAACGCCCGCCAGCGCTGGTTCTCGGCGCTCAGATAACCCTAAGCCGCGATAGGCATACTGGCGCCATTTCATCCAGGAGACAGTCATGCCCCAAGTTATTCATCCCCTTCGCATTTCCGGCCACGGCGCGGGAGCCTGACCATGGTTTCCCTGGCCCGCGCCTCGCTGATTTACGAATGGCGCCGTTTCCTGCCCGCGGTGTTGGCGGTGGCTTTTGCCGGCCTGCTGGTGCAAGTGCAGCTCAGCCTGCTCCTGGGCATGTTCAGTTCCGTCGGCGTCTACATCGACCGCTCCAGCGCCGATCTCTGGGTGGGCTATCCCGCCACCCAAAGCGTGGACCTGGCCCGACCGATTCCCGGCAAGACCGAGAACAGCCTGTGGGCGCACCCGGAGGTGACATCGGTGGAACGCTTCACCTGGACCATGGCGGACTGGCAGCGCCCCAAGGGCGGCAAGCTCAGCGCGGTGCTGATCGGCATCGATCCGCGACCGCAGGCGATGACCTTCGCCACCCTGCTGACCCCGGAATTGCGCCAACAACTGACCGTGCCCAGCACGGTGCTGGTGGATGAAAGCGATCTGGAGAAGCTGGGCGTCAAGATCGGC
>NZ_JAJOHW010000228.1 GCF_021129195.1 Chromobacterium aquaticum | reverse complement strand
GCCGGCTACGCGGCGGCGGGGGCGCTGGGCTCCATGGCTAGCCAGGGCGCGGCGATGGCGATGGGAATGCAAGACCGCTTCTCCTGGAGTCAGGTGGGCTTGAACGCCATTGGCGCGGGGGTGAGTGCGGGCATCGGCGAAGGACTGCTGGGCCCTTCACTGGCTAAGGCCCCGATCGGCATCCGCGCGGCGGCGGGCAGTGCCCTGACCCAGGGCGTGGGTGTCGCCACCGGTTTGCAGAAAAGCTTCAACTGGACCGCGGTGGTGGCCAGCGGCGCGGCGGCGGGGATCAGCGCCTGGGTGGGAGACGGGCTGGGCTGGAACAGCACGGACCCGGTGGCCAGCGTCGGCTACGGCACGCTGCGGGGATTGGTGTCGGGCGGCATCCAGTCGGGGGCGATTGCGGCGGAATCGTTCGGCAGCGCGCTGGGGGACCAGGTGGCGAGCGGCCTGCAGAAGCGGGATCAGCAGCGGCAAGACAGCCAACAAGCGCTGGCCCAAGTCTGGGAGTGCAATGACAATGTCTTGTCGTTAAGCCCCGCCACCGTCAAGGAGCAAGCACGCTTCAGCGGGCGAGAGAAGATGGACGTGGCGCAGCGGGCCACGGCGGGCAAGGCGGGCGGGGCAGAGGATTTTAATTGGGAGGACACCATCGCGCTTGAGCCTGTTACTGTGACGGCCCCTCGTCCAGGTGCTTGGCAACGCATGTTGAATGCGGTGAACCGTGGCCTGGAGTGGGCGAAGTCCGGGGTTGAATGGATGCTGGGGGTGCAAGAAGTTGGCGTGACCATGGCCACTGGTCTGGTAGCCGCCCCCGCTTCAGGATATGGGATGATGCTTACAGGAGGGAATGTTGAAGCCGGGCGAAACATTGCTGCGGCTCTGACGTATCAACCCCGGCTGGGAACCTCTCAAACGATGCTGGAAGGTTTGAACAATACGGTAGGGGCGGGTTTCCGGTGGATGGAGCAACAAGCCGGAGATGGGGGATACTGGCTAGGGAGTTTGACAGGTAACTCTCAATTGGCGGTGTGGGGTGGTACGGCGGGTGCAACTCTGCCGACTGCAGCTTCGATCCTATTAGGACCGGGTTCTTCTTCGGTGCGTAGCGCGTTTGGCAGTGTAGGACGGTTGGGGAGCAGCAGCGGTGCGCGTGGGGCAGTGGCTGGGTTTGTTCCTGATGATATGCTGGCCTCTCCGTTTGCTATGCGAGAACGGATTCTGGATAACGTTGCCGCGACACGTTCAGGAAATAAATCTAGTAGTTTTACTATTCACTTGACAGTTGAGGAGCTTCTGGGAGAGAGAATGACTCTTGGCTTTACCTCTAATCGCAGAATGCAGCAAAATTTTGCTTTCTCTGATTTCCAAATTAATGGTGATGCAGGGAGAATATACGCTCTTAGTGGAACGCAATCTCCTGTAGGTACTGTTGGCATAACGGGTGAAAGAGTTTTTGCCACAAAGGTGGTTGATTGGGATCGAGCGTTTGATACTGAGGTCAAGCTGCTCGAGACTTTAGCGAGAAGATATAATCCGCAAGGATTGCCAGTTATGCCGAATGTGAGTGGCACGGTTCGTCTAAGCTCAGAGCTGAATGTGTGTTATTCATGCTCGGGGGTTATTAATCAGTTTGATCAAATGTTCCCTGGTGTAAAAATTACAGTGGACTCTGGCCCGTATCCGAATAAGATTAGATTTAAAGGAAAGTAACTATGGCTTTTGTTGAGAGAATTATTGCGGCTGGGTTGAATGAGGGGCGCGATATAGCTGGCCTCTCGGATGTTGAGGTGTTAGAGGTTGAAAGCGCCCAGGGTGTTAAGTTGCCAATGGTTTATCGTGATTTTCTAAAAGAATGTGGTAGGGGGGCTGGGTTGTTCGAGAGGGATGCCGATTTCTTTTATCCCGCAATAAAGAGTTTGAAAGAAGAGCTAAGTGAAATGCTTGCAGAGGAGGGAATAGATTTTTGCATTCCTGAAAATGCATTTGTTTTCTCTGCCTATCAGGGGTATCAGTATTGTTACTTTCTGTGTTCAGATAATCAAGATCCGCCAGTGTATAAGATTGATGATGGAGGTGGGGCTGCTGTCATAATTGCCGATTCTTTTTCTCAACATGTTGAGAAGGCGATTTTGGATTACAAAGGGGTGTTTTTTCATAAATAGCCAGCAAGTAGCGTGGGTAACTGAAGTGTCCTGACAAGAG
>NZ_JAJOHW010000227.1 GCF_021129195.1 Chromobacterium aquaticum | reverse complement strand
CGCCGGCGGCGGCCGCGGCCGCGGCCGCGGCCAGGATGCAGTCCGGCACCGGCGCGTCCATCGCCAGCTATATCTTCGGCGATTACTTCTGCCTGCTGGCGCGCCAGGCCTTGCAGGCGCTGCGCGACGGCCTCGGCAATTTCAAGCTGGTGATCCAGCCGGCGCAAACGGTGGTCGAGATCGTCGCCTGGGTCAACGCCACCGGCCAGCTGTCCGGCGACGACGCCTTCAGCGCCGGCCAGCTGTTCGTCGCCAACCAAGAGCACCTGCTGGCGGCGCGCGCCCAGCCCCTGACCGTGGCCGGCATGCGCTGGCAGACGCCGGGCGGCTTGAGTTTCGATCAGATCGCCGCGCAGTCGCTATTCGGCGGCGGCTTCGGCGGCGAGCAACTGGCGCGGGCCAACGCCGACGAGGCGCGCATCCTCGCCGCCAATCAGCGCATCGCGCTGGGCGACAAGGTCTATCTGACCCAGGACGGCGACTCGCTGGCCGGCATCGCCGCCGGGCTGGGCGTGTCGCTGGACGCGCTATTGCAAGGCAGCGATGTGCTGCGGCGCGCGGATCTGCTGCTGCCGCTGGCGATACTGGCGCTGCCGGCCTTCCCACAGCCGGTGGCCGCCGGCGACACCCTGGCCGGCATCTCCGCGCGGCTGGGCGTGAGCCTGGACCTGCTGGCCGCCGCCAACGGCGCGGCCGCCGGCTTGTTCGATCACGACAGCGATCCCAATCTGAACATCCCGGAACTGGCGCAATTCCAGGTGGGCGAACTGATAGACGAGGCGCTGCGCACGCTGGCGTTCCAGAACCTGGGAGCGATGGCCTCGCGTTACTATCTCAACGGGTTGAGGCTGCCCACCGCCGGGCTGACGGCGAAATCGCCCGGCCTGTTCGTCAAGCCCAACGGCCAGGGCGGCTATGACTATCCGGCGCAGCTGGGCCTGTTCGCGCTGACCGGGCAGGCCTTCCCGCTGCCCGCGCTGCAAGACCCGGCGCAAGGCGCGAAATTCAGCTTCACCCTGAGCCGCGGCAGCGCCGAAACCTGGCTCAGCCTGGGCGCGCCGGGCAGCGCCAGCGCCCGTTTCGAAGTGGGCGCCGACGATTATCTGCGCTATGTGAAAGTACGCGCCGCCGCCACCGGCCAGCCGCTGCGCACCGACACGCTGGCGATCCGGCCGCTGCTGGACGCCGAGGCCCAGGCCTCGCGCTTCCCGCTGTCCAGCTCCCAGCCGTGGCAGTGCGCGGCGCCGGTGACGCTGCCGCGCCAGGCCCATGCGCCGGAAGTGGCCGAGCTGCGCTTGTGGAGCCTGCCGGACTCGCTGATCAATACCCCGCTGGAACAAGGCGTGCTGCCGCGTTTCGCGCCGCAGCTGGCGCGCACCGACGCCGCCACCGGCAGTGTCAGCGAACAGCCCCTGCTCAATTACGGCTTCGGCATGCTGATCCCCTTCGGCGTGCGCCGCACCCAGCCGCTGGCGGGCAATCCCAGCAGCCAGCGGCTGTATGAAATCATCGGCGCGCCGGACAAGGAAATCGTGTTGCTGGAGCGCCTGCTGAATCAACTGCGGGGTCCGGGCGCCGGCCTGAGCCAGTTGCTGGTCTTGTATCGGCCGGCGACTACCGGCAGCGAGGTGGCCGGCTGGCAGATGGAAAATCCGGCCGCCAGCCTGGCCGGCATCGCCAAGGTCAATCTGTCCACCGAGACCCGTCCGCCGGCCCAGAGCGGCCTGCGCGCGCTGGCGCTGGCCGAGAACGGCTTCCCCAATCTGATCGGCGCGCCGGACGAATTGCTGCGGCTGTTGTGGGAGGCCAGCATCACCCGTCAGGGCGGCTTCTTCCTCAGCTACAGCCAGGGCTTGCAAGCCGGCGGCACGCTGTCCGGCCTGCCGGACCATGTGTTCAACGACAGCGGCGAGGCCGAACTGGCGGTGCTGGCGCTGTTCGCCGTGGACGAGGGCGAAGGGCAGGCGGTGGGCGACTGGATGAATGTGCTGGCCACCAATGAATCGTTCGACGCCAGCGCCGCCGCCCTGGTGGCGGCCGCGGTGCTGCGGCGGGAACAGACCGCGCCGCTGTCCGCCGTCTCGCTGTCCGGCGTCGCCGCCGCCTACTACAGCCGCGTCGACAGCCTGGCCCGGCTCAACGCCGAGCGGCCGCTGCGCGGCGGCGCCGCGC
>NZ_JAJOHW010000226.1 GCF_021129195.1 Chromobacterium aquaticum | reverse complement strand
CGTCAGGCCCGAGGCGCGTCGGATACGTGGTCTCCTACGTATCTAGCAACGGCTAACCACATCTACAAAAGATCGTGAACAGGTTCTTAGAACCTGTTCACGATCTTTTTGTAAGCGATAATGGGCTAGTGAAGAGAAAATCCTACCCAAGCGACATTAGTCGAGAAAAGTTTGCTCAGATAGAGCCGCTGCTGCGTGGCGTTCGACGTAACACCAAACCGGTACAGCTGGATCTGTATGAAGTGTTCTGCGCTGTGCTCTATCTTCTGCGCACAGGTTGTCAGTGGCGCTATCTACCGCCTGACTTTCCCAAGTGGCAGAACGTCTATGCGTATTGGCGAAAATGGACTGCACCTGACTTGCACGGCGTAAGCGTGTTGGAGTTGGCATTAAAAAAATCAGGTTGGCGCGGCCCGAGAGAAACTGGGGCGGAACGCCTCAAGCACGCTCTTGATCGTGGACGCGCAGAGCGTGAAGAACACTGATACAGCAGGGTTAAAAGGCTACGACGCGGGTAAGAAGATATCAGGCATCAAACGCCATATCGTAGTGGATACCCAGGGCTTACCGCACGCGGTAGCAGTGACTACAGCGGAGGTGACTGATCGCAAAGGAGCCCTCAAAGCGCTAGCGCGCTGCCAGAGTGGGCTCAAGCGGGTGCAAAGCCTGCTGTGCGACAGCGGCTACGTGGGCCAGCCCTTCGCGCAGGGAGTGCGGGAGATTCTGGGCGGGTATGTGAC
>NZ_JAJOHW010000225.1 GCF_021129195.1 Chromobacterium aquaticum | reverse complement strand
GCCAGGGGCGCGGCGGCCGGCAATTCCACCGCGGCGCGCGGCGTCGGCAAGCTCACCTCCAGCGGAGCGCGCTGTTGCAGGCGAGCCGTTACCTGGCCGCCGCGGGCGCCGGTGTCGGCGCCCAGCAAGGCCTGCTGGTTGTCGAAATAGTGCTCGTGGTTGACGTGGTAAAGCTCCTGGTTCTTGTCCAGCAGCTGCAGGCTCTGGCCCAGGCTGGCCACGACCTCGCTCAATTGCTGGCTACCCTGGAATTTCTCCAGCAAGGTGTATTGCTTGGTCATCAGCGAATCCAGCAGCTGAATGTAGTCCTTCTGGTTCAGCTGGAATTGCTGGTGAACTTGGCTGAGCATGTTCTGCGCCTGAATCTGCGCGTCCAATACGCTCAATACTTCGTTGTCCGAGCTGCTGCGTTGCATGATTCCCTCTCCGCTAATGACATGGATGGGCTCCAGCCACATCATGTCGTCCCTGTTGTCGACCAAAGTTTCCACCACTACCGGGGACCTCGAAAAACCTGCTANNGCTCGCGACGGTTTTTCGAGCGCCCCTCCCGTACTATCCCGCTCCGTCGGCGGCGCCAGCGGCGGCGAGCTGGCGGCAAGCCGCTCGCCGATGAAGGCGTCGACAACGCGCGTATCCTTGCGCATCGCGTGCGCGCGGCGCTGCTTGGCTTTCTCCGAGTAGAAGAAGCCGCCGCTCATCGCATAGCTCAGCGCCCTTTTCTTGGGCTCGGCCACCACCGGCAGCGCCGCCTGCGGATCGGTGGAGCTCAGTTCCACGCCTTCCACCGCCAGCCGCGCCAGCGCGCGCTTGAATTGCAGGGCTTCCTCGCCGTTGGCGCTGGGGTTCAGCGACACCACCGCGTGCGGCTTGTCCTTGAGGATGTCCGCCACCAGCTTGCCGAGAATGCCCTTGGGGCCGATCTCGACGAACAAATAGCCGCCCTGCTGATGAATGCGTTCTATGGTTTGCTGGAAGCGCACCGGGCTGACCAGTTGGCCGATCAGCGATTGCTTGATCTTGGCCGGATCGTCGGCGTGGCGTTCGCCGCTGGCGGTGGAGTACACCGCGGCTTGCGGCGCCTGGAACGGAATGTCCGCCAGGCTGGCCTCGAACGGCGCGCAAGCGTGGCGCACGAAGTCGGTGTGGAAGGCCGCCGACACCGCCAGCACCTGGCTGCGCACCTTGCGCTCGGCCAGGAATTCATTGGCCTGGCGGATGATGTCGCCGGCGCCGCCGAACACCAGTTGCTGCTGCGAGTTGTAATTGGCCACCACCAGCTCCGGGAAGCGCTCCAGCACCGCGCTGGCCTCGCTCTCCGGCAGCGAGGCCGCCAGCATCGCGCCCGGCTCGCCGCCCGGCACCGGGCTGGCCACCGCCGCGCCGCGCGCCAGCGACACCCGGTAGAAATCCTGGTCGCTCAACACGCCGGCCGCCCACAGAGCGGTCACTTCGCCGTAGCTGTGGCCGGCCAGGAAGTCCGGTCGCAGGCCCAGTTCGCGCAGCAGCTTGAAGT
>NZ_JAJOHW010000224.1 GCF_021129195.1 Chromobacterium aquaticum | reverse complement strand
GTCCTCGGTCAGCAGGCTGGCGGCGGCGAGCCGCAGCGGCCACAGGGTGACGGCGGCGCTGGTGCGGAAACGCAGGCTGTCGCCGGCGGTGGTGGCCACGAACAGCGGGGTGCCGCGCTCGATGCGGTAGCCGGCGTCCAGCTTGCCCTTGTCCGGGTCCGGCTCGAAGCGGGCGATGGCGCAGGAGGGCATGGGCCGCAGCGCGTGCGGGTAGAGCTGCTCCAGCAGCGCGTCGGTGAGTTCGGAGTAGTCGTCGTCCAGCCGGCGTTGCAGCCGCGCGCACAGCAAGGCGAAGCCTTCCAGCAGCCGCTCCACTTGCGGGTCCGGGCATTCGCCGTCGCTCAGTTGCAGGCGGTGCGCCACCTTGGGGTAGCGGTGGGCGAATTCGCCGCCGGCGTGGCGCAAGTAGGCGAGTTCGCGTTGGTAGTAGTCCAGCAGGCGCGGGTCCAGCGATTCCATCAGCCGGCGTCCTCGCAGGCGGTGAGCCGCGCGCCGGACGGGTCCAGCTCGGCGACGAAGGCGGCCGGCCAGCGGCTGCCGTCGGCGTGGAGTTCGCCGTCTATGCGCACACTGAGGAGCAGGCCGCGGCCCGGCACGGTGTCCACGCTGACGCGCGGCGCGGCCAGCCGGGGTTCGAAGCTGCGTATCGCCTGGCGGATCTCGCGCGCCAACTGCTGGCGGTCTTCGGCGCGCTCAGGGTGCAGCGCGCTCCAGTCCGCCACGCCGTAGTCGATGACGCTGAGTTCGGCCAGGTAGGGTTGGGCCGCGCGGCGGCTGGACAGCAGCCGCGCGAGTTCCGCCCGCACCGATTCCTGCAACTGGCGGCGGTCCACCCGCAGCAGCGGCTCGGCCTCCAGCCGCTGGCGCGGTTCGGCGTCGGCCAGCAGTTCGAACAGACCCGGGCGGAACTGGGCGGCTTGGCGCATCGCGGTATCCTAAAAAGTGCATGGCCATGGCAAAACGCTTGGCCCCGAAACCCACGTAAAGACAGGAAAGAAATCTTTCTTGCCACGGAAGCACACGGAAGAACACGGACCACCCCCAAAGCGGTGACGAGCTTAGGTGGGTTTCATGACCACGGGTGTTGTCTTGTTCCGTGTTTTCCGTGTGCTTCCGTGGCTAAAAGACCGCCGGAACGCCCGCGGGCTTCCGCGGCGGATTCAATCGACTTATTTGGAGTACTTGTTGGCGGCCAGGTCCCACACCGCGGCGGCGTTGCCGTCCTTGGCGCCGGTGTCTTTCTGGGTGGTCAGCTCCCACTTGATCTTGGTGAAGTTGAGCGAGAGGTTTTCCACCGGCTTGCCGCCGGTGCCGCCGCTGACGCTGACATTGGACAGGATGGCGTTGGTCAGGGTGTAGACGATGTAGGGCAGCACCTTGCCGCTGCTGTCCGCCGCGTTGCGGCCGATGGTGATCTTGACCTCGGGAATGTTCTTGCCCTGGCAGCAGTAGGCGTTGAGTTCCGGCGTGGATTTGTCGGTGAACTTGGTCAGGCTGAATTCGCCGATATGCGGCTTGCCGGAGGTGCGTTCGGTGTTGCTGACGTCGTTGGTCACCTGCATGGCCACGTTGTGGCTGTAGGACAGCACTTCGATCTTGTCGGTGTAGCCTTCCAGCTTGCACTCGCCCTTGATGTCGCTGCCCAGGTCCAGAATGATGGCGTCCATTGCTTTGCTTGCTCCTTGGAGGGTATCGGTTCAGGCCCGCCGCGCGGCGGGCCCTTGGTGTGGCGTCAGGCGGCGGCCGGCGGCGGCAGCTCCGCCACCAGGCGGATGGACGCGGTCAGCTCTTCCAGCTGGAAGTGCGGACGCAGGAAGACGGTGGCGCGGTAGGCGCCGGGCTTGCCCGGCACTTCGGTCACGTCCACCCGCGCTTCGCGCAGCGGGTACTGGGCCTTCACTTCCTGCGGCGCGTTGTCGTTGACCAGCACGTAGTCCGCTATCCAGTTGTTCAGATAGGTTTCCACGTTGTCGCGGGTCAGGAAGCTGCCTATCTTGTCGCGCATGATCACCTTGATGTAGTGGGCGAAGCGCGAGGCGGCCAGCACATAGGGCAGCATCGCGGAGATGCGGGCGTTGGCGTTGGCGGCGTTGGTGTTGTAGACCTTGGGCTGGTTGGCGCTCTGGCCGCCGAAGAACACCGCCAGATCGGTGTTTTTCTTGTGGCACAGCGCGATGAAGCCCAGGCCGTCCAGTTCTTTCTCGCGGCGGTCGGTGATGGCGATCTCGGTCGGGCATTTGAGCGCGATGTCGCCGGAAACGGTGCCGAAGGTGTGGGCCGGCAGGCCTTCCACCGCGCCGCCGCCTTCCACGCCGCGGATGGCCGCGCACCAGCCGTATTTGGCGAAGGCGTCGGTGATGCGCTGACCCAGCGCGTAGGCGGCGTTGCCCCACAGATATTTGCTATGGTCGGTGCCGTTGACGTCTTCCACGTAGTTCATGCCCTCGGTGGGCTTGGTGTCCGGGCCGTAGGGCAGGCGCAGCAGGATGTGCGGCAGCACCAGGCTGACGTAGCGGGAGTCCTCGCTGGCGCGGAAGGAGCGCCATTTGATCAGCTCGGCGCTTTCAAAGGCCTTGGCCAGGTCGCGCGGCACCGCCAGTTCGGTGAAGCTGCTCATGTCGAACAGCCGCGGGCTGGCGGCGGAGATCAGCGGCGCGTGCGCGGCGGCGGCCACATTGGACAGTTTCTCCAGCAGCGCTACGTCCTGCGGATGGCGGCCAAACTCGAAATCGCCGATCAGCAGGCTGATGGGGTGGCCGCCGAAGGTGCCGTACTCTTCCTCGTAAATCTTCTTGAACAGCGCGCTCTGGTCGAATTCCACCGCCTTTTCCAGATCGTTCTGCAGCTCGTCCTTGGTGGCGTTGAGCAGGCGCAGCTTCAGCCGGCTGCTGGTCTCGGTGTTCATCACCAGGTAGTGCAGGCCGCGCCAGGAGGCTTCCATCTTCTGCACGTCCGGGTGGTGCAGGATGTTGTTGAGCTGCTTGCTCAGCAATTGGTCGATGATGGCGATGCGGTGGTTGATCATCGCCACGGTGTCTTTGTCGATGGCCATGCCTTCGTCCAGCACCTGGGTGGCGAATTCGGACAGCAGGTCCTTGGCGTACTCCTGCTGGATGTCGTCGTGGGCCATGCGGCCTTCCTGGATGATGCGGTCCAGCAGCGACAGCGAGGCGGCGTCGCCGCTGGGCGCTTCGGCTTGGGTTTTTGCCATGAGATGTCTCCGGTATCAGGGGGTCGGGCGGGGCGTCAGGCGGCCGGCGGCGCGTCCGGCGC
>NZ_JAJOHW010000223.1 GCF_021129195.1 Chromobacterium aquaticum | reverse complement strand
ACCAATAAGGACGGCCTGGAAATCAAGATCAAACCGGATGGCGACGCCAGCAAACTGACGGTGAACACCCATGGCCTCAGCTATAGCAAGGCTTGGCGCAAATTGGTCAATAGCTGCGCCCAATCCGGCTAAGAACCTGTTTACGATCTCGCGAGCTAAGGCGAGACAAGGCGAAAATGGCTGAGAAAGCGGAATGTACAAGCGGTACATGAGCATTTCGAAGACGTGTTCAACGCCGTATCGCCGACGCGCAGCAGATCGTAAACAGGTTCTAAGCCCCCAGCCGCGCGAAAAAGTCCCGATACACCTCCGCTTCGCTCACCTGCTTGGTGCGGGAATCACCATTGCTGTCCCAGATGGTGCGCTGGAAACGGGCGCGCAGCCAAACGCCCTGGCCGCCAGCGGCCGGGCGCAGGGTGATCAGCGCTTCCAGGCTTTGGTGGTCCGGTTTGCCGGGCAGGCCCATTTTCATTTTCAAAAGGCCGCGCAGCACTTCCCGGCTGGTGCTGACCAGTTTTTCATGGCGTTCGGCGCGCAGCAGGGAGAAGTCCGCGTCTTCTTCCAGCCGGCCGTAACCCATCGCCGCCAAGGCCTTGCCGCCGGCGCGCAGCGCTTGCGCCACGGTGGCGCCGCGCCAGTAGAAATCGCGGGCGTTCTGATAAGCGGCGTTTTCGGCGGCGTCCAGTTCCACCCGCACCTGGGTGGAACTGTAGCGCAGTATGCGGCCGCCATCGCCCACCACTTGTTCCTTGTCCGCCGCGCAAACGGCGGCGCTCAGGCTCAGCGCCGTCAGCGTCATGGCGAAGGCGGCGCGGCCGCGCCGGGCGTCAAACGCGCCACGGCGTGACGCTGGGCGTTGTTTTAAGCGCAACAGGAGATGCAAGCAGGATGTTTTCATCGCGTCCGTATTATTTTGACATTTGAAAACTTTAACACAGACATTATGGCGTTTAAATTGCCAACAGCATGACTTCTGTCTTGGGTGGCGCCCTGCCCGGCCATGGGCCCGGTAACGTCCGCGCCGGCCCGGACATACACCCTATGTTCCCACTTTGCGATGCAAAAATAACCATTAGGACTATCGGTGCGGCGTGAATTATGATTGGGCCCATTCAATGAACGTCGCACCGCTTCCGCCTCCGTCACGAGGAGAGGCGCTGGCATTGAAACACTCCGTCGCACCGGCCTGTGGGCCCATTCCTGATGTTCCAGAATCCCGGCCCCGGCTGGAGTCCGTGCCAGCATGAAGCGCTGCGTCTTCACACATTGATGCAATCGCCAATTCATATGCGTTTGCTATGAAAAAAGATGAATATCAGCGCCAATGGGGGGCATTATGTTAAGTCAATTCACGATCGGGCAGCGCATCGCCGCGCTGGCGGGCAGCCTGCTGTTTGCAGTGGCTCTGGTGGGCGGTTCCGGCTGGTGGTCGTTGAACCAGATGGATGGCGAGCTGACCTCGCTGTTTGACCAGAAAATCGCGTTCCGTTATCAGATGAACGCCATGCAAAGCAGCATGCTGCACATCCGCCAGGATGAGAAGAATATCTTCATCAGCATTGGCAATCCGGACAACTCGGATCAGAGCATCCAGACCAACAAGCAGTTGCTGGACAAGCATATCGCCGAGTTCAAGAACCAGGCTTCCACCGCCAAGTCCATGGCCATGGCGGCGGATCATCAGAGAACCTTCGACAGCATGCTGACCGGCCTGTCCGGCTATGAGCACGGCATGAACGGGCTGTATCAGAAGATCGCCAGCGGCGAGATCAGCCGGGCCAATGTCGGCGACGAGGGCATCACCCCGTTCAAGCCCAAGCTGTACGAGGCGCGCGACGCGCTCAACAGCCTGAGCAAGCTGGCCGACGATTCCGCGCAGGCCGCGGAGGACGCGCTGGCGGTCAGCATGAAGAACACCCGCAATATGATGCTGACCATCCTGGTGCTGGCGCTGGTGGTGGGCGTGGGCCTGGCTTTCGCCATCGTCCGCTCCATCACCCGCCCCTTGCAGGCGATGCAGCAGACCATGCGCCACGCGGCGGAACAAAACGATTTGACGGTGTCGGTGGATCAGACCGGCCGCGACGAGGTCAGCGAAACCGGCCGCGCGCTGGCGCAACTACTGGGCAATCTGCGCGCCTTCCTGCGCCAGACCCGCGACGACGCCAAGCAGGTGAACGACACCGCCCACGCCTTGTCCGGGGTGTCCAAGCGCATTGCCGAGGCGTCCCAGGTGCAAACCGACGCCTCTTCGTCCACCGCCGCCGCGGTGGAAGAGATGACGGTGAGCATCAACCTGGTGGCCGAGCACGCGGTGGAAATGGCCGGCGAGGCCAAGAGCAGCATGAACGAGGCGGTGAGCGGCAGCGATGTGGCCGGCCAGGCGGCGCAGCAGATGTCGGAAATCGCCAGCGTGATCAGCCGTTCCGAAACCATCATCATCGGCCTGAACCAGCGTTCCGATGAGATTGGCAATATCGTGGACGTGATCCACGACATCGCCGAGCAGACCAATCTGCTGGCCTTGAACGCGGCCATCGAGGCGGCGCGCGCCGGCGAAACCGGCCGCGGCTTCGCGGTGGTGGCGGACGAGGTGCGCAAGCTGGCGGAGCGCACCGCTCAGGCCACCGGCGAGATCTCGGAAAAAATCAAGGCGGTGCAAGGCGACACCACCACGGCGGTGGCCAGCATGCGCGAAGCCACCGAGCGGGTGGAAGCCGGCGTGGCGCTGAGCGGCACGCTGTCGGAACGCCTAGCGCAGATCCGTGTGCTGTCCACGCGCTTGCTGGAGAAAACCAGCGAGATCGCGGAGGCGATGCGCGAGCAGAGCACCGCCAGCAACGAGGCGGCCAAGAATGTGGAGCGCATTGCCAATATGGGCACGGAAAACGGCTTGTCGGTGGAGGAATCCTCCGCCATGGCGCAGCAGTTGTCCGGCCTGGCGCATGGGCTGGATGCGGCGATCAACCGCTTCCGCGCGGATTGAGATAAAAAGCGTCGCGCTTGAGCAGCTTCCATCAGGTCTAGCTTCTCCATCATGAGGGCGCGTCCGGCTTGGTCCGGCCGCGCCCGCAGAACGTGTTTACAATCTCGCGAGCAAGAGCGAGACAAGGCGAAAACGAGCGAAAAAGCGGAATGTACAAGTGGTACATGAGCATTTTGAGGGCGTTTTCAACGCTGTATCGCCGAAGCGCAGCAGATCGTAAACAGGTTCTCATGCCACAATCCAGGTTTTCGCCCGCCCTCTTCTTCCCATGTCCGTCCTCGAGCCGCTGTACGCGCCGTTCGCCTCCTCTGCCGCCGTGCTGCTGTGGCCGGCGCTATTCCTGCTGCTGAGCCGCCAACTGCGCCGCCGCGCCTGGTTCTGGCCCTATGTGGCGCTGTCGCTGCCGGGCACGGTGCTGCACGAGCTGTGCCATTTCCTGGTGGGCTGGCTGCTGCGGGCGCGCCCCAGCCGCTTCAGCGTGTGGCCGCGCCGCAACGGCCGGCAGCTGACGCTGGGCCAGGTGGGCTTCAGCCGGCTGACGTGGTGGAACGCGCTGCCCATCGGCATCGCGCCCTTGCTGTTGCTGCCGCTGGGCTGGGGCCTGCTGGCGCTGG
>NZ_JAJOHW010000222.1 GCF_021129195.1 Chromobacterium aquaticum | reverse complement strand
GTCGGCGCGCGCCTCGCCCGGCGGCGGCACGGCGGCGCGCACCCGGCTGATGCGGCGTTCGGAGTTGGTGACCGTGCCTTCTTTTTCGCCCCAGCTGGCGGCGGGCAGCAGCGCGTCGGCGCAGGCGGCGGTATCGGTGTCCGCATAGGCGTCCTGGACGATGACGAATTCGGCCTGGGCCAGCGCCTGGCGCGCCTGTTCCAGGTCCGGCAGCGAGTGAGCCGGGTTGGTGCAGACTATCCACACCGCCTTGACCCGGCCGGCCTTGAGCGCGTCGAACAGCGCGATGGCCGGCAGGCCGGGGCGGTCGGAGAGCCGTTCCGGCGGCACGCCCCAATGGGCGGCCACCTCGGCGCGGTGTTGCGGATTGGCGATGTCACGGTGGGCGGCCAGCATGGTGGCCATGCCGCCCACTTCGCGGCCGCCCATGGCGTTGGGCTGGCCGGTCAGCGAGAACGGGCCGGCGCCGGGGCGGCCGATCTGGCCGGCGGCCAGGTGCAGATTGATCAGCGCCAGGTTCTTGGCGGTGCCGTGGCTGGACTGGTTCAGGCCCATGCAGTACAGCGACAGGCTGGCCGGGCTGCGGCCGAACCATTCGGCGGCGGCGGTCAGATCGGCCTCGGCGATGCCGCACAGGCCGGCGGCCTGCCGCGGCGCATAGTCGCGCAGCAGGCGCTTGAGCGCGTCGAAGCCCTCGGTGTGGGCGGCGATGTAGCTCTCGTCGATCAGCCCTTCCCAGATCAGGTGGTGCAGCATGCCGTTGAACAGCGCCACATCGCTGCCGGGCTGGATCTGCAGATGCAGGTCCGCCAGCGCCGCGGTGTCGGTGCGGCGCGGATCGACCACGATCCACTTGCGGTCCGGCCGCGCCGCCTTGGCCGCTTCCAGCCGGCGGAACAGCACCGGATGGGCATAGGCCATATTGCTGCCGGCCAGCAGCACGCAATCGGCCAGGTCCAGGTCCTGGTAGCAGGTGGGCGGGCCGTCGGCGCCCAGCGCCAGCTTGTAGCCGCTGACCGCGCTGGACATGCACAGCCGGGAATTAGTGTCGATGTTGTTGCTGCCGATCAGGCCCTTGGTCAGCTTGTTGAACAGGTAGTAGTCCTCGGTCAGCAACTGACCGGAGGCGTAGACCGCCACCGCGTCCGGCCCGTGGCGGCGGATCACGTCGGCCAAGCGCTCGGCCACGGTGTCCAGCGCGCTGTCCCAGTCCACGCGCCGGCGCGCGGCGTCGCGGGTCAGCCGCAGTTCGGGGTGCAGCGCGCGGCCGGACTGGCTGGCGCAGCTGTCCGCCAGCGCCAGGCCCTTGCTGCACAGCCGGCCGTGGTTGGCCGGGTGGGCCGGGTCGCCTTCCACGCCGGTGACGCGCGCGCCGTCGCTGTGGATCAGCACGCCGCAGCCGACGCCGCAGTAACAGCAGGTGGAGGGGGTGATGGCCATGGCGTCCGCTCCCGGGTTCACAGTTGCAGGTAGACGTCGCCGTCGCGCAGGCTGACCGGAAAACGTCGCGCGCAGCCGCGGTCAGGCGCCTGGGCCTCGCCGTCGTCCAGGTTGAGGGTCCAGCCATGCAGCGGACAGGTGACCACATTGCCGTGCACCAGGCCCTGGCTCAGCGGGCCGCCCTTGTGCGGGCAGCGGTCCAACAGCGCGAACACTTGTTGCGGCTGCGGCCGGAACAGGGCGATGTCGCCGCCGTCGCGCGCCAGCACGCGGCTACCCAGCAGCGGGATGTCGTCCAGCGCGCACACGCGCAGCCAGCGGGAGGAGGGGGGCAGGGTGGGTTCCATGGCGGCCTCAGGCGATGACTTTCAAGGGGATGTATTCCTGGCGCTGCGCGCCGGCGATGCGGGCGGCCCAGGGGTCGGGCAGGCCCTCCAGCGCGAACAGCAGCCGCTGGTACAAGGCCTGGCGGTTGGCGGCGTCGTCCACCACCCGCGCCTTGACGTAGTCCAGGCCGACGCGGGCGATGTAGCGGACGGTGCGGTCCAGGTAATAGCCCTCCTCGCGGTAGAGCTGCAGGAAGGCGCCGCTGTATTCCTTCACTTCCTCGGCGGTCTTCACCTTGCACAGGAATTGCGCCACCTCGGTCTTGATGCCGCCGTTACCGCCCACGTACAGCTCCCAGCCGGAATCCACCGCGATCACGCCCACGTCCTTGATGCCGGCTTCGGCGCAGTTGCGCGGGCAGCCGGACACCGCCAGCTTGACCTTGTGCGGCGCCCACATATTGGCCAGCATGGTTTCCAGGTCTATGCCCATCTGGGTGCTGTTCTGAGTGCCGAAACGGCAGAATTCGCTGCCGACGCAGGTTTTCACGGTGCGGATGGATTTGCCGTAGGCGTGGCCGGATTGCATGCCCAGGTCTTTCCAGACATCGATCAGGTCTTCCTTGCGGATGCCCAGCAGGTCGATGCGCTGGCCGCCGGTGACCTTGAGCATGGGCACTTGGTATTTGTCGGCCACATCGGCGATGCGACGCAGCTCGGCGGCATTGGTGACACCGCCCTTCATCTGCGGGATCACCGAGAAGGTGCCGTCCTTCTGGATATTGGCGTGTACCCGCTCGTTGACGAAGCGGCTTTGCGGATCGTCCACCGCCTCGCGCGGCCAGGTGGACAGCAGGTAGTAGTTGATCGCCGGGCGGCAGCTGGCGCAGCCGTTGGGCGTGCGCCATTCCAGGAAGTGGTAGACCGCGGCGTGGTCCAGCAGGTGGTGGTCGCGTATGGCCTTGCGCACCTCGGCGTGGCTGTGATCGGTGCAACCGCAGACGGCCTTGGTCTTGGGGGTCTCCTGGAAGCTGGAACCCACCGTGTTCATCAGGATCTGCTCCACCAGGCCGCTGCAGGAGCCGCAAGAGCTGCCGGCCTTGGTGCATTTTTTGACTTCGTCCAGGGTGAACAGGCCGTTTTCCTTGATCGCCTTGACGATGGCGCCCTTGCTGACGCCGTTGCAGCCGCAGACTTCGTCGTCGTCCCGCATGCCGGCGGCGCGGCTCTGGCCTTGGACGCCGACGTCGCCGATGGCGGTTTCGCCGAAAATCAGCCGCTCGCGCAGATCGCCTATCGCGCGCTGTTCGCGCAGCAGCTTGAAGTACCAGGCGCCGTCGGCGGTGTCGCCGTACAGGCAGACGCCGACCAGCTTGTCCTCGCGCAACACCAGTTTCTTGTACAGGCCGCCGGCTGGATCGGACAGCACGATCTCTTCGCAATCGCCGCCGCCGATGAAGTCGCCGGCGGAGAACAGATCGATGCCGGTGACCTTGAGCTTGGTGGCCATCACCGAACCCTGGTAGCGGCTGCTGCCCAGCTGCGCCAGGTGGTTGGCGCAGACCTTGGCCTGTTCGAACAGCGGCGCCACCAGGCCGTAGCAGACACCGCGGTGGCTGACGCATTCGCCCACCGCGTAGATGCGCGGGTCGAAGGTCTGCAACGCGTCGCTGACCACCACGCCGCGCTCGCAGTGCAGGCCGGCGCTGGCGGCCAGCGCGATATTGGGGCGTATGCCCACCGCCATCACCACCAACTTGGTCGGCAGGGTTTCGCCATCGGCGAGCTTCGCCGCCGTCACCGCGCCATGGCCATCGTCCAGCAGCGCGGCGGTTTGGCGGCCCAGCAGCATGCGCAGGCCGCGCGCTTCCAGCGAGGCTTGCAGCAAATGGGCGGCCGCGGGGTCTAGTTGTCTTTCCAGCAGCCAGTCCGCCAGATGGACCACGGTGACTTCCATGCCGCGCTGCTTCAGGCCGTAGGCGGCTTCCAGGCCGAGCAGGCCGCCGCCTATCACCACCGCCTGGCCGCCGCCGACGCTGGCGGCCAGCATGGTTTCGGTATCGCGGATGTCGCGGTAGCCGA
>NZ_JAJOHW010000221.1 GCF_021129195.1 Chromobacterium aquaticum | reverse complement strand
GCCGCGGCCCGACCCAGCGAGGCCGGCGCCAGCGTCACCCCCATGCCGCCCGCCACCATCTGCACGATGCCGCCCCACTGCCGCAGCTCGTGCCGCACCCGCGGGCTGAAACCGGCCTGCGCGCACAGCGCGACGATACGGTCGTAGTAATGAGCGGACACGCTGCGCGGAAACAGGATGAAGCTCTCCTCGCGCAGACGATCCAGCGCCACCGCCGCGCCGCGCGACAAGGCATGGCCGCGCGGCAGGCAGCATAGAAAAGGCTCCCGCAGCAGCAACTGCCGCTCCACCCGTGCTGGCAGATTGCCGGCGTGGATGAAGCCGACATCGATCTGCTCGAATTCCAGCGCGCGGATCTGTTCATCGGTATTCATCTCGCACAACTCCACCTCCACGCCCGGCGCCTGGCGCTGAAACGCCCGCACCCCGTCCAGCAGCCCGCGGAACAGCATGGCGCCGACAAAGCCCACCCGGAGGCGGCCGGCCAGGCCCTGGCCGGCGCGCCTGGCGGTGTCGGCCACCTCGTCGGCCAGCTTGAGCAGGCGACCGGCCTGCTGGTACAACACCGCGCCGGCCGCGGTCAGCGCCACCGTCTTGTTGCCGCGTTCCAGCAGCAAGGCGCCGATTTCCTGCTCCAACTGCTGTATGGTCAGGCTCAGCGGCGGCTGGGAAATGTGCAGGCGCCGCGCGGCGCGGCCGAAATGCAGCTCCTCCGCCACCGCCGCGAAATAACGCAATTGCCGTAAATCCATAGCGCCTCCTCTCTCGGCCGCCTCCCGGCGGCGATAGCTTTTCGGTATCGCGCGAGCCAAAAACGGTACTTCCGCTCCCAGGCCATTATGCCAACAATGGGCTTCGCCCCATCGCGCAGGAGAAGCACCATGCATCCGGATCAGCCAACAGCGATTCCCGACCGCCACGGCGACAACCTCTTTCTTAACGACCCCAGCCTGGCCGGCCTGTTGCGGATTTACCTTCCGGACGCGCTATACCGCCATCTGGAACCGCGGCTGAGCGCGCTGGGCGCGGCGGCCGGCGGCCACCTCGACGAACTGGCGCGCGCCGCCGATCGCCACCCGCCCACGCTGAACCCGCGCACCCGCACCGGGCAGGATCGCCAAAGCATAGACAAGCACCCGGCCTTTATCGAGCTGGAGCGGCTGGCCTTCTCCGAATACGGCCTGGCGGCGCAGGGCCACCGCCCCGGCGTGCTGGATTGGCCGGAACGCCTGCCGCGGCTGGCCAAGTACGCGTTCACCTATCTGCTGGTACAGGCCGAGTTCGGGCTGTGCTGCCCGCTGAGCATGACCGACTCGCTGAGCAGCACCTTATCGCTGCACGGCGACGCGGCACTGATAGAACGCTATCTGCCCGCGCTGCTGAGCCAGGATTTCGAGCAGCTGTGCCAGGGCGCGATGTTCATCACCGAACAAGGCGCCGGCTCCGATGTGTCCCGGGTGGAAACCCGCGCCTACCGGCAGGACGGCGAGTGGCGGCTGGAAGGCGACAAATGGTTCTGCTCCAATCCGGACGCCGGCCTGGCCATGGTGCTGGCCCATGTCGACGGTGAGCCAGACGGTTTCAAGGGCCTTGGCCTGTTCCTGCTGCCGCGTCTGCTGTCCGACGGCGAGCCCAACCGCTACCGCATCGTCCGCCTGAAGGACAAGCTGGGCAGCCGCTCCATCGCCAGCGGCGAGATCCGCCTGGAAGGCGCCAGCGCCCATCTGGTGGGCGAAGTGGGCCGCGGCTTCCAGCAGATGGCCACCATGATCAATTTGTCGCGCCTGTCCAATGGCGTGCGCTCCGCCGGCCTGATGCGCCGCGCCGTGGCCGAGGCGCTGCACACCGCCCGCCATCGCCAGGCCTTTGGCCGGCATTTGATCGACATGCCGCTGATGCAGCGCTCCTTGCTGAAAATGCTGCTGCCCACGGAGCAGGCGCGCTCGATGTTCCTGCACCTGGCCGCCTGCATGGATCGCGCCGCGGCCGGCGACGCCGAAGCGGCGCAGCTGACGCGCATCCTCACCCCGCTGATCAAGTTCCGCGCCTGCCGCGACGCGCGCCAGGTCACCCAGGACGCGATGGAAGTCCGTGGCGGCTGCGGTTACATCGAGGAATGGTCCGACCCGCGCATCGTGCGCGACGCGCTGCTCGGCTCGATCTGGGAAGGCACCAGCAATATCGTGGCACTGGACGTGGCGCGCTCGGCGCGGCGCGAAGCCACCCTGCCGCCGTTGCGCGCCTACCTGGCCAGGCTGCTGGCCGACGCCGGCGTCCCCACGCCGTCGCGCGCCGCCTTGCGGCTGGCGCTGGACCGCGCCGTCGACTTCGCCGCCGTCAGTTTCGACCAGGCCGACGGCGTGGAAGCGCGACGCGCCGCCAGCGCGCTCTACCACTGCGCCAGCGCCGTGTTCATGGCCTGGGAAGCCGCCCAGGACCCGGACGGCGATTACCGCCGGCTGGCGCTGGCCCACCTGGTGCTCAAGCACCGGCTGCTGCCGCAAAACCCGCTGGAGGCTGACGATGCGCCGCTGAGCCGGACGCGCCCGCTGCTGGATGAAACCCCGCTGCGCCTGGAGCAAGCACTGGCGCTGCTGCCAGCCTAAGAGCCTGTTCAAAATCTCGCGAGCAAGGGCGAGACAAGGCGAAAACGAGCGAAAAAGCGGAATGTACACGTGGTACATGAGCATTTTGAGCTTGTTTTCAACGCCGTATCGCCGCAGCGCAGCAGACTTTGAACAGGTTCTGAG
>NZ_JAJOHW010000220.1 GCF_021129195.1 Chromobacterium aquaticum | reverse complement strand
CCCTTGAGCTGGGTGGGCATGGACGGCATCGCGCTGCCGCTGCGGCTGGCGGACGCCGCCCACGGCTGCGTCTCCGCCCGCGCCAGCGTGCAAGTCAACCTGCCCCGGCCGGCGATCAAGGGCATACACATGTCCCGGCTCTACCGGCTGCTGCAGCCTCACGCCGGCGCCGCGCCGCTGAGCCCGGACGCCCTCGCCCGGCTGCTGCGGGCGATGGTGGACAGCCACGCCGACTGCGGCAGCGACGCCGCCCGCGCCGAATTCCGCTTTGAACTGCTATGCCAACGCCCGGCGCTAGCCACGCCGGGCCTGTCCGGCTGGAAAGCCTACCCGGCCGCGCTGGGCGCCGAACTCGATGGCGACGGCTGCCGGCTGTGGGCCGAAGTGGAAATCGCCTACTCCTCCACCTGCCCCTGCTCCGCCGCGCTGGCGCGCCGGCTGATCGCCGACGCCTTCCTCCAACAACCCTGCGCGGCCACGCCGGACGCTGTTTACGACTGGCTGCTGGAACACGCCACCCTGGCCACCCCACACAGCCAGCGCAGCCAGGCGCGGCTGCGCTTCGACATCCCCGCCAACGCCGCCGGCTGGGAGCTGGCGGCGCGCATAGACCTGGCCGAACAAGCGCTGGCCACCCCGGTGCAAACCGCGGTCAAGCGCGCCGACGAACAAGCCTTCGCCGCGCTCAACGGCGCCAATCTGATGTATGTGGAAGACGCCGCGCGCCGGCTGCAGGCGGCGCTGGCCGGCCACGGCCTGAGCCGGGTCGACGTCCGCCACCAGGAAAGCCTGCACCCTCACGACGCGGTGGCGGCAAGTCAGCTCCCGGAGGGGCTCGCATGATACGCAAGAACCCTTCGGGCCACCTGCCGGTGATCGCCGAATCCGCCTACGTCGACAAAACCGCCATCCTCTGCGGCAAGATCATCGTCCACGACCATGTCTTCATCGGCCCCTACGCGGTGATCCGCGCCGACGAAGTGGACGCCAACGGCGAGATGGAGGCCATCGTCATCGGCCCCCACTCCAATATCCAGGACGGCGTGGTCATCCACTCCAAGGCCGGCGCCGCCGTCGCCATAGGCGCGCACACCTCCATCGCCCACCGCTCCATCATCCACGGCCCCTGCACCGTGGGCGAACGCGTCTTCGTCGGCTTCAACAGCGTGCTGTTCAACTGCCGCGTCGGCGACGGCTGCGTGGTGCGCCACAACGCGGTGGTGGACGGCTGCGAACTGCCGGCCGGCTGCTACGTGGCCTCCACCGAACGCATAGGCGCGGCCAGCGACACCGCACGCCTGCCCAAGGCCAGCGTGTCCGCCGCCGAATTCTCCGAAGACGTGCTGCGCGCCAACAGCGAACTGGTGCGCGGCTACAAAGCGCTGCAAAACGAGTTCTGAATGAGCGACATCCTGATCCGCAACGCCCGCCTGGTCAGCGACGGCCGCGAGTGGGAAGCCGACCTGCGCGTCGGCAACGGCCGCATCCGCCGCATCGATGCCAGCCTGCCCGGCCGCCCCGGCGACATCGACATCGACGCCGCCGGCCAATGGCTGCTGCCCGGCATGATCGACGACCAAGTCCACTTCCGCGAACCCGGCGCGCCGCACAAGGGCAGCATCGCCAGCGAATCCCGCGCCGCGGTGGCCGGCGGCGTCACCAGCTTCATGGACATGCCCAACACCCGGCCGGCCACCACCTGCCTGGACGCGCTGGCGGACAAGGAAAGCCGCGCCGCCGCCGGCTCGGTGGCCAATTACGGCTTCCATCTGGGCGCCACCCGCCACAATCTGGACTTGATCGCCGCGCTGCCGCCCAAGCGCGCCGCCGGCGTCAAAGTGTTCATGGGCGCCAGCACCGGCGACCTGCTGCTGGACGACCCGGCCGCGCTGGAACGGCTGTTCGCCGCTTGCCCGCTGCCCATCCTCACCCACTGCGAACACACGCCGCGCATCCGCGAACGCGAAGCCGCCTGGCGGCTGCGCTTCGGCGACGACATCCCGCCGAACCAGCACCCGCTGATCCGCGACGCCGAAGCCTGCTACCAATCCACCCGGCTGGCGGTGGAGCTGGCGCGGCGCCACGGCAGCCAGCTGCACGTGCTGCACCTGAGCAGCGCGCGCGAACTGGAGCTGTTCCAGCCCGGCCCCGTCGCCGGCAAGCGCATCACCGCCGAAGCCTGCGTCCACCACCTGCTGCTGGACGACGGCGACTACGCCCGCCTGGGCCACCTGATCAAATGCAATCCGGCGATCAAAAGCCGCGCCGACCGCGACGCGCTGCGCCAGGCGCTGCGCGACGGCCGCATCGATCTGATAGGCACCGATCACGCGCCGCACGCCTGGGAGGAAAAACAGCAGCCCTACGCCCAGGCCCCGGCCGGCCTGCCGCTGGTACAGCACGCGCTGCCGGCGCTGCTGGAACTGGTGGCCGACGGCGAACTGACGCTGCCGCAACTGGTGGACAAGACCAGCCACGCGGTGGCCATGCGCTTCGCCATCGCCGAACGCGGCTATCTGCGCGAAGGCTATTGGGCCGATCTCACGCTGGTGCAGCGCCTGCCCGCGCCGCGCCCAGTCTGCCGCGACACCCTGCTGGCCCATTGCGGCTGGACCCCGTTCCCGCATCTGGCCTTCCGCCACGCGGTCAGCGCCACCATCGTTTCCGGCCAACTGGCCTGGCACCAGGGCCGCGTCCAGCCGGACTGCCAGGGACTGCCGCTGCGGTTTATGCGTTGATTCGACTCAAATTTAGCGATGATCCCGTTCTTTCAGCCAGCTCAGCCTTATCTCCATCGTTTTTAGGAAAATTCCTATTCAATCAAATAATTAACTTATTAATATATTTCACCTCTTCAATTCGTTATTGGAGCCCGCCCATGCCGCCGCATCGAC
>NZ_JAJOHW010000219.1 GCF_021129195.1 Chromobacterium aquaticum | reverse complement strand
GTTCGCTGCGTTCGCCTCCTCGTGCCTATGTATTCAGCACGGGATCTCCTTGCGGAGGGGTTTCCCCATTCGGACATCGTGGGATCAAAGCTCTATTGCCAGCTCCCCCACGCTTTTCGCAGGCTTACACGTCCTTCTTCGCCTATGATCGCCAAGGCATCCACCAGATGCACTTAGTCGCTTGACCCTATCATTTCAGTAACCTAAGTCACCAAAACAACAAGTGTGTTTGTGCGACGACTACACCGCCCCTTTTGATATGGCGACGTAGCCTAGATACAATCAAATACCCAAGATGACGATCCGTCCACGTAAAGAATTAACTCTACGCTTCCTTCTCGCCGTCTTTATATATTCGGCTTCTTCAGTTTGTTAAAGATCAGTGCGTTAAAAATACAACGCAAACACAATCAAGCTGTTTTGCAAACTCGCTTGTGTTTGAGTTGTGGTGGAGGATGACGGGATCGAACCGACGACCCCCTGCTTGCAAAGCAGGTGCTCTCCCAACTGAGCTAATCCCCCTCTTTTTGTCTTATGCAGCGTTGCTCAACAGCTCATGTACCACTGTACATTTCGCCATTTCGCGCCTTGCCTAAGCCAAAAATCACGTATCACTACGCAAATTCTTGGTGGGTCTGGTTGGACTCGAACCAACGACCCCCGCCTTATCAAGACGGTGCTCTAACCAGCTGAGCTACAAACCCATTTCTTGTTCAGCCATCGCTGGCTGACGCCCTTAACTACAAATAACCGATAGGCTGTAAGT
>NZ_JAJOHW010000218.1 GCF_021129195.1 Chromobacterium aquaticum | reverse complement strand
TCGTAAACAGGTTCTTAGAAGAAGCCCAGCGGCTTGCCGTCAAAGCTCACCAACAGATTCTTGGACTGCTGATAGTGATCCAGCGCACGCTTGTGGGTTTCGCGGCCGATGCCGGACTTCTTGTAGCCGCCGAAGGCCGCGTGCGCCGGGTAGAGATGGTAGCAATTGGTCCACACCCGGCCGGCCTTGATCGCGCGGCCGACGCGGTAAGCGCGGTTGATGTCGCGGGTCCACACCCCGGCGCCGAGGCCGAACTCGGTGTCGTTGGCGATGGCGACGGCTTCGGCCTCGTCCTTGAAGGTGGCGATGCTGACCACCGGACCGAAAATCTCCTCCTGGAACACCCGCATCTTGTTATTGCCCTTCAGCAGGGTGGGCTGGATGTAATAGCCCTGGGCCAGGCCGCCTTCCAGCGGTTCCAGCTTGCCGCCGCTCAGCACCTCGGCGCCTTCCTGGCGCGCGATGTCCAGATAGGACAGGATTTTGTCGAACTGCTGCTGCGAGGCCTGGGCGCCGACCATGGTGTCGGTGTCCAGCGGATCGCCGCGCTTGATCGCCCGCACCTTCTTCATCACCTCGGCCATGAAGGCCGGATAGATGGATTCCTGCACCAAGGCGCGCGACGGGCAGGTGCAGACCTCGCCCTGATTGAAGAAGGCCAGCACCAGCCCTTCGGCGGCCTTCTCGATGAAGGAGGGCTCCGCCTGCATGATGTCTTCGAAGAAGATATTGGGCGATTTGCCGCCCAGCTCCACCGTGGACGGAATGATGTTTTCCGCCGCGCATTGCAGGATGTGGCGGCCCACCGGGGTAGAGCCGGTGAAGGCGATCTTGGCGATGCGCTTGCTGGTGGCCAGCGCCTGGCCGGCTTCCTTGCCGAAGCCGTGCACCACGTTGATCACGCCCGGCGGCAGCAGATCGCCTATCACTTCCATCAGCACCGCGATGCCCAGCGGCGTCTGTTCCGCCGGCTTCAGCACCACGCAGTTGCCGGCGGCCAGCGCCGGCGCCAGCTTCCACGCCGCCATCAGCAGGGGGAAGTTCCACGGGATGATCTGACCGACCACGCCCAGCGGTTCGTGGATGTGATAGGCCATGGTGTTGTGGTCGATTTCCGCCGCCGTGCCTTCCTGGGCGCGGATGCAGCCGGCGAAGTAACGGAAATGGTCGGCGGCCAGCGGGATGTCGGCGTTCAGGGTTTCACGCACCGGCTTGCCGTTGTCCCAGGTTTCGGTAACCGCCAGTTTTTCCAGGTTGGCCTCGATGCGGTCGGCGATCTGCAGCAGCAGATAGGAGCGTTGCTGCGCCGAGGTCTGGCCCCAGGCGTCCGCGGCGGCGTGGGCGGCGTCCAGCGCCAGTTCGATGTCGGCGGCGTCGGAGCGCGGAAACTCGGCGATGGGCTGGCCGTTGACCGGAGAAGTGTTGACGAAGTGCTGACCGTTGACCGGCGGCACGAACTGGCCGCCGATGTAGTTGCCGTAACGGGATTGGAACGCAATCACCGCGCCGGGGGTGCCGGGATGAGCGTAACGCATGCTGGGTTTCTCCTGTTGTAGATTTGGCCATGGCGCGCGGCCGGCGAGGACCGCGCTGTCCTGGCCCACAGCAGGAAGCGTGCCAAGCCGTCACGCCTTCGGGGTATGTTGCGGTGCGGAATCGATAATGGCCGATGGCTATTGCCGCTGCCCACATCGATATTGCGGCGCAAGATGGCGGCGATGGATGCCGGCTGGCCAATAGGCCAGGCCATGAGTTGTCGCAAAACGCTACAGTGTTGCGCTACGGATTTTCAGCCGCCGTTTGCGCCCGCCGCGCCGGCGGTGCTAATAGTTCTGCGAGCCCGTTCAAAGTCTCGCCAGCCTGAGCGCGACAAGGCGAAACAACCGAAGAAGCGGAATGCACAAGCGGCGCATGAGCATTCTGAAGTACTCACCGTGTCACGTCTCAGCAAGCGCGGCGGATTTTGAACAGGTTCCGAGATTTCGCGCCCAGGCCTTGGGCGCACCAGCCATTCGGGAGCATCGCGATGACCGAGCACTCTACACGCCCGCCCGTGGACGGCGCGCGCCGGCGTTTCTTCCATGAGGGCCTGGAGCCCGTCGGGCTCCGCGACGAAATCGCCCAGTCCTGGCGGCGCTGCCGGCAACTGCCGCCGCAACCGGCGGAGGACGGCCTGGACGGCGCGGCGCTGGGCGCCTTGCGCGAGGCCAATGGCTTGCTGCTGCGCCTGGCTCAGCCGGAACTGGACGGCTTGTACGAGCAGATCAGCGACCGGCGCGGCATCGTGCTGCTCAGTGATGCCGCCGGCGTGATCCTCAACGCCGCCGGCAGCTCCGGATTTCTGCGCAAGGCGGAGCAGGTGGCGCTGCTGCCTGGCATGGCCTGGGGCGAGCGCGACAAGGGCACCAACGCCATCGGCACCGCGCTGGCGCTGGGCGCGGCGGTGCAGGTCAACGGCGGCGAACATTATCTGGCCAGCAACGGCGGCATTTCCTGCTCGGCCGCGCCGATATTCACGCCCAACGGCCGCCTGGCCGGCGCGCTCAACATCAGCAGCGACGCGCGCTGTCACGAGGCGCACGCGCTGGGCCTGGTGCGGCTGGCGGCGCGGCAGATCGAGCACCGCTGGCTGGCGCGGCCTTCGGCCGAGCATTGGCTGGTGCGCTTCCATCTGAATCACGCCTTGCTCGGCTCCGCGCGCGAAGGCGTGCTCGTCTTCGCCGACGATGTGCTGGTGGAGGCCAATAGCTGCGCGCTGGCCTGGCTGGGCCTGGCGTGGGCGGATCTGGGCCGGCTGCGCTTCGGCCAGCTGTTCGACGGCGAACTACAGCCGGCCGACGGCCTGCGCACGCGGCTTGGCCGGCGCGGCCAGCATTTTCATCTGCAGATCACGCCGCCGGCGCGGCGGGTGGTGGCGCAGCGGCCGCCTCCGAAGGCCGAGGCGCGGCCATCGCTGGCGCTGCAACGCGCGGTCAAGGTGCTGAATGCCGACATCCCGGTCTTGCTGCAAGGCGAAACCGGCGTGGGCAAGGAGGTGTTCGCGCGCGCGCTGCACGCCGCCAGCCGGCGCGGCCGCGCGCCCTTCGTCGCCGTCAATTGCGCGGCGATACCGGAGGCCTTGATCGAGTCTGAGCTGTTCGGCTACGAGGAGGGCGCCTTCACCGGCGCGCGGCGCAAGGGCATGGCCGGCAAGCTGCGCGAGGCCGACGGCGGCGTGCTGTTCCTGGACGAGGTGGGCGACATGCCGGCGGCGATGCAGGCGCGGCTGCTGCGCGCGCTGCAGCAGCGCGAAGTCACGCCGCTGGGCGGCGGCCAGGCCCGTGCGGTGGATTTCGCGCTGATCTGCGCCACTCATCGCGATCTCGCTGCGATGGTGGCGGCCGGCGAGTTCCGCGCCGACCTGTTCTACCGCTTGCAGGACTACCCGGTGCGGCTGCCGCCGCTGCGCGAGCG
>NZ_JAJOHW010000217.1 GCF_021129195.1 Chromobacterium aquaticum | reverse complement strand
TCGCGCGCCAGCGCGCGCTCGGCGCTGACACAGGCGTGGGTGGCGGCGTGGTTCAGCGGCGCGAGCAGCTGCATCAGGTCGGCGCGGTCGGCGCGGATCTCGATGCCCAGCGCGCCCTGGCCGGCGGCCGGCAGGCTTTCCGACGGCGGCAGTTCCTTGCGGATGCGATCGGCGAGGCCCAGGCGCTTGAGGCCGGCGGCGGCCAGGATGATGGCGTCGTACTCGCCGTCGTCCAGCTTGCGCAGCCGGGTTTGCACATTGCCGCGCAGCGGCTTGACCACCAGCCGCGGATAGCGGGCGCGGATCTGCGATTCGCGGCGCAGGCTGGAGGTGCCCACCACCGCGCCATCCGGCAGCTCAGACAGGTCGGCGTAGCGGGCGGACACCAGCGCGTCGCGCGGGTCTTCGCGTTCGCAGATCGCCGCCAGCGCGAAGCCTTCCGGCAGCACCATCGGCACGTCCTTGATCGAATGCACCGCCAGATCGGCGCGGCCTTCGGCCAGCGCCACTTCCAGCTCTTTGACGAACAGGCCTTTGCCGCCGATCTTGGACAGGGTTTTGTCCAGGATCTGGTCGCCCTGGGTGGTCATGCCCAGGATGTCCACGCTGAGGTGGGGATAGAGCGCTTGCAGCCGGGCCTGGATGTGTTCGGCCTGCCACATGGCCAGCCGGCTTTCGCGGCTGGCGATGACGATTTTGTCCATGAAAACCGGTTTCCGATCGGGCTATGTGCTTGGATGGCGGGCATTCTAGCATGCCGGCCCGGCGCGCAGCGCCGCCGTATCGTCCAGGCGGCGGCGTAAAGCTTGATGTTGCGCAATGCGCAGTCAGGTCAATATCTAACTGGTTAAATGACAGTAGTGTTGCCACTACAGCGGCAAGCCTGCTTATGATGTTTTGCATGCGAAACGAATCGTCTGAAGCCAGCGACCGCGCTGACTTGAGCCGATTCAAAACTAGGAGCGGCCACGGCCGCTCGTCATCATCAAGGGATACCGAATGAGCGATTTAGACAAGGACTTGCCGCTGCGCGCCGATCTGGCGCGCCTGGACCGCGCGCTGGCCGAGGTGTTGAGCGAACAGGCCGGCCCCGAGGTCTACGCCGAGGTGCGCGCCATCGCCGGCCGCAGCGCCGAGGAACGCAGCCAGCCCTTGGCGGCTGAGTTGAGCCCGGCGGCGGCGATGGCGCTGGTGCGCGCCTGCGGCCTGTACGCCCAGCTGTTCAATATCGCCGAGGATCTGCACCATGTGCGCCGCCGCCGCGCCCACCGCCAGGCCGGCTCCGCGCCGCAGCAGGGCAGCCTGTCGCGCGCGCTGGGCAAGCTGAAGGCGGACGGCGTCAGCATCGCCATGCTGGCCGACACCCTGCGCGACGCCTATGTCGGCGCCATCCTCACCGCCCACCCCACCGAGGTGCAGCGCCAGAGCGTGCTGGACGGCCACCGCGCGGTGCGCCGTTTCCTGGGCAAGCTGGCGGCGGCGGATCTGACGCCGGAAGAGGAGGAGGAACTGGAGGCCAAGCTCAAGCGTGTGATCGTCGCGCTGTGGCAGACCTCGGAAATCCGCCACTTCAAGCTGGCGGTCAAGGACGAGATCGAAAACGGCGTCGCCTATCATCCGCTGACCTTCTTCCAGGCCTTGCCGGCGCTGTACCAACGTCTGGACCGGCAGATCGAGGCCACCTGGGGCCAGACGACGCCGCTGCCGTCCTTCATCCGCGTCGGCAGCTGGATAGGCGGCGACCGCGACGGCAACCCCAATGTCGACGCCGTGGTGTTGCGCCACGCGGTGACGCGCCAGGCGCAAGTGGCGTTCGAGCATTATCTGTACGAGCTGGCGGCGCTGTACCGCGAGCTGTCGCTGTCGCAGCGCCTGGTCGGCGTCAGCCCGGCGCTGGCCAAGTTGGCGGCGCTGACGCCGGACCAGGAGGAGAGCCGCCGCGAGGAGCCGTACCGGCGCGCGCTGGCGGCGATGGAGGCGCGGGTGCTGGCCACCGGCCTGCAATTGGGCGTGAGCCTGAGCGGGCGCTGGCCGGCGGGCCGGCCCTATGCCGACCAGGCTGAATTCCAGGCCGATCTCGCGGTGCTGGACGCCTCGCTGCGCGAGCACGGCAGCGCGACGCTGGCCGACGGCCGGCTGGCGGAATTGATCCGCGCGGTGGATGTGTTCGGCTTCTTCCTGATGCCGCTGGACCTGCGCCAGTTCGCCGGCAGCCACGAGGCGGTGGTGGGCGAGCTGTTCGCCCGCGCCGGACTGGAGGAGTTCGCGGCGCTGGACGAGGCGGCGCGCAGCCGGGTGCTGCTGCGCGAACTGGCCACGCCGCGGCTGCTGTATTCGCCCTATCTGGACTACAGCGCCGAGGCGGAGAAGGAGCTGGCGATCTTCCGCGAGGCGGCCTTGATCCAGCGTCAGTTCGGCGCCGACGCCATCGGCCAGAGCATCATCTCCAATTGCGCCCAGGTCAGCGACATCCTGGCGCTGGCGCTGCTGCTGAAGGAGGCCGGCATGATCCGGCTGGTGGACGGACAGCCGCGCGCCAGCGTCAATCTGGTGCCGTTGTTCGAAACCATTTCCGATCTGGAGCGCAGCGCCCAGGTGATGACGGCGCTGTTCGCGCTGCCGTGGTACCAGCAGTTGCTGGATAGCCGCGGTCGCATGCAGGAAGTGATGCTGGGCTATTCCGACAGCAATAAGGACGGCGGTTATCTGACCAGCCAATGGCAGCTCTACCAGGCGGAAAAGCGGCTGGTGCGCTGTTTCGCCGACGGCCGGGTCAAGCTGCGGCTGTTCCATGGCCGCGGCGGCTCGGTGGGCCGCGGCGGCGGTCCGTCGTTCGAGGCCATCATGGCGCAGCCGGCCGGCAGCGTGGCCGGCCGCATCCGCATCACCGAGCAGGGCGAGGTGATCGCGTCCAAGTATTCGGACCCGGCCATCGGCGGCCGCAACCTGGAGGCTCTGGTGGCGGCGACGCTGGAGGCCAGCCTCAGCGGCTGCGCCAGCTGCGAGACCGACGAGACGGTGTTCGACGAGTTGTCGGACGCCGCCTTCCGCGCCTACCGCGAACTGGTGGAAGCGCCGGGCTTCATGCAGTACTTCCTGGAGGCGACGCCGATCAACGCCATCGCCAAGCTCAATATCGGTAGCCGGCCGGCCTCGCGCAAGAGCCTGGCCTCGATCAAGGATTTGCGCGCCATTCCCTGGGTGTTCTCCTGGTCGCAATCGCGGGTGATGCTGCCCGGCTGGTTCGGCGTCGGCTCGGCGGTGCGCGCCTTCATCGAGCGCCACGGCGAAGCTGGCCGCGCGCGCCTGCAAAGCTTGTACCGCAGCTCGCCGTTCTTCCAGGTGGTGTTGTCCAATATGGAACAGGTGCTGGCCAAGGCGGATCTGGGCATCGCCCGCCGCTTCGCCGGCCTGGTGGAGGACCGCGCGCTGGCCGAGGCGCTGTTCGGCCGCATCCAGGCCGAGTGGCAGGCGACACTGGACGCTTTCTACGCCATCACCGGCCAGAGCGCGCTGTTGGAGAAGAACCCGACGCTGCACCGCAGCCTGGAAACGCGCTTGCCGTATCTGGACGCGCTGGGCCTGTTGCAGGCCGAGTTGCTGAGCCGGCTGCGCCGTCAGCCGGACGACGCCGAGGCCTTGTACGCTATCCATCTGACCATCAACGGCACTTCGGCCGGCTTGCGCAACAGCGGTTGAGGCCAGGCGCGGCGGCTGCACAGGCCCGTCGCCGCGCAGCGTGCCGTTCTAGTTTTCCTCGCCCAGCAGCAGCCGTTGCAGGGCGTCCAGCGCCGGCTGGCGCAGTCCGCGGCGGCGGATCAGCGTGGTCTGGGCCTGGCCCAGGTCCGCCGGTAGCGGATGGGTGGACACCTGGGCCGCCATCAGCGGCATGCTGTCGAGCAGGCTTTGCGGCAGCAGCGCCAGCCCCATGCCGCTGGCGACGCAGCTGAGCATGGCGTGGTAGGAGCCCAGCTCCACCAGGCGGCGCGGCTGCACGCCCTGGCGCTGCATCCAGGCTTCCAGCCGCTGGCGGTAGGCGCAGCCGTGGCCGAAGGTCAGCAGCGTGGTCTCGCCCAATAGGCGCAGCGACAGCTCGCGCTGGCCGGCGGCGGCCACCAGCACGATGGTTTCCTCGAACACCAGCGCCTCGTCCAGGCGTTCGTCGCCGGCCGGGCCGCTGATCAGCGCCGCGTCCAGCCGGCCTTCCAGCACCGCGCGCCGCAAGTCGTTGGACACGCCGGCTTGCAGCTCCAGCTGCACCGTCGGGTAGCGGCGGTGGTAGCCGGCTAGCACCGGCGCCAGCCGCGAGGCGGCGGTGCTTTCCATCGCGCCCAGCCGCAAGCTGCCGGCCGGCTCCGCGCTGGCCACCGCCTGGCGCGCTTCCTCGGCCAGGCTCAGCAGCCGCTCGGCGTAGTCGCCCAGCCGGCGGCCGGCCTCGGTGGGGATCAGCTTCTTGCCTTCGCGCAGGAACAGCGGCACGCCCAGCTTGTCTTCCAGCTGCCGCAGCCGGGTAGTGACATTGGATTGCACCCGGTGCAGCCGGGCGGCGGCGCGCGTCACGCCGTCTTCCTGCAGCACGGCCTGGAATATGCGCAGTTCGTCCAATTCCATCATTCTCTCCAAGAGATTATCTGAATCATAATAATTCATTTTTTGGAATGACGCGCGCGGGCTAGCATGCAAGCATTCCCATTCCCGGAGCGTGAACATGTCCACCCTTTCCCTGCGCCAGGGCTATCTGGCCGCCTTCGGTGCCGTCGCCATCTGGACCGGCTTCAACCTGGTGTCGCGCCTCGCCGCCAAGAGCGCGCTGGCCGGCACCGACATGCTGGCGCTGCGCGTCGGCGTCGCCGCGCTGATCCTGCTGTTGTGCGGCGGCCTGCCGCGCGGCGCCTTGCGCGATGCCCGGCTGTGGCTGCTGACCCTGCTGGGCGGCCTGGGCGTCAGCCTGTTCGCCTACAGCGGCTTCAAATACGCGCCGGCGGCGCATGGCGGCCTGCTGCTGCCGGGCATGCAGCCCTTCCTGGTGGCCTTGTTCGCCTGGCTGTTGGCCGGGGAGCGCTTGCAGCGCCACAAACTGCCCGGTTACGCCTTGATAGGCGCCGGCCTGGCCTTGAGCGCGCTGCCCCTGTTCAGCGGCGCCGGCGGCGATAGCTGGAAGGGCGATCTGCTGCTATTGCTGGCTTCGGTGAGCTGGGCGGCTTTCGGCGTGCTGGCGCGGCGCTGGGCCTATCCGGCCTGGCCGCTGACGCGGGCGATCACCATCATGGCGGCGCTGATTTATCTGCCGATCTATCTGCTGTGGCTGCCCAAGCATCTGGCGGCGGCGTCCTGGCCGACGCTGCTGTTCCAGGCCGCCTATCAGGGCGGCGCGGCGGCCATCGTGGCGATGGTGCTGTATCTGCGCGCGATCGCGGTGTTGGGCGCGGTGCGGGTGGGGATGTTGTTCGCCCTGATTCCGGTCTTGGCCGGCTTGCTGGCGGTGCCCTTGCTGCACGAGGCGCTGACCGGCTATCTGGCCGCCGGCCTGGCGTGCGTCAGTCTGGGCGCGTGGCTGGCGGCGCGCCAGCCGGCCGCCGTTGCGGCGG
>NZ_JAJOHW010000216.1 GCF_021129195.1 Chromobacterium aquaticum | reverse complement strand
CGCCGCCACCGGCGCCGTCCCCAGCAGCGGGGTCAGCGCCTGGCTGAAGATCGGGCCTAGTTGCACCACCACGACCACCGCCACGATGGCGACGAAGATGGCGCCGAATCCACCGCAGCCGCCGCCTCCGCCAAAGCTCGGCATCGGCGGCGGCGGCGGATCCGGCAGCGTCGGCGTCACGTCTCCTATCGCCTCGCCCGGGCTGTACACCCGGTAGCTGCCGCTGTTGTTGTGCACATTCGTCACTTTGTTCGGCACGGTCAGCACTTGGCCCGCCGCCAAGGGCTCGCTGCCGCTCAGGCTGTTGGCGTCCGCCAGCAGATACCACATCGCCTGGTCGCCCCACAGCGACGCCGCCAGGCTTTGCAGCGTGTCCCCCGCCTTCACCGTGACGAAGCCCGGCGTCTGCCCCGGGTAGTTCGGGCCGATCGGTTCGTAGTTCTGGTCGAAGTCGGCGCTGTTCACCGGCTGGCCTTCGCGGTACTGGTCTTTGCGGTTGCCGATCGGGGTCTGCGCCAAGGCCTGGGCGTAGTCGACGCGGCTGNNCTTGGCTTCGTCGCGCGCTTCAACCAGGTGGCCGTTGACGTTGTAGCGCAGATGGGAGTAACCCGGCTGCCAGCCCGGCGCGTCCTTGTTGTAGGGCTGGGCGGTGATGGTGCTCTGCTTGGCTTCGTCCCACCATTCATAGCCGTAATAGCTGCTGGTGGTGGTGCCGCTGTCGGTCTGCACGCTACGCTCCAGCGTGCCGTCGGCCAGGTAGTGGTAGGTGGTGTTGGCGCCGTCGCGGCTTTGACTCAGCAGTTTGTGATCGGCGTCGTAACGGGACTGGGTCTGGCTGCTGACGCCGCCGTCGCCGTTCCAACGGTATTCGCGGTAAGCGGTGGCGCCCCCCAGCAGGTCGTTGTCGCGCTGGGCCGCCAGCTTGCCGTTGATGCGGGTGGTTTCCAGGTAGCCGTCGGCGCTGTAGCTGTAGGTTTCGACATTGCCGTTGGACGCATAGGTAGCCTGCACCCGTTCGCCGGCGGCGTTGTACAGGATGTCGACGCCGTCGCCACCCTGGGGGCCGCGGCTGATCTGGCCGTCGAGCTCGCTGCCCTTGGTGGTGACGAAGCGGTTCATGCTGTCGTATCGATACCAGTAATCCTGGGTCCGCTTCTGGCCGTCGACGCCGTCGTGATAGACGCTGTGGACGTTGAGGCGGTTGCCGACCGCGTCGTAGCGGTAGGTGATCAGGAATTTGGGGTCATCGATCAGGGTGACCCGGTTGCGCGCGTCGTATTCGATCTTGGCGTACTGGTAGAACTCGCGGCTCTGGCCGTTGAGGCTGGTATAGCCTTCAAAGGTCTTGTTGCCGTCGTTGTCGTATTCGTACAGGGTGTAGCTGTCCAGCGCGTGGTCGGACAGGCTCTTCAGATAGCCGTTGCCGTAGTACTGGTAAGTGATGTGCTGGCCGCTGCTGCCGCTTTGTTCGGCCACCTGGCCGGCGTGGTTGTAGCGGTAGCTGAAGCGGTGGTTGCCGAGGTCGACATGGGCGACTTTATGGCCGAACAGGCTGATGTCGTCGCTCTGGCTACGGCCGTTGGCATCGGTCTTGACGCTGCGCCAGCCGCCGACGACGCTGCCGCCGGCGCCGGCGATGGCGGCGTCCCACTGGTAGCGGTAGCTCACTTGGCGCCCGGCGGCGCTGACGGTGGCCAGCACCCGGCCCAGGCTGTCGTAGCGGGTGCTGGCGCTTAGGGTGGTGCGGCCATCGGCACTGTTGCGATGGGCGATGCGTTGGCCGGCGCTGTCGTAGTCGTATTCGTCGACGCCGCGGCGGCCGTCGGCGCGTAGGGGCTGGCTGTAGCTGATCAGCTGGTTGTTGGCGTTGTAGCGGTAGTCGCTGCGGCGGCCGATTTCGTCGATGCTGACACGCAGATTGCCGAACACGTCATAGCCCAGTTGCTTGACGCCGCCGTCGGCGTGAACCTCGCCGCCGCTCTTGCCCTGCCCCGTTCACTGCCGGCCAGCCAGCTCTGGCGGTTGAGCTGGCCGTTGGCATCGACGGTGGCCACCAGATTGCCCAGCGCGTCGTAACGGTACTGGGTGCGCACCGGCGGCGGGGCCTGGTCGCCGGCCGCGACGATCACGGTGTGCGGGTCTTGCTTGGCCAGCAGTTGGCCGAAGGCGCTGTACTCGAAGGTGGTGATGTTGCCGCGGCCATCGGTTTCGCTGCTCACTTCGCCGAAGGCGTTGTACTGCTGGCGGCGGAGGATGTTGTGCTCGCTCTGGCTGGTGCCGGTGATCACCCAGTTGAGGCGGGTGCTGTCGACGCCGCTGTGGCGGCGCAGATAGCCGCTGACGTCCAGCACCGCGCCGTCGGCGCCGGTCAGCAGCGCGCCCTGGGCGTCGGCCAGCTGGTAGCGGTATTCGTAATCGCCGGCGGCCAGCGCGTCGGCGTTGAGCGTGAACTGGCCCTGGGCGTTGCGGCTGAGCGTGGTCTGGGTCCAGTCGCCCTGGCTGCCCTTGCTCCGGTAGGACAGCAAGAGCTGGGCGGCCTGGGGCTGCGGCGGATTGAAGCTGACCAGCAGCGGCAGCGTCAGGCCCTGGGGATTGACGCTGACGGCGCCGCCGCCCAGCGTCAGTTGGCCGCCGGCGCGGTTGAGCATCAGGCCGTTGGCGTCGAACAACTGGTATTCGAATTCATACACCGTCGGCGCGCTCAGGCTCTTGGCCAGCGCGCTGCTGTCCCAGTCCCATTCGCCGTTGGCGGCGCGACTCAGCGGCGCTTCGGCCCAGGCGCCGCCGGCAGTACGATAGCGGATCAGGCCACGAGTGGCCGCCGCCGGCTGATGGCCGCCGATGTGAACGATCTGCGGCTGGTCGCGCCAGGCGACCGGCTGGCTGACGGAAGCCGCTTCGCCCGGACGGAAGGACCCGACCACCGCGCCCAGCGATTGGCCGTTGGCGTCGAGACGCTCGAGTTCGTACTCCCAGGTCTGGCCGGCGGCCAGGCCGTACTGAGCGGGGTTGATCAGGAACCAACCCTTGATGCCGGAGACGCTGGTGCCGGCCACCGCCTGAGCCGTGCTCCATTCGCCGCCGGAAGTGCGGAAGCGGATGCGGCCGGCAGTGGCGCTCTCGCCGAGGTTGCTCAGATGGATCCAGCCATTGCTGTCCATCAGCGCGCTGTCGACGGCGGCGTCGCTTTGGGGCATCGTCGGGGCGCTGTCGTTGAGGTTGAGCCGGCCCTGGTGCGCACTGAGCGTCTTGCCACTATTGTCCATGACAAAGTAGCGGAATTCATACTCCTTACGCGCCATGGCGGACCAGTCGAGGGCGAACTGGCCTTCCACGTTCTGGCCATTGATCTTCAGTGGCGGGACTTCGGTGAATTGCCAACTCTCACTACTATTCGCCGGGCGGGTGAGCAGCAACAAGCGGGTAGCACTTGCCTGAGGGATTCTAAAATGTATTTGGGGTGTACCAACCGTAACGGTGGAGGAGCTGGAAATCGCAGCATTGACACTGAGTTCACTATCGCGTGCGGAGGCATACACCAACAAATCTTGAGATGTACCTGAAGCAGGTGGATTGACTGTCTTAAAAATCTTGACGCTATAGTTACGAGAGGCTTGGTTATCAACCCCCATCCTCACCCAAGTCGTCGGCGTGCCTTGAGAAACACCACTTGCAGGTACCGTCAGGGTATAGCTGCTAGCCGGGTAATCCGGACCAGCATAGGGAAAGGTGATGGGCACTTTAAAAGGCCCATCGCCATACGCAGGCAATGGCGGTAATCGGGTTTCAAATGTCAACTCTCTTAGAACCTGTTTACGAT
>NZ_JAJOHW010000215.1 GCF_021129195.1 Chromobacterium aquaticum | reverse complement strand
GTGCTGGCTGCTGAGCGCGCCGCGCGGCGGCCATGGCGGCGGCTCCGCCGCTCGCGCGCCGCAATTCAGCCGGATTCCGCGCGCCTGGCTGCTGGCCTTTTATTTCGGCATCGGCACCGCGGTCTACGCCAGTTCGCTGGCCTGGCTGCCGGCTTTGTTCGTGCAATTGGGCTGGAGCCAGCAGCAAGGCGGCCTGATGCTCAGCTTCATGACCGGCATGGAAGTGGTGTCCGGCCTGACCATCCCGTTGTTGTCGGCGCGCAGCCACGATATGCGCGGCTGGCTGACCCTGGTGCTGCTGGCAGTGCTGGCCGGCTTGCTGGGCATGGTGCTGGCGCCGCATGGCGGCTTGCTGCTGCTGTGGGTGGCGCTGCTGGGCCTGGGCGTGGGCGGCCTGTTCCCGCTGACCATGATTCTGACGCTGCATCATTATGAAGACGCGCGCAACGCCGGCCAGCTGTCGGCTTTCGTGCAGGGCATAGGCTATCTGATCGCCGCGGTGGCGCCCTTCGCCGCCGGCTGGATCCGCGACGCCACCGCCAGCTTCAATCTGGCCTGGCTGTGCCTGGCGCTGCTGATCGCCGGCCTGCTGGTGCTGACCCGCCGCTTCGCGCCGCAGGGTTACACCGCGGCGATGCAAAGCCCGGCCGCCGTCGCCGCGCAAACCCGTTGATCCCGAGGCGGCGCCAGCCGCGCCGCCCGGCAAACCACAGGAGAGAGCAGATGAGCAAAGCAGTTCCCTTCCGCCTGAGCAATCCCGCCGGACTCTACGACCCGGCGCCCAATGGCTATTCCCACCTGGCCAGCGTCGACGCCGGCAGCCGCATGCTGCTGGTGGCCGGCCAGGGCGGCGAGAACGCCGCCGGCGAACTGGCCGACGGCTTCGAAGCCCAGGTCAGCCAGGCGCTGGCCAATCTGCGCACCGCGCTGGCCGCCGGCGGCGCCGATCTCGCCCATGTCGCCAAGCTGACTGTATTGATCGTCGATCACAGCGAGGCGCGGCTGCACGCCTTCGGCGCGCTGCTGAGCGCCGCCTGGGGCGCGCTGCCGACGCCGGCCTGCACGCTGATCCCGGTGCCGCGGCTGGCGCTGGACGGCATGCTGTTCGAGATCGAGGCCACCGCCTTCCTGCCGGGCTGAGACGGCATCGCGCGCCCGGAACCGGTTCGCTGATACGCAGCAGGCTTTGAACAGGTTCTTAGAACCTGTTTACGATCT
>NZ_JAJOHW010000214.1 GCF_021129195.1 Chromobacterium aquaticum | reverse complement strand
GGCGCGCTGGCCGGCCTGGCGCGCGCGGCCGGCGTGGCCCTGCGCCATGTCAAGCCGCACGGCGCCTTGTACAACCAGGCGGCGCGGGATCCGGCGCTGGCCGAGGCCATCGCCCGCGCGGTGAAGGATTTCGATCCCGGCTTGCGGCTGTTCGGCCTGGCCGGCGGCGCCTCCATCGTCGCGGCGCGGCGTCATGGGCTGCGCGTGGTGGAGGAAGTGTTCGCCGATCGCGGTTACCTGGCCGACGGCAGCCTGGCGCCGCGCGGCGAGGCTGGCGCGGTGATAAGGGACGCGGCGGCGGCGCTGGAGCAGACGCTGGGCATGGTGCTGCGCGGCCAGGTGCGCGCGGTGAGCGGGGAGTATCTGCCGATACGCGCGGATAGTGTTTGTCTGCATGGCGATGGCGCACAGGCGCTGGCCTTCGCCAGAGGGCTGAGGGAAGGACTGGAGCGGGAGGGTGTGACGGTCGCGGCTCTGTGAACCTGTTTACGATCTCGAGAGCTAAGGCGAGACAAGACGAAAACCAGCGAAAAGCGGAATGTACATTCGCTACATGAGCATTTCGAAGCTGTACTCACCGTGTCACATCTCACGAAGCGCAGCAGACTTTGAACAGGCTCTTAAGAGGCCTACTCAGGTTTCGCCGTTTGCCGCGGCATTGGTTTAATGTTCTGGCTCCGCCGGCAGCATTTGCCGCGGCGCCCTGCAAGGGGTATCGGCAACGCTGTCTATCGGGAAAAGAGCCGCCTCAAGACGGCCTCCCATTCTGCACAGGAGAAAACGCATGGAGCTTGCATCATGTTTACCCTTGGTGGGCATCCCCGTGGTGGTGGCGGGGTTCGCGCTGCGCTTCAATCCGCTGCTGGTGGTCACCGCCGCCGGCCTGGCCACGGGCCTGGCGGTGGGCATGGACATCGGCGTCTTGCTGGAAACCTTCGGCGAGAAATTCCTCAATAGCCGGCAGTTGGCTACGTTCATTCTGATTTTGCCGGTGATCGGCCTGCTGGAGCGCTATGGCTTGAAAGAACGCGCGCAGCAGTGGATCGCCGGCATACGCAGCGCCACCACCGCCCGCGTCCTGATGCTGTATTTCGTGGTGAGGGAGGCGACGGCGGCGCTTGGCCTGATCAATCTGGGTGGTCATGCGCAAACGGTGCGCCCCTTGCTGGCGCCGATGGCGGAAGGGGCTGCGGCCAATCGGCTGGGCGACTTGCCCGAGGCGCTGCGTGACCGCATCCGCGCCCATGCCGCCGCCTGCGACAATGTCGCGGTCTTCTTTGGCGAGGACATCTTCATCGCCTTCGGCGCGGTGCTCTTGATGGACGCCTTTCTCAAGGAAAACGGCATCACCGATGTGGAGCCGCTGCATATCGGGCTATGGGCGATTCCCACCGCGCTGTGCGCCTTGCTCATCCACATGTCGCGGCTGGCGCGGCTTGACGCCAGCTTGCAGCGCGAAGTCGCCGCCTGGCGCGCTCGGCGGGAGGTGTCGGCATGAAAGCCTGGTTCGATATCCACGATGTTTATCATCTGATCGGCATCGTGGTGATGCTGCTGGTGGGCATGACGCTGCGCGATCGCGCCAACCCCAAGCGCTATACCACCGCCTTGTTCTGGTTCATGTTCGGCGCCAGCTTCTTGTTTGGCGACCTGCTGCTGTCCTGGCTGGGCAAGCCTCAGGCCTATCGTCTGGTCGGCGTGGCGGTGATCGTCATCGCGCTGCTGGCCGGAACCGGCCGGCTGGCGCTGGGCAGCTACCGCCCCAGCAGCGAGCAGCAAAGGCTGGAGTCGGCGCGGCGGCTGGGCAACCGCATCTTCCTGCCGGCCTTGCTGATTCCCTTGCTCACCGTGGCCTGCACGCTCTTGCTGAAAGGCGTGCGTCTGGGCGACAGCTATCTGTTGGACCAGAAGCACCTGACCCTGGCCTCGCTGGCGACGGCCTGCCTGGCGGCATGCCTGCTGGGCTGGGGGCTGACCGGCGGCACGCCGCTGCAGGCGGTGCGCGAATCCCGGCGCTTGGTGGACACCATAGGCTGGGCCGCCATCCTGCCGCAGATGCTGGCGATGCTGGGCGGCGTCTTCGTCGCCGCCAAGACCGGCTTGGCGGTGCAGCAGGTGGTGAGCCTGTTCGTCGATCCGGGCAATCGCTTGCTGCTGGTGGTGATCTACTGCGTCGGCATGGCGCTGTTCACCATGGTGATGGGCAACGCCTTTGCCGCTTTTCCGGTGATGACCGCCGGCATCGCGCTGCCTTTCCTGATCGTCGGCCAGCATGCCGCCGCCGCGCCGCTGGTGGCGATCGGCATGTATTCCGGCTACTGCGGCACTTTGATGACGCCGATGGCGGCCAATTTCAATATCGTGCCGGCGGCCTTGCTGGAATTGAAAGACAAATACCTGGTGATCAAGACTCAGTTGCCGACCGCGCTGCTGCTGCTGGCGGCGAATATTCTGCTGATGTACTTCATCGTGTTCCGTTGAGGAGGCGGCCATGGTCTTGAGTCTCGAGCAGGCGTCGGCGCTGGCGGAGTTGCCGCTGGCCGGGCTGCGCCGCGAGTATCCGAATCTGCTGGCCCATTTGTTGAATGGCCCGCAGGACCTGGCCGCGCCTCGCGAGCTGCATCCGGTGTTTTACGGCTGCTATGACTGGCATTCCGCCGTGCATGGCTTCTGGCTGCTGGCACGCCTGGCGCGGCGCTTTCCGGCGCTGCCGCAGCAGCCGGCCATCGTTCGGTTGTTTGCCGAGCATTTCACGCCGCGGGCTTTCCTGCGCGAGGCCGAGTACTTTTCCGCGCCCGGCCGCGGCAGCTATGAGCGGCCCTATGGTTGGGCCTGGCTGCTGGCGCTGGCCGCGGAGCTGGGACGCTGGCCGTTGCCGCAGGCTAGCGGCTGGCAAGAGGCGATGCGGCCGTTGACCGGTTTGATCCGCGCGCGCTGGCTGGCGTTTTTGGCGTTGCAGGATTATCCGGTGCGCGCGGGCGGCCATGGCAATACCGCCTTCGCGTTATTGCTGAGCCTGGATCATGCGCGCGCGGTGGGAGACAGGGACTTGGCGCATGGATTGAGCGCGGCGGCGGAGCGTTATTTTCTGGCCGACGCCGACTATCCATCGCAATGGGAGCCGGGCGGCGACGATTTCCTGTCGCCGGCCCTGTGTCAGGCGCTGCTGCTGAGCCGGCTATTGCCGGCCATGGCGTTCCGGGACTGGTTGCGCGCTTTTCTGCCGGATTTGCCGCGGCGTGTCCACTTGCTGGCGCCGGCGCGGGTGAGCGACCGCGCCGACCCCAAGCTGGGCCATCTGGATGGTTTGAATCTCAGCCGCGGCTGGTGTTTGCGGCAGTTGGCGGCGGCTTTGCCGCCGGACGACGCTTGGCGGCCGGCGCTGGGCGCCGCGGCGGAAGCGCAGATCGCCGCCAGCCTGCCGCATGTGGCCAGCGGCCATTGCACCGGCGAACACTGGCTGGCGACTTTCGCCATGCTGGCGCTGGATCAGGGAGCAGGAGAATGAACAAAATCGTGTTGTTGACAGGGTTCGAACCGTTTGGCGGCGAGAGCCTGAATCCATCCTGGGAGGCCGCGCGGCGGCTGGACGGCGTGGAACTGGCCGGCGCGCGGGTGCATGCACGGCAACTGCCCTGCGAGTTCGGCGCGGCGTTGGCGGCGCTGCGGTGGGAGCTGGACGCCTTGCGGCCGACGCTGGCGGTGGCGGTGGGCCAGGCCGGCGGCAGGGCCGAACTGTCGCTGGAGCGGGTAGCGATCAATATCGACGACGCGCGGATACCGGACAATGCCGGCCGCCAGCCGATAGACCGGCCCATCGTCGCCGGCGGGCCGGCCGCCTATTTCTCCACGCTGCCGATCAAGGCGCAGACGGCGGCCTTGCGCCGCGCCGGCATTCCGGCCGCGGTGTCGCAGAGCGCCGGCACCTTTGTCTGCAACCATGTGTTCTACGGGCTGATGCACGCGCTGGCGGGCGGCCCGGCGCGCGGCGGCTTCATTCACATCCCGTATCTGCCGGAACAGGCGGCCGCGCATCCGGGCGCGCCCAGCATGAGCCTGGACACCATCAGCGCCGGCTTGACGCTGGCGTTGGAGACGGCGCTGACGGCGACGACGGACATTGCCGAGACCGGCGGAACGACGCATTAGAAGTCATTCCGCCTTGGCCGCTTGACGTCGGTGTCGAGGCCGCGCTCAGCTCTTGAGCGCGCGCAGCCACTGCCAGCTGGCGATGCCGGCCAGCGTGGCCAGCAAGGAGCCGCAGACATGGACGGCGATGGCGGTCAGCGCCGGCAGCAGCCGCTGTTGCTGCAACAAGGTGACGACTTCGGCGGAGAAGGTGGAGAAGGTGGTCAGGCCGCCGCAAAAGCCGGTGATCACCAGCAGCCGCCATAGCGGCGACACGCCGGGGGCGCTGGCGAAGAAGGCCACCGCCAGGCCGATGATGTAGCCGCCGATCAGATTGGCCGCCAGCGTGCCGGGCGGCAGGCTGGGCCACAGGCTGTTCAGTTTGACGCCCAAGGCCCAGCGCAGCAGCGCGCCCAGCGCGGCGCCCATCGAGATGGCGAGTATGGTTTTCCACATGGAGCTTGTCTGGCACGAAAGCAAAACCGTATTGTGCCGGCCAGGCGCCGCCAAGTATAGATTGGCTGGCTAGAGGATTTCGGCAATGCTGCGCGCCGCGCGCTTGGCGTCCAGAAAAATCAGCCCCAGCTTGGCCTCGCGCCGCGCGATCACGGTCAGCACCGCATCAGGGCTGGCATGGCTCATCAGGATGTAGCCGTGTTCGCCCTTGACCATCACTTGTTCCAGGCCGCCGCGCGCCAGTTCGCGCGCGGTGCGCTCGCCCAGCGACAGCATCGCCGCCGCCATCGCGCCGACGCGGTCTTCGTCGACCTCCTGCGGCAGCAGCGCCGCCATGGTCAGGCCGTCGGCGGAAATGATGGCGGAGGCCTCGATGTCGGCGGACGCGCCGTTGAGATCGCTCAGGATGGACTTGAGCATTTGTTCACGCATGGTTGTTCTCCGGTTTTGTTCAATGCGCCGGCCGCCGCGCGGCCGGGATTCAGGCGTAGCGGCGCACTAGCAACTCCACCAGGCCGACGAAGGCCTCGCTTTGCAACTGCGGCGCGCCGCCTATGATCAGCGCGAAAGCCTGCTGCGCCACGTGCAGCGGGTAGAAGGCCAGCTGGCTGCGGCCGGCGGGGTCCACCGCCGCCCAGGCGGCGCTGCCCAAGTTCAGATGGTTTTTCAACAGCAGGTGATGGCGGCGGCTGAGCGACATCAGGTCGCCGGCCAGCGCGGCGATCTCCTCCGCGGTTTCGTGGCGGAAGCCGGCGGTGGCGTAATAGAGGCCGTTGTCGTCGGCCAGCAGGGCCTGGCCGCTGCCGGACAGCGCCGCCAGCAGTTCCGGCAGCTGGCTTTCCAGATTGCCGGCCGCCGCCGGCCGCGGCGCGGCGGTGCCGTGCACGAACTCCAGCCGCTGCAGGCGGTAAAGGGTGGCCAGCGCCTGTTCCAGCTCGTCGTCGCACCATTCGCTGAGCAGCGCCTCGCTCAGCGGCACGGTGTGGCCCAGGCGCAGGATGTTGAGCAGCAGGCGGCGGGTCAGGTCGGCTTCGGCGCCGGCGACGGCGTAGAAGGCGCCGGCGGGCGTCGCCATCGGGTAGAGCGGGCCGCTCAGGCGCAGCTCATCGTTCATTGCGCTTCTCCCAGGCCGGGGTCGATAGAGAACAGCAGGGCCAGCAACAGCTGCTTGATGTCTTCGCGGCGGCGGCAGTCCACTTCGAATACCGGCGCGTTCAGGCCGTGGGCGGCCAGCGCCTCGGCGTAGACCGCAGTGGACGGCAGCGGCTTGAGATCGGTCTTGCTGACGCCCAGCGCCAGCGGCGCGCGCTGCAGCAGCGGTTCGAAGGCGCGCAGGAAAAAGGCGAGATCTTGCATCGGGTTGGCGCGGCTGTGATCCAGCAGCAGGATCAGGCCGATGCCGCCGCGGCTGACGATTTCCCACATGAAGTCGAAGCGTTCCTGGCCGGGCGTGCCATACAGATGCACCTTGGTGTCGGCGTCCAGCCGCAGCATGCCGTAGTCCAGCGCCACCGTGGTATGCGCTTTGCGATGCAAGGTCATATCGCTGGCCTTGGCGTCGGTGCGGATGGGCGCAATATCGCTGATGGCGGCGATGGCGGTGGTCTTGCCGGCGCCGACCGGGCCGGCGAACAGGATTTTATTGTCTTGGCTGCGCATGATGGGAATCAGGTAAGGCTCACAAGCTGGTCACTTTTTGCAGGAGCCGGGACAGTAGGCCGGCGCGTTCGGGCGCGGCGGCCTCGGTTTGCGGCGCGCCGGGGCGCACCGGCGCGCTGGAGATCACTTTCAGGGCCGGCGCGTCGCTGCGCCAATCCAGCAGTCCGATGGCGTGGGCGGCGGCGAGGAAGTCGCAAGCGTGCTCGGGTTCGACGCGCAACAGCCGCACCATGATGCGCAGCGTGGCCGGGGTCTTGGTCAGCAGCGCGCTCAAGCGCGTCGCGTCCGGCAAGGCCTGCAGCCGGGTCAGATTGGGCCATTGCCGCAGCCGCAGCGGCGTGTCGGCGCCGATGCCGGCCGGCAAGCGGCCCTGGCTGCTCCAGATCGCCAACTGCCACAGCAGCGCCGGCAGCGGTTGGGTGAGGACGCCGGGTGTGGCGCCGGCGGCCTGCGCGCGCAGCGTCGGCGCGTCCTGGCGGCACAGTTCGCGCAGCTGCTCCGCCGGTTGCAGCCATTGCGCTTGCGCGCAGTCCGGTCGCAGCCACAGC
>NZ_JAJOHW010000213.1 GCF_021129195.1 Chromobacterium aquaticum | reverse complement strand
AATCACCGCCGGCCGCGCCCAGCCGCGCCGGCGCGCACACCGGCCCCACGCATTCGCGCGCCACTGCCGCCACATGGTCGCCCAGGCCCCAACCACTGTCGTCGCGGCGCAGGGCCAAGTCGATTCTCTGTGAGGAAAAATCAACTTTCCCACCGGCGGCGGACAGCAGCAACTCGATGCCGGGATGCTCGGCCTGAAAGGCCGGCAGCCGCGGTATCAGCCAGCGCATCGCAATGGTGGGCTCGCAGGACAGGCGCAGCGGCGCGTCCGCCTGCCGCCGCGCGCGGGCCGCGCCCTGCTCCAGCAACCGCAGCGCCTCGGCGCAGCTGTGGTAAAAGCTTTCGCCAGCCGCGGTGAGGAAGACCGCCCGGTTGCGCCGCTCGAACAAGGCCACGCCCAGGCCTTCCTCCAATTGCCTGACCTGGCGGCTGACCGCGCCGTGGGTCACGCATAGTTCAGCGGCGGCCTTGACGAAACTGCCGTGGCGCGCGGCGGCTTCAAACACGCGAACGGCGTTCAAGGCGGGAATGCGATAGCTCATCTATGATTTTTCCTCACTCAATGCGCTGACAATAAATCGATTTTGGCCGCGCGCCAAGCCCGCGACAATCGACCTCGTTTCCACCCTGAAAGTCTTGTCGCGATGAATGAACTCCTCACCGTTGCCGTGCTCACCCTGCTCGCCGTGATCAGCCCCGGCGCCGATTTCGCCGTCATCACCCGCAACAGCCTGCAATACGGGCGCGGCCACGGCGTGCTGGGCGCCTGCGGCATCGCGCTGGGCGTGCAATTCCACGTGCTGTGCGCGCTGCTGGGCCTGAGCCTGCTGCTCAGCCGCACGCCGTGGCTGCTGGCCGGCTTCAAGCTGCTGGGCGCCGGCTATCTGCTCTATATCGGCTACCGCACCTTCATCCAGCCGCCGCTGGCCGCCGGCCCGGCTACGGCGCACGGCCGGCAAAGCGCCTGGCAGGCGCTGCGCGCCGGCCTG
>NZ_JAJOHW010000212.1 GCF_021129195.1 Chromobacterium aquaticum | reverse complement strand
GACGGCGTGATGCCGCAGACCATCGAAGCCATTCACCATGCCAAAGCGGCCAAGGTGCCGATGGTGGTGGCGGTCAACAAGATCGACAAGCAGGGCGCCAACGTAGAGCGCATCCGCCAGGAACTGGTATCGCATGAAGTGGTGCCGGAAGACTGGGGCGGCGACACCCAGTTCGTCGAAGTGTCGGCCAAGATGGGTCTGAACATCGACGCGCTGCTGGAAGCCATTCTGCTGCAAGCCGAAGTGCTTGAGCTGAAGGCTCCGGTGGATGCGCCGGCCAAGGGCATCATCGTCGAGGCCCGCCTCGACAAGGGCCGCGGCCCGGTGGCCACGCTGCTGGTACAGTCCGGCACCCTGAAGAAGGGCGACGTGGTACTGGCTGGCACCGCTTTTGGCCGTGTCCGCGCGATGATGGACGAAAACGGCAAGGCCATCGAATCCGCCGGTCCGGCGATTCCGGTGGAAATCCTGGGTCTGTCCGACGTGCCGCAAGCCGGTGAAGACGCGATGGTGCTGACCGACGAGAAGAAGGCGCGTGAAATCGCCCTGTTCCGCGCCGGCAAGTTCCGCGACGTGCGTCTGGCCAAGCAGCAAGCGGCCAAGCTGGAGAATATGTTCGCGCAGATGGCGGAGGGCGAGGTGCAAACCCTGTCCATCATCATCAAGGCCGACATGCAAGGTTCCTACGAAGCGCTGGCCGGCAGCTTGCAAAAGCTGTCCACCGACGAAGTACGCGTGGGCATCCTGCACTCCGGCGTGGGTGGCATCTCGGAATCCGACGTCAACCTGGCGATCGCTTCCAAGGCCATCGTGATCGGCTTCAACACCCGTGCCGACGCCGCCGCCCGCAAGCTGGCGGAGAGCGAAGGCGTGGACATCCGCTACTACAACATCATCTATGATGCGGTGGACGAAGTGAAAGCGGCGTTGTCCGGCATGCTGGCTCCGGAGAAGAAAGAACAGATCCTGGGCACGGTGGAAATCCGTCAGGTGATTCCGGTGTCCAAGGTGGGTAATATCGCGGGTTGCATGGTGACCGACGGCATGATCAAGCGTACCGCTTCGATCCGTCTGATCCGCAACCACGTGGTGGTGCATACCGGCGAACTGGACTCCTTGAAGCGCTTCAAGGACGACGTGAAGGAAGTGAAGCAGGGCTACGAATGCGGCCTGATGCTGAAAAACTTCAACGACATCCAGGAAGGCGACCAACTGGAAGCGTTCGAAATCGTGGAAGTGGCGCGTTCCCTGTAAGCGGGACGCCAGGGGCGGGTGCCGGTCTGACCGTGAGGTCGGCGGGCGCTCGCCTTTTTTAATTTTGCCGCGAAAACCACGAAATGACATGGCGGCCCGGGCCGTGCCATTTCGTGGATTTCGTGGTCTGAGCGGCGGCGACGCCGCGTAAAGTTGATTGGAAGTGATATGGCAAAAGCCAAAAAAGGTTTCTCCCGTTCCGACCGCATCGCCGAGCAGATTCAGCGCGAGCTGGCGGAACTGACCCGCAAGGGCCTGAAGGACCCGCGCGCCGGTTGGATCACCATCACCCTGGTGCAAGTGACCCGCGATTATTCGCACGCCAAGGTGTTCTACACCGTGATGGACGAGAAAACCCGCGAAGCGACGCAGGAAGCGCTGGAAAGCTCCGCCGGCTATCTGCGCTCCGAACTGGGCCGCAGCATCAAGATCTTCACCACGCCGCAGCTGCACTTCGTCTACGACGAATCGGTGGAGCGCGGCATGCATATGACCAGCCTGATCAATCAGGTGGCGCGCGAGGACGCCGAGAAGTTCGGCGTTCAGGAAGCCGCATCCGGCGAGGATGGCGCCGAGGGCAAGGAATGAGCAAGCCGCGCAGCAATCGCCGCCCGATAGATGGCGTGCTGCTGATAGACAAGCCCTACGACATCTCCAGCAACGGCGCGCTGCAGAAGGCGCGCTGGCTGCTGAACGCCGCCAAGGCCGGCCATACCGGCGTGCTGGACCCGCTGGCCACCGGCCTGCTGCCGGTGTGCCTGGGCGAGGCCACCAAGTTTTCGTCTTATCTGCTGGACGCGGACAAGGGTTATCGCGCCACGGTGAAGTTCGGCGTGGTCACCACCACCGGCGATGTCGAGGGCGAGGTGGTGTCCGAGCGCCCGGTCGTGTTCGACCGCGAGGGCCTGCTGGCGGCGATGGAGGCGTTCCGCGGCGAAATCTCCCAGGTGCCGCCGATGTATTCGGCGCTCAAGCATCAGGGCAAGCCGCTCTACGAGTACGCGCGCGCCGGCATCGAGATCGAGCGCGAAGCGCGGCGGGTGCATATCCGCAAGCTGGAGTTGATCAGCCTGGATGGAGACAGCGCGGTGATCGAGGTGCTGTGCAGCAAGGGCACTTATATTCGTACCCTGGCCTGCGACATCGGCGAAGCCTTGGGCTGTGGCGCGCATCTGACCGGTTTGCGCCGTACCGCCACCGGCGGCTTCACGCTGGACGAAGCCTTGCAGCTGGCGGACATCGAAGCGCTGGAGATGCCGCAGCGCGAGGCCTTGCTGTTGCCGGCCGATATCTTGGTGCGTCACCTGCCCGAGGCGGAATTGGCGGCCGACGAGGCCGGGCGTTTCATGCACGGACAGCCCGTGCGTTTTACCGAAAAATGTGCGAAAATGCAGCGTTTCCGGATTTACCGCGAGGGACGCCGGGAATTCTTGGGGCTGGGCGAGGCGCGCGACGATGGTCGCCTGCATCCGATCCGGCTCCTGGCGAGCAAGGCGGAGACGTCTTGAACGCCGGCGGCCCTAGGGCCGCGTACCGGAGTGTTGATGGGTTGCGAGGGTTTCGGCCTTGGCTGCTCGCTGCACTTGTCGGGTTGAAAAACCCCTACTGATAATTTGGAGTTACCCCAAATGGCAATGACCGCCGCTCAAAAAGCAGACATCGTTAAAGACTTCCAGCGCAGCGAAGGCGACACCGGTTCGTCCGAAGTGCAAGTGGCTCTGTTGACCGCTCGCATCAACGACCTGACCCCGCACTTCAAAGCCAACACCAAGGATCACCACAGCCGTCGTGGTCTGTTGAAGCTGGTTAGCCGTCGTCGTCGTCTGCTGGACTACCTGAAGCGCACCGATGCCGATAGCTATCGCGCATTGATCGCCCGTCTGGGTCTGCGCAAGTAAGGTTGGGTTTTGGAAAAGTCGCAGCGTGCTGCGACTTTTTCATGCCACATCAAGATCGCGAGCATTACTGCTGTAACAACGGGGGGAGCCTCTAAAAATTCGGATCGATATGCTTTGGTCAGAATTTTTAGGGGTTCCCGTTGTTTTTTTAGCTTGCGATTATTTGTCACACACAAAAGATTAGGGAAACCCTGTGTTCAATAAAATCACCAAGTCTTTCCAATACGGCCGTCACACCGTGACCGTGGAAACCGGCGAAGTCGCGCGTCAGGCGTCCGGCTCCGTCATCGTCTCCGTTGAAGACACCGTGGTGCTGGTCTCCGTGGTTGGCGGCAAGAACGTCAAGCCGGGCCAGGACTTCTTCCCGCTGACCGTGGACTACCTGGAGCGCACCTACGCCGCGGGCAAGATCCCGGGCGGCTTTTTCAAGCGCGAAGGCAAGCAGTCCGAGAAGGAAGTGCTGACCAGCCGCCTGATCGACCGTCCGATCCGCCCGCTGTTCCCGGAAGGCTTCTTCCATGACGTGCAAATCGTCGCCACCGTGATGTCGCTGAACCCGGAAGTGGATTCCGACATCCCGGCGATGATCGGCGCTTCCGCCGCTCTGGCCATCTCCGGCCTGCCGTTCGCCGGCCCGATCGGCGCCGCCCGCGTGGGCTACGCCAATGGCGAATACATCCTGAACCCGACTCGCACCGAGCTGGCCACCTCCGAAATGGATCTGGTGGTTGCCGGTACCGAGCGCGCGGTGCTGATGGTGGAATCCGAAGCCAAGGAACTGCCGGAAGCCGTGATGCTGGGCGCCGTGGTGTTTGGTCACGAGCAAATGCAAGCCGCGATCAAGGCCATCAACGAACTGGCCGACGAAGTGAACCCGGTGATGTTCGACTGGGCCGCTCCGGTCGCCAATGAAGAACTGATCGCCCAAGTGCGCGCCATCGCCGGCGAGCAACTGGCCAACGCCTTCCGCCTGCGCCAGAAGCAAGCCCGCACCGTGGCGATCAACGAAGCCTGGGACGCGGTCAAGTCCGGCCTGATCAACGAAAACACCGACACCCTGAAGGCCAATGAGATCAAGGGCATCTTCAAGGGTCTGGAAGCCGAGATCGTTCGCGGTCAGATCCTGGCCGGCGACGCGCGCATCGACGGTCGCGACACCCGCACCGTGCGCCCGATCAGCATCCGCAACAACGTGCTGCCGCGCACCCACGGTTCCGCGCTGTTCACTCGTGGCGAAACCCAGGCCATGGTGGTGACCACGCTGGGCACCAAGCAGGACGAGCAGATCATCGACGCGCTGGCCGGTGAATACACCGAGCGCTTCATGCTGCACTACAACTTCCCGCCGTATTCCACCGGCGAAGCCGGCCGCATGGGCCCGCCGAAGCGCCGTGAAATCGGCCACGGCCGTCTGGCCAAACGCGCGCTGGTTGCCGTGCTGCCGCCGGAATCGGAATTCGGTTACTCGATGCGCGTGGTGTCGGAAATCACCGAGTCCAACGGTTCTTCCTCCATGGCTTCGGTATGTGGCGGCTGCCTGTCGCTGCTGTCCGCCGGCGTGCCGCTGAAAGCGCACGTGGCCGGCATCGCCATGGGTCTGATCCTGGAAGGCAACCGCTTCGCGGTGCTGACCGACATCCTGGGCGATGAAGATCATCTGGGCGACATGGACTTCAAAGTGGCCGGTACCGCCGCAGGCGTGACCGCGCTGCAGATGGACATCAAGATCCAGGGCATCACCAAGGAAATCATGCAGGTGGCGCTGGATCAGGCCAAAGAAGGCCGCATGCACATCCTGGGTCTGATGAAGGAAGCCGTGGAAGGCCCGCAAGAGCTGTCCGCCCACGCTCCGCGTCTGTACGTGATGAAGATCAACCCGGACAAGATCCGCGAAGTGATCGGCAAGGGCGGCGAAACCATCCGCTCCATCACCAAGGACACCGGCTGCGAGATCAATATCGAGGAAGATGGCACCATCACCATTGCTTCGGTCAGCAACGAAGGCGCGGAAGCCGCCAAGAAGCGTATCGAAGAGATCACTGTTGAAGTGGAAGTGGGCAAGGTGTACGAAGGCACCGTGGTCAAGATCCTCGACAACAATGTCGGCGCCATCGTATCCATCCTGCCGGGCAAGGATGGCTTGGTCCACATTTCCCAGATCGCCAACGAGCGCATCAAGAACGTGGCCGACTATCTGAAAGAAGGCCAGGTTGTGAAGGTCAAGGCCATCGAAATGGACGATCGCGGCCGCATCCGCCTGTCCATCAAGGCCCTGCTGGAAGAAGAGGCGAAAACCGCGCAAGCGACTGCCGATTCCTTCGGCCTGAAGGCCCAGTAAATCAGCCTGAATGCCGCTCCACTCCGGAGCGGCTACCGGCTAGCATCATCCTCTGCCAAGGCAGGGGGTTTTTTACGTCCGCTTTTAGCGCTTGCTTATTGCCGTCATGTAGGGTCTTTATGTTTTTCGTGCTTACTTGCATGTCTTTTGATTGGAATTTTATGTATGAAAATGACAAAATGAGAGGCTTTTGAATATTAGGAATGGGTTGATGATGAGAAAATTATTGTTTTGCGCCTTGGTGTTCAATCTATTGCTAGCCAATGTCGGTAACGCCGAAAGTTTGAAAACCCGCTATGGCACGGTTTCCGAGGATGGCGCTGGCCAACTGCACTTAGGTAAGAAACTACTGCATGACGCGGATGGTAATAATATTTATCTGCAAGGAAGCTTTCAGCTCAAGGACAAGGATGTGGTCTTGTTCAACAGCCATTGCGGTGGCAGCGGCTGTGTGGAGCAAAGCTTTTATCTGCTGACAGTAAGCAAGGGAGGTGCCAGCAAAAAATTCAAGCTGGGGGATTTCTCCATGGGTGTCGAGGCGACCGCCCGTGTTGAAGGCGAGCGCTTGAAAGTGGTTTTCAGCCCGGAAAACGGTAAACAGGAAACCGTGGTTTTTGATGGTGAAAAGCCGACGAAGGCGGTTAAGCGCGTCAAGTCCAAAGCGGAACTCAGCAAGGAAAACTGTCAGTGGGTCTATAAGTACGCCGATTCATGTGTGGACGCCGGTCAAAACGGAAATGATTGTAATGCGAAGCTGCGCGATGATTTTCCCGGCTGGAGCGCACGCGGTATCGCCGAGCTTGACGATAGCTACAAGCCGGCGGCATTCGACAAGGCTTGCCGTTCAATGTGCCTGGCCAAGCGGAAGAATATGGGCTTTGATGCTTTTGCCAAGAGCGTGTGCAAATCGTGATGTTCTAGCTTCTAAAGAGGGCTTGGATATAAAAATGCCGGTACCCGCGGAAGGGGCCGGCATTTTTCATGGTCAGCGTTCAGGGCTGGGCCGGCTTGATCGCCATGCCGCGCGCCAGCAGCCTGGCGCTGTCGCGACACCAGTCGTCGATCAGGCTTTCCAGGCTCTCCAGCTTGACCGCCTCGCCGCGCTGGAGGCTCTTGTCGCTCTTGCGCAGATTGACGCTGCCGGCCAGCAGCTTGCCGCTATTGGCGTCTTCCAGCTGCGCCATGCTGCCCACCTTGGTCAGATAGGGCTCCTTGCCGGCGGCCAGCCGGCCCAGATTGAACACCGCCTTGATCGGCAGGATGTCCAGCGGCTCCACCCCCGGCCGTTCCTGAGCCATGCCGGTGACGGCCACGCGCAGGCGGGCGCTGTCCGGCAGCGCCTCGCGGCTGACCGGGATGCCGACCTTGTGCAACTCCTCGGTCATCCGCCGCTGGAAATAGGCGGCGATGCGGTTTTCCTCGCCGCTCTGCAGTAATTGCCAATCGCCGTCAGCCTGGTGGCGCATGAAATACAGCGGCTCCACCACGATGGATTTGTAAGCGCTTAGTTGCGCGTCCGGCGCGCGGTACAGCCGTTGCGAGGCGTTGCGCTCAGAGGCCTTGAACGCGGTCAGCGGCAGGCTGAACAAGGTTTGCGGGGCCGCGGCGTCCTGGGCCAGGGCGGGCAGGGCGGCCAGCAATAGCAGGCCAAGCGTGAGGGTTTTGCGCATGATGCGCTCCTGTTAGAGGTTGTGCGGGCGCGCCATCCGCGCGCAGCGGCGGATTTGGCGGCAACCGCGGCTAGACCGCCGGCATCGCGCAGGCGTTCCCCGGCTTCACAGATCTTTGCATTCCACCATCATCATGCTAGCAGCCGGCAGCGGCGGCGCGCGATTTTGATCTTGAGCATTGAATACCACATTAATACCAGTTAGCCTGTGCCCACGGTGGCATGCGGATGACGAATGGGAGACGCGGCGGGGGAGGCTCCGTCGCGCGGCGCGCCACGCAAATCGCAGAGGTGAGCATGAGGACGAAACAACTATTGGCGGCGGGCCTGTTGTCGGCCAGCGCGCTGGCTTGGGCGCAGCCGGATGTCGCGGCGCTGGCGCGGGACCTGTCTCTGGCGGTGGCGGTGGACAGCAATAAGGGCGCGGCCGCCGGCGCGCGCTGCGTGGAACTGGGCGCGGACTGGGGCAGTTGCCTGCAAGGGCGGCTGATCCTGCAAAACCATGGTCAGTCCGCGGTCCCGGCCAAGGACTGGACCTTGTACCTGCACAGCATCCGACGTTTGCTGCAGCTGGACAGCCCGGACTTCGAGCTGAGCCATCTGACCGGAGACTTGTATCGGCTGACGCCCAAGCCCGGCTTCGCCGGCATCGCCGCCGGCGCCAAGCTGGAACTGCCCTTGGTGGCCGAGTACTGGATGTTGCACAACAGCGACGTGTTGCCGCGGCCTTATCTGGTGGCCGATGGCCAGGCGCCGGCGGTGCTGGCGCGCAATGACGATGATGACGCCAGCTATCTGCTGCCGCTGCCGGGCGATGAATGGAAGTCGCCGGCGGGCGAGGCGCGGCCCTTGATGGACGCTGCCGAGCGCTATCGCGAATTCGCGCGCCGCGGCCCGCAACTGACCGCCGCTGATGTGGCAGCGCGAGTGATTCCCGCCGCGCTGCGCGTCAAGCCGGACGGCGGCAAGGCGGCGGCG
>NZ_JAJOHW010000211.1 GCF_021129195.1 Chromobacterium aquaticum | reverse complement strand
CCTGCAAGCCTGGCGCGAACGGCTGCCGCGCCCGCTGGCGCAGCGGCTGCCGCTGCTGTTTCCGCCGGAGGTGGACGCCGCGCCGCCGCAGCCGGCCGCCGACGCCCTGATTCTGACCTTGGCCCTACAACATGCCCAGAGACATCCCCACACCCCGCCCGCCGACCGCCGTTGAAGGCGTGCTGGTGCGCAGCGCCCAGCTGCGCCGCGCCGCGCGCGCCGACCAACTGGAACGCGAAGCGCGACGGCAGGCGCAGCGCGTGCTGCGCGACGCCGAACATCAGGCGGAGACCCTGCGCCGACAAGCCAGCCAAGCCGGTTACCAACAAGGCATGCTCGCCGCGCTGGAACAAGCCGCCGGTCATTTCGCCGCCAGCCAGGCCATGGCCTGGCGCTGGCGCGAGCGGCTGGAGCAAGAGGCGCGCGCGATGCTGGCCGCGGCGGTGGACCACCCCGACACCCTATTGCTATTGCTGGATGAATGGCTGCGCGACCGCGACGCGCCGGACGCCACCCTCTATCTGCAACTGCCCAAGCGCGCGCGCGCCTTGCAGCCGCGGCTGATGGCCTTGTTGACGGAAAACTGGCCCGGCACGATCCAGATCGATTACCACGCCGACGCGCGCTTCATGATGCGCTGCGCGGACCAGGCGGCGGAATTCGAGCCGGAGCAATACGTGGAACCGGCCAGCCGCCAGCTGCTGCAATGCCTGGAGCAGATGCCGCAGGATTGCCGCGCGCTGTCGGAACAAGCGCTGCGCGAGCTGATCGCGCGGCTGGAACAAGACCTGGCGGCGCTGGCCGCCGCCAAGCGGAGCCCGGAATGATTCCCTCGCTGAACCTGTCCGCCTTGAGCCTCGCCGCCGCCGGCGGCGATGACATCGTTCCCTTGCAGCAGCGGCTGCTGGCCGCGACGCAAGACGCCGGCGGCGCCGCGCCGCCGACGGAAACGCCGGAGGCCGACGACGCCAAGCCGGTCGAACCGCCGCCGCACAAATGGCCGGACTTCAATGCCGACCCGGTGGCGGTGGCCTTCCTCGCCGCGCTGCGCCAGCTGCAGCCGCCGGCAAGCGATTCGCAGCAGGACAAACAGCGCTACGCCGATGCCGTCGGCAAGCTGCTGGCCGACTTCAAGGACCCGGCCACCGGCGAACTGGCCTTCACCACCTTGAAGCAGAAGAACGACATGATCCAGCGCACGCTGGAGCAGGTCGACGCCGCTTCGCCGCTGCACACCGCGCTGATGACCTCGCTGGTGGGCAATATCGGCGTCGGCGGCATGATGCAGCAATGGATGCAGGAGGCCATCCTGTCCGGCGGCGTGCCCAAGGAGATGGAGGACTGGTGATTCACACCGCGTCCCACAAGGCCCGCGCCGCCGCCGCATGGTAGAAGACATCGCCGCTGCGCTGGAACTCGCGGTGGCAGGCGTACACCAGCTTGATCACATGCTCGTTGCGCAGCTTCAGCACCCGCTGCAGCAATAAGGGCCAGGCCGGTTGCGCGTCCGGCAGTTCCGCCGCTTCCAGCGCCGGCGCGCCGATGGACACATAGGCGACGCAGAAGGTCCGCCACAAGGCTGGATGCCAATCCTCCGCCGCCAGGCCGGGCAGGTGCTCGAGCACGTCGCGCAGCGCCAGCGTCGCGGTCACCATGTGCAGCGCGGTGAAGTTGTCGGTCTGCCAATACACCCGCAGCGCAGCCCGCGCCAATTCATCCAGCCAGTCCGGCGTTTGCGGCGCGCCGGGCAGCGCCGCGGCGAAGCGCGGATCGGCCAGCACCGCGTCGAAGCGATCGTGTATCCAGTAATCCGGGCTGTTCCAGCCGGCCAGCGCCCGCGACAGCTGTTCCAGCCCGGCCTCGGCCGAGGCGGCCGGCGCTTGCGCGTCCAGGTCGGCGGGCAGGCGCAGATAGGCGCACAGATAATAGGCCAGGCCCGCCGCCGCCTCGCCGGCGTGGCCGGCGCGCAGCGCGAAGGCCAGCCGGATCAACGGGTGGAAGGCGCCGCCGCCCGGCGAGAACGGCAGGCTGCCCAGCACCTCGCGCACGGTTTCGTCCACGCCGCGCGCCGCCACCCGCTGCTCCATCACCCGCAGCAAGGCCGGGAAGGCGTCCAGCCGGCCCACGGCGGCGTCCCAGCGCCGCCAGCCGATATCGTATTCCACCAGCTCGGCCGGCTCGGCGCGCTCGCTGTCCCAGAAATCGAAGAAGGTGCGCAGCTGATGCGGCTCCGCGCCCATTTCCGCCAGCGCGGTCAGCGCCATCGGGCAATGGTTGGTGGTGTCGCTGTGCATCAGCGAAAACTCGTGGTTGGCGTCCAGCAAGGCATGCAGTTCGGTGTGACGGCTTGGCGCGTTCATGGCGTCCTCCTTGAAAAAAACCTGCCGTCACGATAAAAGTTAAAGCCAACTTTAAGTCAAGCGAGTCCGGACATGCCCGCCTCCCCCTCATCCAAACCCAACCCCTGGCTCAGCATAGGCGAGCTGGCGCGCCGCGCCGGCGTCGCCGCCAGCGCGCTGCGCTACTACGAAACCCAGGGGCTGTTGCACAGCATCCGTTCCGCCGGCGGCCAGCGCCGCTACCCGCGCGACGCGCTGCGCCGCGTCGCCTTCATCCGCGCCGCCCAGATCGTCGGCATCAGCCTGGACGACATCCGCGCCTCGCTGGCCGCGCTGCCCAGCCAGCGCACGCCGACGCCGCGCGACTGGGAGGCCTTGTCCGCCGACTGGCTGCCGCGCCTGCAGCAGCGCATAGACGAGTTGACCCGGCTGCGCGACCGGCTGGGCAACTGCATAGGCTGCGGCTGCCTGTCGCTGAGCCAGTGCGCGCTGTACAACCCCGGCGACCGCGCGGCCAGCCTGGGCGATGGGCCGCGTTACCTGATAGGCGAACCGCCGACGGAAGCGCCGGACCAAGAACCGGGCTGAGCGCCTGTTCCAAAGTCTCGCGAGCAAGAGCGAGACCAGGCGAAAACGAGCGACAAAGCGGAATGTACACGTGGTACATGAGCACTGAGCTTGGTTTCAACGCCCATTTCTATCCATCCCGCCGACGCGCAGCAGATCGTAAACAGGTTCTGAGCACTTCCTGAAAGCCGCTGTTACAACGGCGCGCTGTAATGGCGCCCATTTCAACGCCACTGGAGCGCCACCATGGTATTTCTCGGCTTTACCTCCATCCGGCCCAATGCCGGCCAAGCCCCCGCCCCGGCCCCCGAGGCCCCCGCCGCCCAAGTCGGCAGCCTCAACGGCAAGCCGGTGCGCATCGACGACAGCGCCGAAAGCCGCGGCAAGGCCCATGCGGTCTTGAGCGAGTGCCTGTCCGATGTGCGCCGTTTCTTCCAGCCGCTGTGCGGCCGGGTCACCCGCTTCTTCGGCGCGATTCCGGAC
>NZ_JAJOHW010000210.1 GCF_021129195.1 Chromobacterium aquaticum | reverse complement strand
GGCTGAGCTTGGCGCAGGTGGAGGCGAATCGCCACGGCGCGGCCAGCAGCGCGAAGCGGCCGCCCAGCCGCGCCCGCCACGAGGGCAGCCGCGCCTGGCAGCCGTGTCCGGCCAGATAGGCGATGCCTTCTCCGGCCGGCAGCAGCAGCAGCAGGTCCAGCAGGTAGAAGGCGAGGATGGCCAGGCAGAGGATTAGGGAGTAATCCATGCGCTCACTGCGTTTTTTTGCGCGACAGCAGCGACTTCAGCCCGGCGAAGGCGGCCAGCGCCAGGCCGGCGATCACTTTCCAGCCGGCGGCCAGGATGCCGACAAACCATTTCCAGGCGCCGCTTTTCACCGCCGCGGCCGCCGCGCCGCCGACGATCAGGCCGGTCAGGCCGTATTCGGCCACTTTGTCGCCTTCCTTGAATTCCGAGTATTTTTCGCCCGGCTTGAACTGGAACTGGTTCAACTGGGTTTTCAGGTCCGCCACCGCGCCGTCCAGCCGCGCCGGTTCCGTCACCAGGGTGACGGAGGCCACGCCGGTGCGGGACAGCACCTTGGTGGTGTAGTTGACCACGCGCTGGCCGCCGCTTTCGCTGATGGTGGCCCAGGACAGGCGCTTGGTGTCGGCCTCGTAATGCGGCGGGGTTTGCCAGCCCACCAGGTGCAGTTCTTGCCAGCCGCGCTTGCGGCGCTCTTCATTGGAGGCTTCGGTGCCTTCCTGCAATTGTTTCAGGATGGCGTCCGCGTCCAGCTTCTCGCCGTCCATCACGTGGCCGGTGCTGTCGTAGGACACCACGGCGAACCACGGTTCCAGCGATTGCGGGCCGAACAGCCAGGAGTCGGTGACATTGGGGTTTTGCATCGCCTCCATCAGCCGGGTGGTGTCGTCCTGGTCCAGCGACAGGTATTTGGGCGGCACTTCCCAGTTGGCGACATTGGCGATGTTTTGGGTGTAAGGACCCAGGTGCGGGTTCTTGACCGGGGAGTCCTTGTCGGCGGCGGCCTGTTGCGCGCCCACGGCGGCGGACGCGCTCAGGCAGGCGGCCACCAGGATTGTCTTGTATTGTATTTTCATGTCAAACCATCCAGTCGTTTTTGGTATTTATGCTTTTTGCAAAACCAGCTAGTTTCCCAAAAACCGTCCGGGTTTGGCAAATCCATGGGCGTGGTAATTATGGCGCCGTCCATCCGGGTCTGGACGACAAAAAGCCGCCCCGGGGGGCGGCAAGCATGCAATCGACAGATACAAAGGAGTTGGAAGCGCGCTTGGCGCTTCCCGAGGACCAGGCTAGTGTAGCTGGCCGATGTGACGCGCGCGTGACGGCGCGCGGCCTCCCTCCGCCTGGCTTGGGGTCTTGTCGCGGAAGGGGCGTCAGCGCAGCGGCGAGGCGGCCGATGCCGGCGCCCGAC
>NZ_JAJOHW010000209.1:252-2060 GCF_021129195.1 Chromobacterium aquaticum | reverse complement strand
GCCGACGCGGCGCTTGGCGGCGACGCTGCCCAGCAGCCGCTGGCGCAGCTGCGTGTTTTCCCTGGCCAGGTCGACATCGGCGATCAGCTCCGCCCGCGTCAGCCACAGCTCGGCGGTTTGCCGCGCCAGGCTGAGCTGCAGCGCGTCGCGGTCGCCGCCGCTGGCCTTGAGATCGGCGCGTCCGGCGCGCACCGCGGCGCTGATTCGGCCGCGCAAATCCACCTCGTAAGCCAGCGCCAGCCGCGTGCTGTAGCGGGTGCTGGGGTTGGCGGTGTCTTCGCCCACTTCGCCCAGGTCGAACTTGGACAGCTTGCGCCGCTCCACCGATTGTTCGAAGTCCAGCTTGGGATAGCGGTCGGCGTTGACCACGCCCAGTTCGGCGCGGGCGGCGTCCAGCCGCGCCAGGCTGGCGGCCAGATCGGTGTTGCCGGCGCGCACCGTGGCGATCCACTGGCCGAGGCCGGGGTCGCCGAAGCCGTCCCAGGCCTGGGCGTCCGGGCTGTTGCCGGGCAGCGCCTGGCGGTAATGCTGCGGCAGCGCCGGCGCGGGGCGCGCGGCTTCCAGTCCGGCGCAGCCGGCGAGCGCCAGGCTGAGCAGCAGAACTATCGTTTTTTTCATGGCTTGCCCGCCTTGCCCGGACGGGCGATGCGCACCAGCACCCGCTGGCCGATGCGGATTTCCGGCGCGTCCACCAGCGCCAGCACGCATTCGATCACCCGCACATCCTGTTTCTCATTCGGGTCGTCGTTGTCCGGCCGGTTGCCGAACACCTGGCCCAAGCGCAGTACCTTGGCCTTGTAGACCTTGGTTTCGTCGGCCTCCAGCGTCACCTCGGCCGCCTGGCCCGCTTCCACCGCGCCGACATAGCGTTCTTCCAGGTCCGCGCGCACGATGCGCGGCGAGTTGGGGGCGAACATGAACAGCGGCGTCACGTTCAAGGTGGAGGTGCCGTCGCCGGGGCGGGCCTGGCGGCGGATGATGCGGCCGGCCAGCGGCGCGCGCACCACGTGTTGATCCACTTCCAGCTTGCTGGCCGCCACTTGCGCGTCGGAGGTGGCCACCACCGCCTGCTGGCGCGCCAGTTCGGAGGCGCTGAGCTTGACCTGGTCGCGAGCATTGTCCTTTTCCTGCCTGGACACCACTTCGTCGCCGCTGAGCGCGGACACGCGCTGCAGTTCGCGCTGGGCGATGGCGTGCTTCACTTGCAGCAGCGTCAGCGCCTGGCGCGCCTCGTCGCGCTCCTGCTCGCGCACCTTCATCGCCAGATTGGCCTCGCGGTCGTCGATGCGGGCCAATACCGCGCCGGGTTTGACCTCGGCGCCTTCTTCCACCAGCACTTCGCGAATGATGCCGGCGCGCGGCGCGGCGATATTGATCACGCCGCCCTCGATGCTGACCCGGCCCTTGGCGATGGCCGCCCAGGGTGATTGCTGGACCGGGGCGGGCGGGGGCGGTTCGGAGCAGCCGTTCAACAGCAGGCTCAGCGCCAGCAGCAGGGCGAGTCGGCGCGGGGTCTTGGGCACAGGGCTGCTCATGCTACCTCCATCGGGGTGTTATGGACGCGCAGGTCTTTGACCACCTGGCCGTCCTCAAGGGTGATGACGCGGTCGGCGTGTTTGATCAGGCGGTTGTCGTGCGACACGCCCAGCACCGTGGTGCCTTGTTCCTGGGCGATCTGGTGCAAGAGGTCGATCACGACCTGGCCGTTGTGGCTGTCCAGCGCGCTGGTGGGTTCGTCGGCGAACATCAGCTTGGGGCGCTTGACCAGCGCGCGCGCGATGGCGACGCGCTGCTTTTCGCCGCCGGAC
>NZ_JAJOHW010000209.1:0-244 GCF_021129195.1 Chromobacterium aquaticum | reverse complement strand
TGCTCTTGCCGGAGCCGGACGGGCCGATGATCAGGGTCAGCTCGCCGGGCAGGATGGATAGCGAGATATCGTTCAGCACGGTCTGCTCGGTCTTGCCGTTGCTGAATGAGCGGCTCAGGTTTTCGCCGACGATGGCGGGAGAAGCGGACATGGGTGTCTCCTTAGCGCAATAGGGTGGAGGGTTCGGCCTGGTTCAGCGCGCGCAGCGCGGACAGTCCGGACAGTAGGGCGATGCCCAGCACCA
>NZ_JAJOHW010000208.1 GCF_021129195.1 Chromobacterium aquaticum | reverse complement strand
CCACCGCGAAGCCGCGGCCCTGCTCGCCGGCGCGCGCCGCTTCGATCGCCGCGTTCAGCGCCAGCAGATTGGTCTGATCGGCGATGTCCTTGATCACCGCCACGATCATATTGATCTCATTGGTGCGCGCGTCCAGTTGGTCCAGCTTGCCAGCCAGCTGCGTCACTTCCTGCTGCACCGTCTGCATGCCGCTCACCGCGTTCTGGATGTATTGCACCGTGGTCTGGGTCTGGCCTTCGAACGAAGACATCAGATTGGCCGCGTCCTCGGCGATTTCCGAGACATGGGCGATGCTCACCGCCAACTCTTCCACCGCCGCCGCGCTGCCGCGCACATCCTCGGCCTGCTGGCTGGAACGCGCGGCCACGCCGCCCACCAGTTGATCGATATGCTGCGATTCGCTCTGCACCGCGTCGGATTCGCCGCGGATTTCCAGCAAGCGCTGGCGCAGCGCCGCCATGAAGGTATTGAAGGAGGACGCGATGCGGCCCACCTCATCGCGGCTGCGCACCGGCATGCTGCGCACCAGGTTCCAGTCGCCGCCGGCCAATTGCTGCAAGGCCACGTTCAGCTCATTCACCGGCTGCACCATGCGATTGGCCAGCAGCAGCGCCACCAGTTGCGACATCAGCAGCAGGCCCAGGCCCACCGCGCCGCTCTGCCACAGCACTTGCATGCGCAGCGCTTCCACCTTCTGCAGCGAGGTGTCCACCCCCACCACGTAGCGCATGCCGCTGGCCGAGGTGAAGGGCACGAACACCGAGCGGAACAGGCCGAACTCGCCCTGGTACTCCTCGTACTGGACGCTGCCGCTATTGAAGGCCGCGGCCAGGCCGGCCGGCACGTCCTTGTACTCGGCCAGGAACCATTGCTGATACTGGCCGGACTTCACCTCGCTGGGGCTGGCGGACGAACTGGTATAGAGAATGCGGCCACCGCGCTGAATGGTGGAATAGGCGTAAGCCAGGCCGCTGTCGCGGGTAAAGTCGGTCAGCTGCTTGGTGGTCACCTGGCTGTTGGGATTGCTGTCCGGCAGCTGATCGTGGAAGTTTTCGCCCACCATCTGGCGCGCGGCGTAGGCGGCGGTCAGCAAGGTCTGATCCACGCCCTTCATTTCGGAGTCCACGGTGCTGCGGTAGGCGTAGACCGAATAAACCGCCACGATCAACAGGCTCACCAGAGTAAAAGCGGCGGATAACTTGGCCCGCAAGCCCCAGTCCTTGTTCAAGACACTCATACGGATGCATTCCCTCGACATTCATTACCAAAAACAAGTCCCCGCCGCTGGCGGCAAGTCGGCCCGCGCGGCGGCGCCGCAGGTCCAAGCAATGGATCAGGCAGAAATCGACAAGTGACGATGGCGACGCCGCGGTGTCACGCGGCGCTGGCGGGGATGGATAGACAGGCGGCGCGCCGAAACGGGCGTCCCGGCGCGGCAGGCGCTGAATATGGAAAGCGATGATAACGCCAATCACTGGCAAAGCGTTGCGGGTGACTTTGGTAGTTTGCACATAGCAAGTGCATAATCGCTTTCTCTCCAGCTAAAGCGAGCTGCCCTGCCTTTGTTTTTAAAGGATTTTTTAAAGATAAGCGCGGGCATTGACCAGTGTTAAGTAAAAACACCTAAGTCATCTGTATGCTTGAGCCGGCGCGCCCATCAAGGCCGCGGACAGGTTCTTGGCGCCTGATTCTCAGGCGCGCAAACCTTGCAACATCCACGCCATCTGTTCCAGCGACATCACCTCGCCCACCCCGCCGCGAGCGATGGCCGCCTGCGGCATGCCGAACACCACGCAGGAGCTTTCATCCTGCGCCAGCGTGCGCGCGCCGGCATCGTGCATCTCGCGCATGCCGCGCGCGCCGTCGTCGCCCATGCCGGTGAGAATCAGGCCCACCCCGCTGCTGCCGGCGCTGACCGCCACCGAGCGGAACAGCACGTCCACCGAAGGCCGATGCCGCGACACCGGCGGGCCGCCCTTGATCTCGACGAAGTAACGCTTCTGCCGGCGCTGCACCAGCAAATGCCGCCCGCCCGGCGCGATCAGCACCGTGCCGGCGCTGACCACGTCGCCATCGCGCGCCTCCCTCACCTCCACCTGGGCCAGCTGGTTCAGCCGCCCGGCGAAAATGGCGGTGAAGCCTTCCGGCATATGCTGCACCACCACCATGCCGGGCCCATATGGCGGCAAGCGCTGCACCAGGAATTCCAGCGCCTGGGTGCCGCCGGTGGACGCGCCCACCGCGATGATGCGTTCGCTGCCGGGCGCCGGCTTTTTCAACTCCGGCGGCGGCGCCAGAATGGCGTCGGCATCCAGCCTGGGCGCCGGATAGCAGGACGCCGCCACCGGCTTCAGCGCCTCCACCTTGACGCGCGCCGCCGCGCGCACCTCGTCCACCAGTCGCTTGGCATTGTCGTGGAACTGGGTCCTGGCGTTGAGCAGCGGCTTGAGCAGCACCGACACCGCGCCGGCGCTCATCGCCTCCAGCGACACCGCCGCGCCCTCGGTGGTCAGCGCGGAACAGATGATCACCGGCGTCGGCCGCTCCGCCATCACCTGGCGCAAAAAGGTCAGCCCGTCCATCCGCGGCATCGCCAGGTCCAGGATGATCACGTCCGGCCAGCGCAGCTTCATCCGCTTCATCGCGTACAAGGGGTCCGGCGACGCCGCCAGCACCTTGATGTCCGGCGCGGTGGCCAGCATCTGGCCCAACATCTCGCGCGCCACCGCGGAGTCGTCAACAATCAGAACGGCGATGCTCATCGATTCTTCCATCCGCAAAACGCGAGTCCAGCCGATAACGCGACGGCGCCTCCTGAGTCAGCGGCAGCTCCAGGTGGCGTATCGATTCCGAATGCCCGATGATCAGATGCCCGCCCTCGCGCAACTTGTCGCACAACGCCAGCAATACCCGCAGCTTGGTGGCCTCGTCGAAATAGATCAGCATATTGCGCAGAAAGATCACATCGAAGCGGCTGTGCTGAAAATGCGCGGCGTGCAGCAGGTTCAGATTGGAAAAACTCACCTTGCGCGCCAGCTCCGGCGCCACCTTGACCATGCCGGCGTATTCGGCGCGTCCGCGCAGCAAATAACGCCGCCATAGATCCGGCGGCGTCCGGCTCGCCTTGGCCTGCGGATAGACCGCGCGCCGGGCGAAAGCGGTCACCCGGGTATTGATGTCGGTGGCGTACACCCGCCACAGCCCCTGCAGGCCCAGTGTTTCCGCCAATATCATCGCGATGGTGTAGGCCTCCTCGCCGGTGGAGCACGCCGCCGACCACAGCCGCAGCTCGCCGCCGCCCTGCCGCCGCGCCGCCAACTGCCGCAGCCAGGCGAAGTGTTCCGGCTCGCGGAAAAAATAGGTTTCATTGGTGGACAGCAGATTGATCGCGTACTGCCGCTCCAGCGCGTTGGCCGGGTCGGCAATCATCCGCCAATACGCGGCATAGCTGTTCAGCCGCAGTTGTCTAAGCCGCTTGGCCAGCCGCGACTGGATCAGCGAGCGCTTGCCCGGCGACATGGCGATGCCGGCGGCCTGATGGATGAAGCGCCGCAGCTGGGCGAACTCGCCGTCGCTCAGCATCGGCGGGGCCGGCAAGGGCTCTTCCAGGTGGAACACTTACAAGGCCTCGATATCGTCGCTGAGAAACTGCTGCGTCACCGCCTCCGCCATCGCGCTGAGCTCGGTCACCGACAGCGCTTGGCGCACGTCCAGCAGAATGGCGAAGCGCTGCTTGATGGTGGCGATGCCCTGGATGAAGTCGCTGCGGATATTGGAGCCGAAGCTGGGCGAGGGATCGATCTCCTTCAGCGGGATTTCCAGCACCTCGCACACCGAATCCAGCAGGATGCCGATATCGGTGTAGCCGCCCTCCAGGCCGGGCAGGGACAGGATGGCCACGCAGGTGGACGCCCGCAGCGCGGTCCGGCCGCGGCCGAAGCGCACCGACAAATCCACCACCGGCACCACCGCGCCGCGCAGATTGATGATGCCGCGCACGAAGGCCGGCATCATCGGCACCTCGGTGATGCCTTCGAATTCGACGATCTCGCGGATGAAGCCGATCTGGATGCCGAACAAATCCTCGCCGAGGATGAAGGTCACGCAGTGGAATGTCTGCTCGCCGCTCTCGGCGGCCTCTTGCTCGCTGTGTTTCATCGCCGGCCCCTTCAATACTTGGAGAACTTGTCCTCGTCCACCGTCAGGTCGAAATCGTCATCGTCGTCCGGCGGCGGCGCGGCGGGCTTGGCCGCGTGCAAATGGCCGATGTGCAACTGCCGGCCGCGGCGGGCGCCGCGGGCATTGCGCAGCTTGAACTGCTGCATCAGCTCCTGCAGCTGCATCGCCGCCGAACTCAACTCCTCGGAGGTGGAACTCAGCTCTTCCGCCGAGGTGGCCGACGACTGCATGCCGTTGCTGATCTGGGTCACCGCGCTATTGATCTGATCGATGCCGCTGCGCTGCTCGCGCGAGGCGGCGGAAATCTCCTGCACCAGGCTGGCGGTCTGGTCTATGCCCGGCAACATCTCCTGCAACAAGAGGCCGGCCTTTTCCGCCACGCCCACCGAACGGCTGGCCAGATCGCCAATCTCCTTGGCCGCCACCTGCGAGCGCTCCGCCAGCTTCCTCACCTCCACCGCCACCGTGGCGAAGCCCTTGCCGTGCTCGCCGGCGCGCGCCGCCTCTATCGCCGCGTTGATCGCCAGCAAATCGGTCTTGTTGGCGATATCGTTGATCACCGTGATGCGCGAGGCGATCTCCTTCATCGCGTGCACCATATCGCCCACCGCCGCCCCGCCCTGGGTGGCGCTGGAGGCGGATTTGGACGCGATGCCCTCGGTCACGCGCGCATTGTCGGTGTTCTGCGTCACCGTCGCCGCCATCTCCTCCACCGAGGCGCTGGTCTGCTCGATGCTGGACGACAGCTCGGACGAGGTCTGCGCCAGGGAATTGGCGGTGGACGATACCTCCTCGGACGCCGAGCCTATCGCCTCCGACATCGCGCTGACCTCGGACAGGGTTTCGGACAAGCGATGCGCCATCGCCTTGATCGAATACAACAGGCTGGAAGTGTCATCCGGGTGCAATTTCACCGGCACCGACAAATCCCCGGCCGCCACCCGTCCCACCACCTGCACGGTGTAGGACGGATCGCCGCCCAGCTGCTTGAGCAGGCTGCGCGCCACCATCACGCCCAAAGCCACGCTCAGCAGCACCGCCACCACCACGATGGCCACCAGCAAACGCAGCGCGTCGCCGCTGATCACCTTGGTTTCCGCCAAGGAGCTGTCGGCCAGCTTGGCGTTAAGAATGACCAGCTCGGTCAGCACGCTGTCCACCACCTGGAACGCCGGCCAGCCCTTGTCCGCCATCAGCTTCAAGGCGAGCTTGTTGTTCTCGCCGTCGCCGCGGTCGGAGTAGGACAGCTTCTTCACCTCGTTGACATAGGACTGGTAATTGGCCCAGGCGGCGTCGAAACGGCGCAGCGCGTCCACCTCCGGCGGGGTCAGATCGGTTTTGCGATAGGCATCCAGGCTGGCGGTCATGCTCTTGTCGAAACCCGCAATCTCGGCGTCCACCTCATCCATGGTCTTGGTGTCGGTTTCCGCGATATAGCGATACAAGGAGCGATTGCTGGCCATCGCGCTGCGCGCCGCGTTGCCGATATCCTTGATCGGCGTCAGTTGGTTGTCGAACAGGTTCACCATCACCGTGCTCATGCGCTCGGTGGCGGAATAGCTGACAAAGCCCAGCGCCAGCAAGAACGCCAGCACCAGGGAGAAGGAAATGACCAGCTTGGTCTTGACCTGCGCATTGTGAAACCACTGCATGGCTGTCTCCTGGCGCGCTAGCCGCGCTAGATCATGTCGCTCGCCGGCGTTTCGCTGGCCTGACGAATCCGCCGCCGCTCGCGGCGGCAGGCGTGGTGGATCAATTGCGGAACATCCAGCACCAAGGCCGGCTTGCCGTTGCCCAGAATGGTGGAACCGCTGATGCCGCGCAGCGAGCGGAAGATGTCACCCAGCGGCTTGATCACCGCCTGCACCTCGCCCATCAGCCTGTCCACCACGATGCCGGCGCGCTTGTCGCCGTAATGCACGATCACCACGAACTCCGGCCCGGCCGCCGGCGGCAGGCCGAACAACTCGCGCAGCGAAACAAAGGGCAGCCAATCGCCGCGCACATTGACCTGGCGCGTCTGCCGCTCCATCGCCGCCTGCGGCATGTCCACGCACTCGATCATCATCTCCAGCGGCATCACCAGCGACGACTCATGCACCTCCACCCGGAAACCGTCGATGATGGCCAGCGTCAGCGGCAGCNNAGGCCGCGCTGCAGCGCCTTGGCCAGCACCTTGTCGCGGTCTATGCCGCGGCCGTCATCCTCGATTTCCACCACCACCGAGCCGGCGTCGTGGAAGGCATTCAGCGTCAGTTGCCCGGTTTCCGGCTTGCCGGCGGCGCGCCGCTCTTCCGCCGGTTCCAGGCCATGATCCACCGCGTTGCGCACCAGGTGCAGCAAGGGATCGGTCAAACGCTCCACCATGGATTTGTCTATCTCGGTATCCGCGCCGCGCACCGTCAGCTGTATCGACTTGCCCAACTGGCGCGACACCTCGCGCACCATGCGCGGAAAGC
>NZ_JAJOHW010000207.1 GCF_021129195.1 Chromobacterium aquaticum | reverse complement strand
CAACCAGCGCGAAGCCGACCGCCCCGCCGCCGCCGGCCAGGGCTATGACTGGCCCTTCGTCTACATCCACAGCAAGCTGATGATCATCAACGACGTGTTCATGACTCAGGGCTCGGCCAATATCAACACCCGCAGCATGCGCGTCGACAGCGAACTGAACATCTGCCACGAACGCGGCGACATCAGCGCCGGCCTGCGCCGCGAGCTGTGGTCCTTGCACACCCGCGACCCGGAAACTGGAGAGGTGATGGGCTTAGAAAACACTAGTCTGCCGTTTGATGAACAGATGCCGGATGCGTTCAAGAAGTGGGAAAAAACTATTAATCGCAATAAAGAACGGAAAAATAAGGAGCTATCACCCATCGCCTCCCTAATCGAATTCCGCCGCGACAGCGACAAGCTGTCGAATCTGGACTAAGCCATGCGCGCCTTCCTGCTGATCACCATCCTCGCCTCAATAGCGGCCCCGGCCCTCGCCAAGGAAACCCTCATGAGCACGCTCAGCCCCAAACAACAAGAAGTGCTGGCCTTCCGCTGCGTCCACCAGCCACTGCCGACACCGACACCGGAAGCGGATCAGCTCTTCCTCTACGCCCGCCACTTGCAAAAGAACAATCTGTTGCGGCGCAAGCCCGACGTCACGCGGCAAGTGCAGCGCCTCTACCGCATCGCCGCCGCCCACGGGCACGTCAAGGCCAATATCAATTTGCAGAATGGGCTGACCGACGGCGACTTCACCGGCGGCTTCCGCGAAGTGCTGGACCTGAACCAGCAATTGCTCGACCGCGACCTCGCTCCCGGCTATTACAACCTCGCCTACTACACCAGCCGCGGCTACGGCAATATCAAGCGCGACCGCGAGCTGGCGCTACGCTATTTCCGCAAGGCCGCCGATCTGGGCAACCC
>NZ_JAJOHW010000206.1 GCF_021129195.1 Chromobacterium aquaticum | reverse complement strand
TTTGGCCTCGGCTTCGGCGGCGGCCTTGCGCTTGGGGTCGAACAGGCCGGTGGCGGGGTCGAGATGTTTGGCTTCGGCCAGCTGCTGGATCTGTTCTTCGCTGGGCTGAGCCGGCCCCGGCCCGCGCCAGGCTTTCAACCATTGGAAGCCGCCATCCCAGGGCGGCAAGGGGGCCGGCGGCAGCGGCACGATCTGGTCGACTTCTTCTACCGTGGGTTGCAGGTAGGAGTAGTCGTAGAGGAACTCCCCTATTTGTTGGTAACGGCGGCTGCGTTCGGGGTCCAGTTTCAGCGCCATGTAATACATGCCATCGTCGGGAGGGAGAGTTTTGAAACCTTTTTCCAAGAAGCCGGCGGAGACGTAGCTACCGAATTTAACGCCAAGTTGCAAAGCGTTAATGCCTTCGGCGTATTTCTTATCTGTTTTAAGGTCGATGCCTAATGTTTTTGCTGCATTGGCATGGCCTTGTTCCGCTGCACAACGATACATCTGGCGTGCGATATCGGGAGCTTTTCTGAGCGGGATTAACAGTTCGGCAACGTAGAACTGTGCCTCGGGGTTGCCCAGATCGGCGGCCTTACGGAAATAGCGCAGCGCCAGCTCGCGGTCGCGCTTGATATTGCCGTAGCCGCGGCTGGTGTAGTAGGCGAGGTTGTAATAGCCGGGGGCGGGGCTCAGGTCCATCAGCTTGTCGTTCAGGTCCAGCACTTCGCGGAAGCCGCCGGCGAAGTCGCCGTCGGTCAGCCCATTCTGCAAATTGATATTGGCCTTGACGTGGCCATGGGCGGCGGCGATGCGGTAGAGCCGCTGCACTTGTCGCGTGACGTCGGGCTGGCGCTTGAGCAGATTGTGCTTTTGCAGGTGGCGGGCGTAGAGGAAGAGCTGATCCGCTTCCGGCATCGGCGCCGGCAGTTGCTGGTGGATGCAGCGGAAGGCCAGCGCCTCCTGTTGCTTGGGGCTGAGGGTGCTCATGCGGGACTCCTGGGCGGCGGCAGCCGCTGAGGTGAGGAGGGCAATCAAGAATAGGGCGCGCATCGGCTTAATCCAGATTGGACAGCTTGGCGCTGTCGCGGCGGAATTCGACCAAGGAAGCGATTGGAGGCTGCTCCTTACGTTTTTGGGTTTTATTTTGTTCAAGAAGCTCTTCCCAATTCTTAAAAGCATTCGGCATCTGTTTCTCATAGGGCAGACTGGTGTCTTCCAGCCCCATCACTTTTCCAGTTCGCGTATTACGGGTATGCAAGGACCACAGCTCGCGGCGCAGTCCGGCGCTGATGTCGCCGCGTTCGTGGCAGATGTTCAGCTCGCTGTCGACGCGCATGCTGCGGGTGTTGATATTGGCCGAGCCCTGGGTCATGAACACGTCGTTGATGATCATCAGCTTGCTGTGGATGTAGACAAAGGGCCAGTCATAGCCCTGGCCGGCGGCGGCGGGACGGTCGGCTTCGCGCTGGTTG
>NZ_JAJOHW010000205.1 GCF_021129195.1 Chromobacterium aquaticum | reverse complement strand
CCACCGCCGCCGGCCTGGCCGGCCTGCAAGCGCCGCTGGACGCGCTGGCGCGCATCGAGGCCGGCAGCGTGGAGGCGCGGGATTTCGAGCTATTGGCCGAGCGCTGGGATCTCCGGCAGCGGCTGGAAAGCGAATGGCGGCGCAGCGGCCTGGAGCATGTGCGCGTGGATACGCCGGCGCAGACGCTCAGTGGCGGCGAGGCCAGCCGGGTGGCGCTCTCCGGCGCCATGCTCTCCGGCGCCGATTTCCTGATCCTGGATGAACCCAGCAACCACCTGGACCGGCCCCAGCGCCTGGCGCTGATCGAACAGCTGCGGCGCTGGCCGCGCGGCCTGCTGCTGATCAGCCACGACCGCCAATTGCTGGCAGAGATGGACAACATCGTGGAACTGTCGCCGCAAGGCCTGGCCAGCTATGGCGGCGCTTATGCCTTTTACGCCGCGCAGAAGGCGCAGCAGCAGGCCAGGGCGCAGTCGCTGCTGGAACAGCGCAAGCAGGAACGCCTGCGCGAAGAGCGGGCATTGCGCGAACAGCGCGAGCGGCTGGAGCGCAGGCAGGCGAGCGGCGAGCGGGGCCGGCGCGAGGCCAACCAGGCCAAGATCCTGCTGGGCCGCCAGCAGGAGCGCAGCGAAGGCAGCGCCGGCAAGCTGCGTCAGCAGCAGGACGCCGCGCGCGAACGCCTGGCG
>NZ_JAJOHW010000204.1 GCF_021129195.1 Chromobacterium aquaticum | reverse complement strand
CTGGATCTGCGCGCCGCGCGCGGCGGGTTCGCTGTCGCCGTGGCGCTGCCGCAGCCGCGCGCGCAGCTCTTCGTAAAAGCCCGGCACCCCCATCACCACGGTGGGCGGGCTGGCCTGCGCCATGTCCAGCGCGCCGTCCAGATCGGACAGGGCGATATCGTGTCCAAACACCAGCGCCGAGTAGATCCAGTAACGCTGTTGCAGCAGCACCAGGCGCAGGAACACCAGCAGATTGTCGCCGTCGCGGTGCGCGAACATCGCCTGCACCTCATTGATGGAGCTATTGGCGCTGGCGACGGTGGCTTCCAGGCCCTTGGGCGCGCCGGTACTGCCCGAGGTGAACTTGATCGCGAAGATGTCGGCCGGATCATAGCCAGCGTGCAACGGACGCCAGGCCACGTCCGCCTCGGCGTTGTCCGCCCAGGCGGCGATGTCGGCGATGTCGAAGCATGGACCTTGGCCGCTGAGGCCTTCGCCGAACAGCGCCTTCAGGCCGTAGATGTCGACGATCTGCCCGGGTTCGTAGCGGCCGGCCTCGAAGCCGGCGCTGACCCCGCCCAGCTTCAGGATGGCGAGGTCCAGCAACACGAACTCGATGCGGTTGCGGGACAGGATGCCCACCCGGTCGCGCGGCCGCACGCCCAACGCTTGCAGGCGCACGGCCACGCGCGCCGCCTTGCGGTCCAGTTCGGCCAGGGTCCAGCTCCGCAGCGCGCCGTCTTGCTGGAAACGGATCACATGCCGCTCATCGTCGCAGCGGTGCAGCGCTATCGTGTTGATCAGGTCCGCGTCTTCACGCGGCGCACGCAGCAGGGCGTCGCTCATGGCCGCGCCTCCGCCGAACCTTCCTGCCGGCGCAGCGGCGTGAAGAACGCCTGCTCCGCCAAGGCCAGCAGCGTGCCGGCCGGCGTCAGTTCCACCGCTTCCGGCCAACGGTCTACGCGCTCCATGCCCAAGGCCTCGCCCAGGCGCTGAGCAAAGCGCGGCAGCAAGGGGCTGGCGGCCTGAGCCAATAGGCGGGCCGTGGCCAGTTCCAGCGCGATCGCGGTGCGGTATTCATCGCGCAGCGCCGGATTCTGGCTGATACGCTGATTCGATTTGGCGAAACGCAGCGCGCCGGCCACCAGCCCGTCCAGTTCTTCCACCACGCGGTTGAGGGCGAAGCCGTCGGCGCCGTAATGGGTTTTCAGGCTGGCCAGCCGGTGGTTCAGGCCGTCGAGATAGGCGGTGTGCAGCGCGCTCCAGCAACCGGCATCGGGCGCCCGCTGCTGGAACTCGCGCCGCAGGCGCTCACCCAGGCCGGACAGCCAGGCCTGCCATTGGCCCAGCAAGATTTCTTCCACGCAGTCATGGAAGTCGTCCAGCGTGAAATTGCTGCGCTCCTGCTCGCCGCGCGTGCGCGCCAGGTAGTAGCGCACCGCGTCGACGCTGTCCGGGTTCAGAATGTCCTTGCCCCACACCGCGTGCCGGCGGCTGGTGGAAAACTTCAGGCCGTCCAGCAGATAGAACTCGTTTTCGTTGTAATCGATGTCGCACCGCCAGTCCGGAAAGGCCATGCGGTACAAGGCCGGATACAGGATGGAGTGGTAATAGCTGTTGTCATAGCCGAAGAAGTGAACGATCTTCCAGTCCGGCTGCGGCTGGTCCGCCTTCCAGGGCTTGCCCAGCCGGCCGCCCAGCTCGGCGATGCCGTGCAGGAAGCCGTAAGCCATTTCCGGCCACACCCAGATCACCTGTTCGCCCTCGACCTCCTCCGCCGGCGGCACGCCCCATTGCGCCGGATGGGTGATGGGCACCCAGTAATCCTTGCGCGCCAGCACCCGCTCCGCCAGTTGCTGCAGCCGCGGCGACACCTTGCCCAGGCGCTGATGCTGCTCCACCGCGTCCTTGAAGGCGGACAGATTGATCATGTAGCGGCGGATGGCACCGGTGACCGGCATCGTGTCCGACAAGCGCGAACGCGGCGTGTCCAGATCCACGCAATTGTTCGGCTCGCCGCACTCCTCGCAGATATTGCCGCCGCAGGGCGAGCCGCAACTCGGGCACTTGGCGGAGACGTCCACCTCGTACAGATAGTCGCCGGTCTCGGCGTCGAACAGCGCAGCGTCGGAGCGCAATTGCGCGCCGCCGCGCACCAGGCGCGAGAAGAAATCGCGCAAGCCTTCCGCATAGCCCTCCGCGCGGGTGGTGACGGTGTATTGATCGAGATGGATGTCCATCAGGTCCAGCGTGGACTTGATCGCCGCCGAGTAATGGCTGGCCACTTGTTGCGGACTGCTGTCTTCCTGGCGGGCGCGGCCCACCACATAGCTCTGGTAGTCGTCGCTGCCGGTCAGGTGGTAAGCCTCGTGACCGCTGGCGCGCAGGAAGCGCACATAGACGTCAGCGCCCAGATAGGGGCCGGATAGATGGCCCAGGTGCAAGTCGCCGTTGGGGGTGGGCGGCGTGGAGAACACGAATACCGGACGCTCCCGCAGCCGCGAGGCGCCATTGTCCTGCGCGGCGGCGTCGCGCTTGGCGGCGTCGCGCCAGTAGAAATCGCAGAAGCTCAGCGCTTGCTGGCCGACATTGCGCAGCACGTGTTTCTCGAAAGGTTTGAACAGCACCAGGCTTCCGGCGCGCACCGGCTGGGAATGGCCATCGGCGTCGATCACGCCTTCCCCGCTCAGAATCAGGAAGGCTTCCAGCTCATCGTGCTTGTGCGGCTTGCTTTCCTGGCCCGGCGCGACGACGCCGTAGGCCAGCCGCACGTGTTCCTGCTCGCCCAGGCCGGCAATGGACGCCATATCGATACCGAAAGCAGGCGCCAGCTGCGCCTCCTGCAAGTCAATGATGTGCATGGTCTCAACTATCCTGTGGTGAGAGCGTGGTTGAGCAAGGCGAGCGCTTCCGCGGCGATGCCGGGCGCCAGCCGGTATCCGGAGCCATTGCCCGCTCCGGCAAACAGAATGCGTTGATGGCGGCCGACGAATTGCACCAGCGGCTCCCGGCTTGGGCTGTAGGCATCGCAGAACACCCGACCGGAGCCCAGCTGCTGCGCCAGCGCCGGCGCGATGCCGCGCAGCGCCTCGCGGGCTTCGTCGAGCTCGCGCGCCTCCACCCTGGCCTGCCGGCATTTGTCCGGCGTCACATCCCACTGCTGGCAGGTGTAGCTGAACAGCCAGTGTCCGCGCTGCGGCAGCGGCGCCAGGAAAGCGTCCTCGACAGGGAAAAACAGCGCATGCCCATGTTCCGGCGGGCGTTGCAGATGCAGGGCCACCACTTTCTTGACGCGGATATCGAGCGCGGCGGTCAGCTCGCGCCAACAGCCCTCATTCGCCCACGGTCCGGGACAGAGCACCACGGCGTCGGCGGCGAGGCTGCGGCCGCTGGACAGCAGCACGCTGACGCCGTCGACATGCTCGCGGATGGCTTCGACGCCGACGCCTTCCAGCAACTCGGCGCGCTCGCGCAAACGCCGCGCATACCATTGCGCCAGCCCCTGCACATCCATCGCATGGCAGTCCGGCATCCGCCATACTTCCTGGCCATAGGGCAGCTCCGGCATCACCTGCCGCCTCTCCTCCGCCGACAAGGGCCGCAGGCCGGCGCAACGAGCGCGCACCTGCTCGGCGTCGGCCGAGCCGGCGGCGACGAAGAAGTCGAAGCCGTGCATGGGCAGCTGCGGATGACGCGCATGCAGCGTCTGGTAGTAATCCGCGCTCGCGCCGCTCAATCTGCGCACCCGCTCGGAGCGGCCCACCGGAAAATGCACGCCGGCGGAATACATCGACGCCCCGCCGCCGATCAAGCCCTGGTCCACCAGGCTGAGCCGCGCCTGCGGCTCGCATTCCAGCAGCCGTGCCGCCACGGTGCAGCCCAGGATGCCGCCGCCGATGATGACGATGCGGGGCCCGGTCATGCCCATTCCCTCCTTGGCTGGCGGCTGGTCGCACGCGCCGCCGCCAGCGGCGCCCAGGACACGAAGGCGGCGTCCAGATGAGCGACGCGCGGCACATCCAGCATGCGCTGGATCACGATCTGGCTGCGCCACGCGGTCAGGCTGAGATTGGGATCGGCCAGGCCGCGCTGCTGGCGGATGCCGTTCAGGATGAACAGGCTGCGATTGCGCGGCAGTTTGCCCAGCGCCGCGTAATCGCGGTCGACGGCGATTTCCTCGCCCTCCAGCTCCAGACGCTCCCGCAGCGGCTGCAGGAAGGGCGTCGGCGCCGGCTTGAAACCGCTGGCCCAGATCACCACGTCGGCCTCCAGCGTCTCGGGCTTGTTGGCGCCCAGATGGCTGGCGGCGATGGACCAGCGCTCGCCGTCCTGAGTGATGGCGCGCACTTCGCGGAAGGGCAGCAGGCTGATTTCGATCGGGGCGCGCTCAATGAAGCGCAGCGAATAGATCTGCTGGTAGATGCTGCGCAGCGTGCACTCGGAAATGCCGTCGCTGCTGAGCAGATTGCGCTTGATGAATGCGCGGCGGAAGCCCTCGTCCTGCTCGTAAAAATAGTTGGAGTGCGTGGGCGTGTACAAATCGTTGGTGAAGGGGGAATCGTCGAGCGGGAAATAATTCTCCCGGCGCGACAACCAACTCAGCGCCGCCGGCGCCTGGCCGCCACCACGGCGCAGCATCTCCAGCACCACTTCGGCGCCGGACTGCCCGCCGCCGATGACCAGCACGCGCTTGCCCGCGGCGACACCGGCCTTGGCGGCGAACTCATTGACGTGGAAATGCGTGCTGTCGTTGAGGCAGGCGCGCGCGAAGTCCGGCACATCCGGCACGATGCCGACGCCGACGACCACGTTGTCGCCCAGCACGCGCCGCTTCGTGGTTTGCACCACGAAGGCGCCGCCGTCGAAATCGACCTCCAGCACCCGCTCGCCAAAGCAGATATTGGCATTGTTCTCCGCCGCCCATTTCAAGTAATCGCGGAATTCAAGCCGCGAAACCTGATCGAAACGCGCGTTGAGAAACTGCAGCAATCTGCCATGTTGATGCAGATAGGATACAAAAGAGAATCGATTGGTGGGATCGGCCAGCGTGACCAAATCCTTGAACAAGGAAACCTGCAGCCCCGCGCCTGGAATCATCATGCCGTCATGCCAGGAGAACGCCGGTTTCTGCTCGAAGAAAATGCTCTTGATGTCATGCTGACCATGCAAGAGCGAGGCCACGCTGAGATTGGATGGCCCGCTGCCGATGCCGATGCAGTGATATTTCATGATGTATTGGCACTTGAAGTGTACTTGCAAGATAAAAGGAGCCGCGATGAACCGCGTATCGCAGCAGCGGAAAAGCCAACCGACACTCTCATTCGCAATGAACAGCAACCACAAAACCGCCAAAGCATCGCCGAGGCCGGGCCTGTGCCCGCGCCGGCATGAAATCCACCGCCCTGATTCCGGCCAGTACTAAAGGACAGGCCGCATTCAGTTGCAAAAACGCCGCAGGCGGCGCCCCTTCGTCACACACTCAAGATTCAAGCGCCGGCCCTGCCCGCTTCGCCGGCGGCGCCAGGCTGGTGGCAGCGCCGAAAACCCGGTTCCACCATGGTTTTCATGCTGCGCCAAACCAGCTGTAGCTATTGATATATTCCAATGTCATTCAAGCTATCATGTGATTTTTATCATGTCAAATGACATTAAAAATCAAAAATAGTTGATCTTAGACAAACTGATGCCAGCAATCAGGACAGTTAATGGCAGAAGGCAAGGTGTCTGCATGACGCCAATGAGGCAAGCGCCTGGACGGCGCCCAGGGCGGAAAATGCGAAACAGGCCGGGAATCCCGGCCTGTGTTGCTAGAGCACCTGACTTGTAATCAGGTAGTCGCGATACTGGCTCAAGCCAGCTGGAAGGGGTACACCGAACCCAGGCCCAGGATGCCGCTCAACTCGTCCAGCGCGGTGCGGCTTTCGATTAGCAGCTGCGGATCGGCCAGGTCTTCGCTGCTCAGGCGGTCGCGATAATGGCGATCCACCCAGCCGTTGAGCGTGGCGAACAGCACGTCGCTCATCAGCACCTTGGGGTTGACCGCGGCGATTTCCGCCGCCGACAGCGCCACGCGCAGCCGCAGGCAGGCGGGACCGCCGCCGTTCTGCATGCTTTGCTTGAGATCGAACACCTTGACCTCGTCGATGGGACCGCCGCTGGCGGCCAGCTTGCCAAGGTAGGCCCAGACGCGCGGCTGATTGCGGCACTCTTCCGGCACCACGATGATCATCTTGCCATCCGGCTTGGACAGCAGCTGACTGTTGAATAGATAGCTCTTCACCGCCTCTTCGACACTGACCTCCGCCGCCGGCACCTCCACCGAGACGAAGCGGCCGCCTGCGGCTGCCAGCTTGGCGCTCAGCTCGGCCAGTACCTTGTGCTGGTCGACAAAGGATTTCTCGTGATGGAACAGCACTTGGCGGTTACCCACCGAGATCACGTCGTTGTGGAACACGCCGGCGTCTATGGTGTCCGGGTCCTGCTGCGCGTAAACCACGCGCTCCGCGCTCAGGCCGTGCAGCCGCGCCACCGCCTGGCAGGCTTCCAGGGTCTGGCGCGCCGGGAACTTGGCCGGCTTGGGATAGCGCGCGTCGAAAGCCGCCGCACCGAACACGAAGAACTCCACCCCCGGGCCATCGTACTCGGCGCAGAAACGGGTGTGGTTGGCCGCGCCCTCGTCGCCGAAGTGCATCTGCGCCGGCAGCGCCGGATGCACGGCGAAGCGGGACTCGTCGGCGAACATCGCCCGCAGCAGCCGGCCCGTGGTCGGATGCTCGATCGAACGGTGGAATTTATTGTTCAGATTGGCCGGGGTGAAATGCACGCGGCCGTCGGCGGTGTCGCCGGACGGGCTGACGGTGGCGGCGTTGGCGGTCCACATGCAGGAGGCCGAGCTGGCCGCGGCCAGGATGGCCGGCGCTTCCTTGGCTGCGCGCGCCACCACCTCGGCGTCGCTGCCGCCAAAGCCCAGCAGACGCAGGCTGGCCACGTCCGGACGCTCGTGCGGGGCCAGCACGCCCTGCTTGAAGCCCAGATCATGCAAGGCCTTCATCTTTGCCAGGCCCTGCTTGGCGGCCAGCTTGGGGTTGGACGCGGCGCTGACATTGCTGGTGGACGCCACATTGCCGAAGGACAGGCCGCTGTAATTGTGCGTCGGGCCGACCAAGCCGTCGAAATTCACTTCATAGGCGTTCATTTGGAGAATGCTCCCTTGCCTCAATCCATCTGAATGGCGGGACGGCCATCTGGCCCCTTCTCGCCACCTAACTCTTTTGCGTTGACTACACGCCCCCTCTCCCCCGCCCCTCTCCCACGAGGGGAGAGGGGAGAAAACCGCACCGCCCGCGCTTACTGCACGAATGAACTGGCGTCGCACTCAGCCTTCAGTCCCTCCCCCCTTGCGGGAGAGGGATTGGGGAGAGGGGTTGGGGAGAGGGGGTGCTCTTAAAAAACCATGCCGGGAGACAGCTGCGCCGGCACGGTCAGGCTGTCGCATTCCAGCGAGGCCACCGGGTAGGCGCAGTAGTCGGCGGCGTAATAGGCGCTGGCGCGATGGTTGCCGGAGGCGCCGACGCCGCCGAAGGGCGCGGCGCTGGACGCGCCGGTCAGCGGCTTGTTCCAGTTCACCACGCCGGCGCGGCTTTCCAGCAGATAGCGTTCGTACAGCGCGCGCTCGTCGGACAGCACACCGCCGGCCAGGCCGAAGCAGGTATCGTTGGCGATGGCGATGGCCTGGTCGAAATCGGCGTAGCGTATCACTTGCAGCAGCGGGCCGAAGTATTCCTCGTCCGGACGCGCGGCGGCGGTGGTGTCGATGATGCCCGGGCTCAGCAGCGCCGCGTCCGGCGTCAAGCGGCGCATTTCCAGCAGCGCCTTGCCGCCGGCGGCCAGCATCGCGGCCTGGGCTTGCAGCAGCGCCTCGGCGGCGGCGCTGGAAATCACCGCGCCCATGAAGGGCGCCGGTTCGGCGTCGTATTTGCCGACGCGCAGCTTGGCCGTCACCTCCACCAGCCGCGCCAGCAGCGCATCGCCCCAGGCGCCCTGCGGCACCAGCAGCCGGCGCGCGCAGGTGCAACGCTGGCCGGCGGAGACGAAGGCGGACTGGACGATGTGGTGGACGGCGGCGTCGATGTCCTGGACGCCTTCCACGATCAGCGGGTTGTTGCCGCCCATTTCCAGCGCCAGGATCTTGTCCGGGTGGCCGGCGAAGTTCTTGTGCAGCAGCGCGCCGGTGGCGGAGCTGCCGGTGAAGAACAGGCCGTCGATGCCGGCGTGGCCGGCCAGCGCCGCGCCGGTGTCGCGCGCGCCTTGCAGCAGCGCGATCACGCCGGCCGGCAGGCCGGCTTCGGCCCACAAGCGCACGGTTTCCTGCGCCGTCCACGGCGTCAGTTCGGACGGCTTGAAGATCACCGCGTTGCCGGCCAAGAGCGCCGGCACGATGTGGCCGTTGGGCAGGTGGCCGGGGAAGTTGTAGGGGCCGAACACCGCCACCACGCCGTGCGGCTTGTGGCGCAGCACCGCCTGGGCGTCGCCCATGGCGGCGGCGCGTTCGCCGGTGCGCTCGTGGTAGGACTTCAGCGAGATGTCCACCTTGTTGACCATGGTGGTGACTTCGGTCTGCGCCTCCCACAGCGGCTTGCCGGTTTCCTGGGCAATCACGCGGGCCAGCGCGTCCTTGTTGGCGCTCAAGAGTTCGCCGAAGCGCTTGGCCACCGCCACGCGCGCGTCCAGCGGCGTGCGCGCCCAGTGCTTGAACGCGGCGCGGCCGGCGGC
>NZ_JAJOHW010000203.1 GCF_021129195.1 Chromobacterium aquaticum | reverse complement strand
GCGGCTTCGCGGTGGTGGCCGGCGAGGTGCGCAAGCTGGCCGCGCGCAGCCAGCAGGCGGCCAAGGAGATCAGCCAGCTGACGCAGAGCAGCGTGCAGCGCGCCGAGCATGCCGGCGAACTGTTCCAGCAGATGTTGCCAGCGATCCAGAACACCGCCAGCTTGGTGCAGGAAATCAATAAATCGTCCAACCAGCAGGCATTGCAGGTGGAGCAGATCAACCAGGGCGTCAGCCAGATCAGCCGTTCGATGCAGGCCAACGCCTCGGCGTCGGAACAGCTGACCGCCACCGCGCGCGGCATGAGCGAGCAGGCGGCGGAGCTGGCGCAAACCATAGGCTATTTCAGGTATTGATGCGGTTTAGCGTTTTGATCCGTTTATGTCCGGTGCTGGTGGCCGCCTTGTGCGGCCAGGCGCGCGCGCAGCCGGTTGTCACGCTGGCCTCGCTGGAGTGGCCGCCTTACGCCGGCGCCCAACTACCGGAGCGGGGCTTGAGCACGGCGACGCTGGCGCGGATTTTCCAGGCCGCCGGCTATACGCTGGAAGTGAAGTTCTACCCCTGGGCGCGCGCGGTGGCGGCCGCGCGGCACAAGCCCGCGGTGATGGGGTATTTCCCGGAATACGACGCGGCGGAAGTGCGCCGCCACTTCATCTGCTCCGACCCCATAGGCCATGGCCCGCTGGGCCTGGCGCAACGCAAGGGCCAGCGCCTGCGCTGGCGCGAAGTGTCGGACCTGGCCGCCTACCGCGTCGGCGTAGTGCAGGATTACGTCAACAACTACCAACTGGACCGCAATATCGCCGAGGACAGACAGCGCTTCGACCCGGCGCCGGACGATGGCAGGAATCTGCTGAAGCTGGCCAGCGGCAGCATAGACCTGGCCGTGATAGACCAGAATGTTTTCCACTATCTGCTGCGCCACGACTCGCTGGTGCGACACATCGGCCAAAGGCTGGAGATGAATCCGCGGCTGCTGGAAACCAAGACGCTGCATGTCTGCTTCAAACCGGGGCGGGATGGCGAACGCCTGGCCACCATCGTCAACCACGGCCTGAAAATCCTGCGCCAAGACGCCCGTTGAGCCAAGCGCCGCGCGAGCGCGCCGCTTGGCCGGGCACCAGGCTCACACCGCCTTGAGCTTGCCCTTGGCCGGACGCGTTTCCGGCTTGGCTTCCGCCTCTGCCTCGCGCTCCCAGCTTTCCTTGTAAGCGCGACCGTAATAGCTGTCCAGCAGCAGTTGCTTCAGTTCGCTGATCAGCGGATAGCGCGGGTTGGCGCCGGTGCACTGATCGTCGAAGGCGGCTTCCGCCAGCAGGTCCACCTTGGCCAGGAAATCGGCCTCGGCCACGCCGGCCGCCTGGATCGAGGCTGGAATGCCCAGCGTGCGCTTGAGTTCGTCCACCCATTCGATCAGCTTCTCCACCCGCTCATGATCGCGGCTGGCCTCCAGGCCCAGGTAGCGGGCGATCTCGGCATAGCGCGCCACGCTCTTGGGGCGGTCGTACTGGCTGAAAGCGGTCTGCTTGGTGGGCACGTCGGCGGCGTTGTAGCGGATCACATTGCTGATCAGCAACGCATTGGCCAGGCCGTGGGCCAGGTCGAATTCCGCGCCTATCTTGTGCGCCATCGAGTGGCAGACGCCGAGGAAGGCGTTGGCGAAGGCGATGCCGGCGATGGTGGCGGCGTTGTGCACCTGTTCGCGCGCCTTGGGATCGCCGGCGCCGTTGCGGTAAGCGGACGGCAGGTAGTCCTTGAGCAGCTTCAAGGCCTGCAAGGCTTGCGGATCCGAATACTCGTTGGCCATCACCGAAACATAGGCCTCCAGCGCGTGGGTCACCGCGTCGATGCCGCCGAAGGCGGTCAGCGACTTGGGCATATTCATCACCAGATTGGCGTCGACGATGGCCATGTTCGGCGTCAGCTCGTAGTCGGCGATCGGGTACTTGACCCCGGTGTTCTCGTCGGTGACCACGGCGAACGGCGTCACTTCCGAGCCGGTGCCGGAGGTGGTGGGCACCGCCACCATCAGTGCCTTCTGCCCCAGTTTCGGGAACTGGTAGATGCGTTTGCGGATGTCCATGAAGCGCAGCGCCAAGTCTTCGAAATGCACTTCCGGGTGTTCATACATCACCCAGATGATCTTGGCCGCGTCCATAGGCGAACCGCCGCCCAGGGCCATGATCACGTCCGGCTTGAAGGCGTGCGCCAGGTCCGCGCCCTTGCGCACCACCGCCAGCGTCGGATCGGCCGGCACCTCGAAGAACACCTCTACTTCCAGACCCATTTTCTTCAGCAGGCGAATGGGCTCGTCGACAAAGCCGTTGTCGAACAGATACTGGCCGGTGACGATCAGGCAGCGGCGTTTGCCGGCCAGGTCTTCCAGCGCCACCGGCAGGCAGCCGCGGCGGAAATAAATCGACTTGGGCAGCTTATGCCACAGCATGTTCTCGGCCCTCTTGGCCACGGTCTTCTTGTTGATCAGGTGCTTGGGCCCGACGTTCTCCGAGATCGAGTTGCCGCCCCAGGAGCCGCAGCCCAGGGTCAGCGACGGCGCCAGGCTGAAGTTGTAAAGGTCGCCGATGCCGCCTTGCGACGACGGCGTGTTGATCAGGATGCGCGCGGTCTTCATCTTGTCGCCGAAGTAGCGGATGCGCTCGCCTTGCAAGTCCTGGTCGGTATACAGCGCCGAGGTGTGGCCGATGCCGCCCATCGCCACCAGCGCCGCGGCCTTGTCGCAGGCGTCGACGAAATCGCCGGCGCGGTACATCGCCAGCGTCGGCGACAGTTTTTCATGGGCGAAGGCCTCGGCGGCGGACACATCGCTGACCTCGCCGATCAGCACCTTGGTCGCCGGCGGCACCTCGATGCCGGCCATCTCGGCAATCCTGGCCGCGCTCTGGCCGACGATGGCGGCGTTGAGGCTGCCGTCCTGCAGAATCACCTTGCGCACCGCCTCGGCTTCGCGTTTGGACAGAATGTAGCCGCCATGTTTGGCGAAGCGCTGCCGCACCGCGTCGTAGATGGCGTCGACGATGATGACGGACTGCTCCGACGCGCACACCACACCATTGTCGAAAGTCTTGGACATCAGGATGGAGGCGACCGCGCGCTTGATGTCGGCGGTTTCGTCTATCACCGCCGGGGTGTTGCCGGCGCCGACGCCGATGGCGGGCTTGCCGGAGGAATAAGCGGCGCGCACCATGCCCGGGCCGCCGGTGGCCAGGATCAGATTGAGGTCGGGGTGATGCATCAGCTGATTGGACAGCGCCACCGAGGGCTCGTCTATCCAGCCGATGATGTCCGGCGGCGCGCCGGCGGCCACCGCCGCCTGCAATACCAGCCGCGCCGCTTCGCAAGTGGAGCGCTTGGCGCGCGGATGCGGCGAGAAAATGATGCCGTTGCGCGTTTTCAAGGAGATCAGCGCCTTGAAGATGGCGGTGGAGGTGGGATTGGTGGTCGGCACGATGCCGCAGATCAGGCCCACCGGCTCGGCGATGGTGATGGTGCCGAAGGTGTCATCCTCAGCCAGCACGCCGCAGGTCTTGTCATCCTTGTACTTGTTGTAGATGTACTCGGAAGCGAAGTGGTTCTTGATCACCTTGTCTTCCAGCACGCCCATGCCAGTCTCCGCCACCGCCATCTTGGCCAGCGGAATCCGCGCGTCCGCGGCGGCCAGCGCCGCCGAGCGGAAGATGTGATCCACCTGCTCCTGGCTGAAGCCGGCAAACGCGGCCTGTGCCTTTTTCACCCGCGCCACCAGCGCGTCCAGTTCCAGTTCATTGCTAACGGTCATTTCAAGTCTCCCAAACAGTTAAACCTGTCGCGGCGAGAGAATGACTAATTGGCGACAATTCATTTTCATTTATGAAAATAAAATCGTGACAATACTATTGTCCATTTACCACGCATTCTCATCGCGCTAAAACTTATTTGTAGCAAGCGCGTTACAACAAGGCGCTTTCAATGCAGAAAACCTTGTCGCCGGCAAAGACGAAACCATAGCGGCGGCATCAATAAACCCATGCTAAGCGAAAAAACAATATTCGGTTTTGCGCATTGCCAAACAAATACGGATTAAGCGGAGAAAAAATGTCGTAGTCGGAATAATGACGGGAAATAAGCCGCCGCCGGCTGTAACGGCGGCGCTACCGCGCAAGCAAAATGGCCGCCTTGCGGCGGCCATCGGCGTGAGCGGCGGCGAAGCCGCTACTTCATGAAGCTGTATTTGAAGTACTGCCCGGCGCGGCTCATGCCGCGAATCTTGGCCGGATCGGTTTCCCCGTTCAGATTGGTGATCACCAGCTTGCCGCGTCCCTGCTTCAGATCGTTGCCCACGTCGTAGAAGGCGCCCACCACGGCGAGCCGCCCGGCCTCCACTTCGCCGGAAAAGGTCATGATCGCCGCTTCCACCTGATTATTGATATTGAGCAGCGCGCCATTGGTCGCGTCGATGTCCTTGGGAATATTGATCGCGGCCAGCGCCTGCTGCTGGGCTTCGGACTGCTGGCTGTAATCCGAGGCGGCCAGCTTGACCGCTTCGCAATCGGCCTGGCTGACAAACACCAACAGCGGGGTATGCAGCTGACGCACGCCGTATTCGACGGCGCCGCCGGCGCCGGCCAGTTGGCTGCCATAGCTGGGCACCAGCAGCACCTGCTTGCCCTCGCCCACTCGTTCGGCCTTGGCCGGCGTTCTGGACGCGGAGCAGGACACCAGGGTGGCGCGCGCGTCCTGCCCGCCCGGCAGGCCATGGCCCGCCTTGGCCACCGAGGCCAGCAAGGGCTGCAACTGGCGCAAGGTGGCCGCCTGCATATCGCCCGCGGCTGCGGCCGCCGGTTTAGGCTTGCGTTTGACCAGCCGCTTGCGCGGCGCATGGCGCAAGGAATCCGGCCCGTGAACTTCCGGGCTGGGCTGGCTCAAGTCCTTGTGGACCGGCGGCGGCGACATCTTGACGGCCGGCTCCAGCTTTTCCGGCGCCTTGGCCTCGGCCGGCTTGCTCGCCATCGGCTTGGCGACCGCTTTGGCCTCGGCTTTGACTTCAGGCTTGGCGGCGGCCTTGACCTCCGGCTTGGCCCCTGGCTTGGCTTCCGGCTTGGCGGTTTTGGCCTCGGGCGGATGCTCCGCCGCCTTGGCCGCCTTGACCTCGGGCGGATGCTCCGCCTTGGCGGCGGGTTTCGCTTCCGGCTTGGCCGCCGGCGCTGCGGGCTTGGCCGGCTCGTCCTTGTGCGCGTCGGCGGCGGTTTGCGGCTTCAGCTTCAAGGGCAGTTTGATCACGGTCTTGGGCTGCGAGCCATCGGCCGACGGCGCTTCCTCGGCCCAGGCCTGGGCCATCAACATCGCCAGGCAGAGCGCTAACCGGCCCTTGCGTCCAAGCATCCCCATGCACAACTCCTTATTGTCATCTTGGCCAACATTATATTTATGCAATATCGGCCAAGTTTGACAAAACTGAAAGCCGGCGTCGATTTCTGCATGAATAACGGCTCAAACCCGACATGGGTCGCGTGGCCGGCGCCGCCGTCAACTACTCTGTATCCAGTATTCGACGATGCGGCCGTCCGCCACCCGATAGCAGGCGCTGCCGATTTGCCGCACCGTCTCGCCGCTGCCCGCCAGGTCGCGCCCGGTCTGGGTCCAGCGCGCGTACGCCTTGTCGCCGTCCACCAGCAATTCATCCACCCGCAATTCGAACGCGCCGTAGTCGCGCAGGAATTCGCGTATATGCGCGGCGTAGTCGGCCGGGCTGCGCTCCAGCGCATATGGCGCCTCCGCCACTAATTGATGCGCGAGTACCCGCGGCGCGAAATAGCGCTCCGCCGCGTCCGGATCGCGCCCGGAGCGCACTTCGTTCAAAAATCCCGTTACCACTGCTCTCGTATCCTGCATCGTCATTCCTCCTCTATTGGCCATTGCCATCAATGAAAAACGCGGCGGCTCCGCGCGCCGTCCACCGAATTGACGCACGGCCGCCCCCCTCGCGCCGCCGTGCACTTCACCCGCTCCAGCGCCTCGACCTCATCGCGGAGCGCATGCCGCGCATGCGCGCACATTCCTTCCCACCACAAGCGACCCAGCCGCCCCCAGAACCGACTCCATGCCTGCTTGGCTCCCGACACCATGATGCGCTCCAATTGTTCTGCTATTGATTACGCAGCCATGCTAATCTACATGCACAAACAATAAAATCCGCCAAAAGCCCACACACTGTTCTGAAATGAAAACAAATCATCCTCCCTCGCCAGACGCTTTGCTGGCCTTCGACGCGCTGGCCCGTCATGGCGGCTTCACCGCGGCGGCCGATGCGCTCGGCTGCGCCAAAAGCCGCATCAGCCAGTTGGTGAAGCAATTGGAACAGGAGCTGGGCACGGTGCTGGTCTTGCGCAATACCCGGCGCGTGGCATTGACCGAGGCCGGCCAGCGCCTGGCCGTGCATGCGCGCCAGCTTCGCGAAATGCTGGACCGGGTGCGCGGCGATGTCGGCAATGTGCAGGACTGCGTGGAAGGGCCGCTGGTGATCAGCTCGGCCTCCGCCTTCGCCCAATTCCTGCTAGTACCCATTCTGTCCGAGCTCTCCAATCAGTACCCGGGGCTGGAAATGCAGTTGCAAGTGGAAAACCGCCTGCAGGACCCGGTGGCCGAGGGCCTGGATTTCTGCGTGCGCACGCGCAATGTCTACGATGAGGGCCTGGTGGCCAAGCCATTGGGCTTCATGCGCGAAACCGTCTACGCCTCCCCAGGCTACTTGGCGCAGGCGCCGCGGCTGGAGCACCCGGAGGACCTGTGCCTGCACCGCGTGCTGTATGACTCCAGCAAGGCGCCCAGCGAGGCGGTGGAATGGTCGCTGGAGAAAGACGGCGTTTACCTGCGCATGCCGGTGCGGCCGGTGCTCAGTTGCAATCAGTACGCGCCGTTGCTGTCCGGCGCGGTGGCCGGCTGCGGCCTGACGCTGCTGCCGCATTATGTGGCCAGCCATTTTCTCGCCAGCGGCCAGTTGGTGCCGGTGCTGCCGGGCTGGAGCCACGACTGTTGGCCGGCCTTCCTGGTCTACCCCTATCGCCACCCACTGCCGCGCAAGAACGAGGTGTTCATCCAGCACGTGGTGCCGCGGCTGCGCGCGCTGCTGGCGGCGGAACCGCAAACGGCTTGATCCAAGCCAAGACGCGCGGAGCCTCCCCTGGGCTATGCTGGCGCGCGACCCGGCGCTCGGCGAAAAGCGCGGGCAAACGATTGGAAAGGGATTTATGCAATACAGCGATATTCTCATCGTCGGCGGCGGCATGGTGGGCTCGGCGCTGGCCGCCGCCTTGTCCGGCCATGGCCTGAGCATCGCGGTGCTGGAGCAAGCGCCGCCCGCCCCGTTCGACGCGGCCCAACCGCCGGATCTGCGCGTATCGGCGATCAGCCCGGCCTCGGCGCGCTTTCTGCAGCGCATCGGCGCCTGGCCCCGGGTACTGGAGATGCGCGCGGCGCCCTATCTGCGCATGCAGGTATGGGAGGACGAGGAGGCCGCCGGCACCCTGTTCAGCGCCACCGAGGCCGGCGAGGCGGCGCTGGGCCACATTGTGGAAAACCGCATCGTGCAGCTGGCCGCCACCGAAGCGCTGCGCCAATGCGCCGACGTCGACTATCTGGCGCCTGCGCGCATAGCCGAACTGGCTTATCAGCCATTTGCATCGCGGGTGACGCTGGAGGATGGACGCCAATTGAGCGCCCGGCTGCTGATCGCCGCCGACGGCGCGCGTTCCGCGGTGCGCGACGCCGCCGGTATCGGGGTCACCAGCTGGGATTATCCCATGCACGCGCTGGTGGCCAGCTGCGAACTGGATCAGGAGCAGCAGGACATCACCTGGCAACGCTTCACCCCGAACGGCCCGCAGGCCTTCCTGCCGCTGACCGGGTCCTACGGTTCCCTGGTCTGGTATCACCGCCCGCCGGAAGTGCAGCGCTTGCTGGCACTGGACGAGGCCGAGCTGGCCGCCGCCTTTCACGCCGCCTTCCCGCGCAAGCTGGGCAATATCCGCCGCATCCTGGCCAAGGGCAGCTTCGCGCTGACCCGCCGCCACGCGCAGCGTTACATCAAGGACGGCGTGGTCCTGGTCGGCGACGCCGCCCATACCATACACCCGCTGGCCGGCCAGGGCGTCAACCTGGGCTTCCAGGACGCCGCCAAGCTGGCCGAGGTGATACTGGAGGCAGCCGCCCATGGCCGCGACTTCGCCAGCGCCGATGAGCTGCAACGCTACCAGCGCGCGCGCAAGCCGGCCAATCTGGCGATGCAAACCGCGATGGACGCGTTCTGCTACGGCTTCGCCAACGATATCGCGCCGCTGCGGCTGGCGCGCCGCCTGGGCATGCGCCTGGCCGACCGCGCCGGGCCGTTGAAACGCGAGGCGATACGCTATGCGCTGGGCTTGAAAGGCGGCTGACGCCTGACCATTTTTCCTTGACCGGCCACGGCGCCATGGCACTTGGACGGCTATGCTGAAGCAGCCGCGCCCTCATGGGCACGCTCTCATCTGTGCCGATGCCGCCTTCACGGCGAGCCGGCCACCGCTCAAGGAGACCGCCGATGAAACGACTGACATTGCTGGCCACGCTGGTATACGCGCTCGGCACGCTTGCCACGCCAGCCTGGTGCGCCGCGCCGACGCACGGCCCGCTATTCAGCCAAGGCGGTGGCGGTGGCGGACATGATGGCGGCGGCGGCGGTTCCGGAGGCGGTGGTAGCGGCCATGATGGCGGAGGTGGAGGCCACGGCGGTGGCGGATCAGCAGGCGGTCCCGGCGGGGCCGGCAGTCATGACGGCGGCCCCCAAGGCGGCAGCGGCCCAGGCAAGACCAACGACGGCCCGCAACACGGCGCGGCGCCGGGCAATGCGCCATCCGGCCAGCCCAGCGGCGCGCCCCCGGGAGACCATCACGCGCCGCCAGGCGCCGACGATGCGGCCACGCGGGGACAGGCTCCAGCCCAGGCCGGCAACGGCCAATAGGCAAAGCAAACAGGCCGCATCCAAGGATGCGGCCTGTTTGCTGTCAACGCGCTGGCGAACAGATGCTCACACCGCTTCCACATTGTTGTGGACCTCGCCGTCGCGCAACACCACCTGCGCCCATACCGCCGCGTCCATATAGTACTGGTTCACCAGTTCCACTTCGAAATCCAGTACCTTGGCCAGTGCCTCGATCTGCTCGGTGTCGCCCTGCTCACAGGCCAAGGCCATCGCCAGGAAGGGGGCGAACATGCCGCGGTGCTCCACCACCGCCTCGCGCACCGGCGAGGCCAGTTCCAGCGGGTCCAGCACATCGGGAAACGGCACGCCCAGCAACACATCCAGCATGGAGAACATGCCGGTGAGAAACAGATGCTCGGCTTCCACCTTATTACCGCGATAACTGCCCATGCGCTCCAGCAGGCGCGCGCGGATCAAGGACTTTTCCAGCAGCGACACCGCGGTGCCATCGTCCTTGCGCGAGGTGAACAACAGCATGGACAGCCACTTGAACAAGGTCTCGCGCCCCAGCAGCATCAGGGTTTCCTCTATGGTCTGCACCTTGCGCGACAAACCATGCACCGGGGAATTCATGAAGCGCAGCAGCTTGAACAGCAATACCGAATCCAGCTTGAACTGGATTTCAATCTCGGCCGCCTCGGCATTGGCGCGCAACATGCGCATGATCTGCAGCACCCTGGTCTGGCTAGCGTCCACCTTGCCGCCTTCCAGCGCGCGCACGGTGGCGATGAAGGGACCGTGGAACAAGGCGAAACGGTGATGGCCGGGGCCACGCAGGCAGACGTCCAGATCCTCGGCGGTGCCGACATTGCGCGCCATCCAGCGCACCGTGGGGTAGCGCTTGGGCAATTGATCCAGAATCGGCGCCAGCACCTTGGACGAGGGCGCGGCGAAGTCCAGCACCATGAAGTCCATGCGGCTGAACAAATCGTTCTGCAGATGCGCCGGCAGGCTGCCAGGATCGTAGGCCGCCGGCTCCAGCGCGAAGCGCATGCCTCTTTGCTTGAGCGTGTCCAGCTGCTGGAGCATCTCGTCGGAGACCGATCCAGTCTGCGACGGCTCCAACACGAAGATCACACTGCTGGCCGGCATATTGGACAGCATGGGATCGTCCAGCGTGTCGATGGAGATATGGACGAAGGCGCGGCGGAAAGCCAGCAGGCGGAATATGTCCATATTCTGCAAAGTGCTCAGCATCAGCCGGTCGAATTCCTGCTGCTTGCCGGCGGCGATGTTGCGCTTGCCCTGGCGCACGAAGAAATCGTAAGCCACCACCCGCTGCAACCGGTCCATCACCGGCTGGTGCGACACAAAGCCCAGGGTGGCGGGCAGGTCCAGCGGCGGCGAGTTTTCCAGCTGCCGGCTGGCCGCGCTATTGGGCGCCAGCTCGGTGAATGGCGTAGGAACCACCGCCTCGTCGTCGGCGGCGTCCGCGGGCTTCTTCAAACGGCCGGTCAGGCCACTGATCAGATTTTTCAGCATGTTCCGTCCCACCGGATATGCCGGCGTCGTCCCGGCTTACGGTTTAAAGTCTAGCTGATTCGGCCGGCAATTCTGGGAGTATCTACCGAAACATCGCCGCATTGCGCGCGATGGCGCAAGGCGTGGTCGATCAGCACCAGCGCCAGCATCGCCTCGGCGATGGGCGTGGCGCGGATGCCGACGCAGGGATCGTGGCGGCCATGGGTTTCCATGGTCAGCGGCTGGCCCTGCTTGTCTATGGAACGGCGCGGCTGGGCGATGGAGGATGTCGGCTTGATGGCGATGGACACCTCGATGTCCTGGCCGGTGGAAATACCGCCGAGCACGCCGCCGGCGTGATTGCTGGCGAAGCCCTGCGGCGTCAGTTCGTCGCCGTGCTCGCTGCCACGCTGGGTGACGCAGCCGAAGCCGGCGCCGATTTCCACCCCCTTGACCGCGTTGATGCTCATCATCGCGTGGGCGATGTCGGCGTCCAGCCGATCGAACACCGGCTCGCCCCAGCCCACCGGCACGTTCTCGGCCACCACCCGCAGCCGCGCGCCTATCGAATCCAGGCTCTTGCGCACGCTGTCCATATAGCTTTCCAGCTGCGGCACCACCTCGGGATCGGCGGCGAAGAAGGGGTTGGTGGACACATGCTCCCAAGCCTTGAACGGAATGGCGACTTCGCCGATCTGGCTCATGTGGCCGCGAATGACGATGCCGTAGCGTTCGCTCAACCATTTCTTGGCGATGGCGCCGGCGGCCACCCGCACCGCGGTTTCGCGGGCGGAGGAACGGCCGCCGCCGCGCGGATCGCGGATGCCGTATTTGTGCCAATAGCAGTAATCGGCGTGGCCGGGACGGAAGGTGTCGGCGATATTGCCATAGTCCTTGCTGCGCTGATCAGTGTTGCGGATCAGCAGCGCGATTGGCGTGCCGGTGGTCTTGCCCTCATACACGCCGGACAGGATTTCAACGCTGTCCGGCTCGCGGCGCTGGGTCACATGGCGGCTGGTGCCGGGCTTGCGCCGGTCCAGTTCCAGCTGGATGTCGGCTTCGCTGATCTCCAGTCCCGGCGGGCAGCCGTCCACCACGCAGCCTATGGCCGGGCCGTGGCTTTCGCCGAAGGAAGTCACCGTGAACAACAATCCCATGGTATTGCCTGACATCTTCACTGTCCTTTGTGTGCTGAATGCTTGGCGAAGATTCTAGCACGACCGTTCCGGCTACCAGCCGACCGCCGTTGCCAGCCGGCGGCGGAACCAGCCGGTGATGGACAGCCGCTGCTGGCCGGCCGGCAATACCTCGTGCCAGAAACGGTCGGACAGAAACAGCGCCAGGGTGCCGGCTTCCGGCCGGACATCGACATGGCGCTCGCCGTCCTCGTCCAGATAGAGGCGCATCTCGCCGCCCGCGTCGGCCGGCCAGTCGTCATTCAGATACAGCACCGCGGTCAGCGCGCGCGCGTCGTCGTCACGGAAGCGGTCCAGGTGTTTTTTATAGAATGCGCCCTGCGGATACACGGCGAAGTGGGACTCCAGGTCCTCCAGCCCCATGTAGAAGGCCTGGTTCACCGCCTGACGGACGGCATCCAGCTTGGAGAAATACAAGGACGCGGCGGAATCCGCCTTGTCCGGCTCCAGCCACAGCACCGAATCGGAACGGATTTCGCTGCGGCGGTTTTGCTGCGCGGCACGCCCGACGGCGGCCTCGTGGAATTTGCCCTGCTGCCAGTTGGCGAGGCACTCCTCGCGCAGCAGGCGGATCTCTTCTGCGCTAAACAGGCTGCGGTCCACGACCCAGCCCTGTTCGGCAAGGTTGTCGATAACAGGCCCCAGTAAATAGGGCGTAACTTCAAAGTGTTGTGTCATGATTCATTCTCCCAGCCGCGATTTCTACCACAGCCGCGCGTCCAGGAGAATGTGATTTATCAGTAATTTTCGCTGACCCTATCATACTGCCCATGCAGCCATGCCAATACCAGCGGGAAATGGTCCCGGATGGCATCAGGATGGGTCAATAATGACACATGATTGTAGTCGTGCAGGTGGCCGGCGCGCCGCGACAACAGATGCAGCCGCGACAGATGCGGGCCGGATTCGTCGCGAAAACGGCGCACATCCTCCGGATGGCCGCGACAGGGATCGTTGCCGGCGGCAAAGTACAGCGCCGGCGGCAAACCCGCGCTTTGGGCGGCTGCGCCATAGTCGAAGCCGTCGTCGCTGTCCACCCAGGGCTTGGGCTGCGCCCACAGCTTGCTTTGCAGATGGCTCTTGTCGCTCTCGTCGTCCGCGCCCAGGCGGATGCGCCGCGCCGGCAGATAGCCGAAGCAGCGGATCAACACCCGCGAGGCGATATTCCACATGAAGTCCACTTCCACCAGCTTGTTCAGATTGCGCACCCGCACGCTGCGCTTGCTGCCGAAGTAGACCAGGCTGGCCACTTGCTCAGCCAGCTCGGGAAAACGCATCAGACAGCTGGACATATGCACGCCGCCCCAGGAATGGGCCATCCAGTGCAGCGACGCGCCGTGCTTGAGTTCGCGGATGTGACGATGCAGCGCCGGCAGGTCCTCGCAGATGGTCTCGGTCTGACCGTGACGCGAGGCGCGGCTGATCTTGGGAAAGCTACGTCCACGGCCGCGCAGGTCGGCGGCGAACACATCGTAGCCGGCCTCGGCCAGGTAATGCGCCAGCCCCTTGCCGGAGTCGCTGTAAAAAGTGCGGCCATTCGCCATTACACCGTGCAGCAGCAGTACCGGCGGACCTTCCTCGCGACAGTAAATGCGCTTGAGATACAGCTGCTCTTCCCCTACCGCGACAAATAAATCCTGTTCGCGCTTATCCATGGCCTTCTCCTCGTATCGGGCTTGTTTCGTCGTCTACGCGACAATTCAAACAAGCGCTTGATCATGACAAAAAAACCGCCAAAGAGATAGCCCGCGTCAGATCACGCCTTCAAGACCGAAGCCTGCCAGCGACTGCCGTGCCGGGTCCGCCGCAAGGTCTCGCCACGCAAGGCCAGCAACCAGGCCAGCGCGCAAAACGCCGCCATTCCGGCGAACAGCAGCCCGGCGGACGCGCGGGCCAGCACCCAGCCAGCCAGCATCGGTCCCAGCGCGCCCCCCAGACTGGCCAGGTTTTGCGCGCCGTAATAAATGCCCTTGCAGTCCTCCGGCGCGATTGCGTCTATATACAGATACTCGGCCGGCACCAGCACAATCTCGCCCAAGGAGAACACCAGCATCGCCGCGCACATACCCCACAGGCCGCCCCGCATCCAGCCGAAACCCAGCGTGCCTAGCCCCAACAAGATGAAGCCCGCGCCTATCGCCGGCATCAAGCGGCCCGGCCGCAAGCCACGCCCCAGCGGATATTGCAGCAGAACCACGCACACCGCGTTGCAGCTGATCAGCGCCGACATCCAGCGCAGCACCTCCGCCTCGGGCAAGGTTTGCATCAGATACAAGGGCAGATAGCTGGAAAAACGCGCATACACCAGATTGGCCAAGGCGCAACTCAAGGTGAACAACACCAACACCCGGTCCTGGCGCAGCCTGGTCAGCGTGTCGATGAATCCCGCGCCCGGGGCGTCGGCTGCGACGCGCGGCGCGGCCG
>NZ_JAJOHW010000202.1 GCF_021129195.1 Chromobacterium aquaticum | reverse complement strand
GCGCCAGCAAGCGCGCGATCTCGTCGGCGCAAGCGTCCGCCGCCAGCGCGGTGGCGGCTTCGCCGCTGGCGGCCTTGTCCGCCGCCTCCGGCTGCAGCCATTGGAAGCAGAACGGCGACCGGCCATCGTCGACTTCCAGCCGGCCGCCGGAAGCCGGCGCCGCAGCCACCGGCTGGTAGGCGATGCCGTCGATCAGGAACGGCAGCTCACGTGCGAACAGCGCGTTGACGGCGCGCACCAGCGGCGCCTCGGAACGGCGGTTGGTGTCCAGCGTGTAATGGTGTTGCGCGTCGTCGCGCGCCGCCAGATAGGCGAAGATGTCGGCGCCGCGGAAGCTGTAGATCGCCTGCTTGGGATCGCCAACCAGGAAGACCGGCCGCTGCTGCGCGACGAAGCAATGGCGGAAAATCGAGTATTGGATGGGATCGGTGTCCTGGAATTCATCGATTAGCGCCACTTGGAAACTGCGCGCCACATGGGCCGCCAGCAAGGGGCCGCTGATCGGATCAATCAGCGCCGCGCCCAGATCGGTCAACAGATCGTCGAAACCACGGCTGCGCTCGCCGGCGCGGCGCGCGCTCAGCTGCTGATTAACCCAATCGATCAACTCCAGCTTCAGTTGCGCCACCGACAGGGCCACTTCTGCCAGATAAGCGTCCCAGGCGCCCAGCCAGGCCTCCACCAAGGCGAACAAGGGATGCTCCGGAGCGGCATGGCCTTTCTTCATGCCCTTGGCCAGGTTGGACGGCAGCCATTTATCCAGTTGGCGGCGGCCGTCCTTGTCCAGCACCGGCACCGTGTCCGGCGTGCGCAGCAGGGCGTCCAGCGCCTCGATGGCGCGGCCAATGATGGCCGGACTGTAGCTGCGCGCATTGAAGCCTTCGACCGCGCGCAACACATCGGCGGCCTCCGCCGCCAGTTCCGGCCGCGCCGCCAGCGCCCGCCAGCCCTGCTCCACCGCGAGCAAGGCGCGTTCGAGGCCGGCGACATGCGGCGCGCGCATGCGCAGATAAGGCTTGGATAAATAGGGGCGCACCTCGGCCAGCCAGGCGTCCGGCGTTTCACCGTTATCCACCAGCACCTGGGCCAGCAAAGGGTCGTCCACCACTCGCCGTCGCCAGAAGTCGTCGACGATTTCGACCAGTCTATCCTCGTCATCGCTGACCAGTTCGGCTTCGAAGGTCTGGCTGCTTTCGAAGGCGGCGTCGGTCAGCACCCGCTGGCAGAAGCCGTGAATGGTGTAAATGGCGGCGGCGTCGAAGCCGGTGATCGCCGCGTTGAGCCGCTGCAGCGCCAGGGTCCGTACCGGACCAGGTGGAAAACGCGCCGCCAGCGCCGGCAGGAAGGGATCGCCGCCGGGGTCGCCGTCGCCGGCCAATGTCTGCGCCAACTCGCTCAAGCGCCGGCGCAGCCGTTCACGCAGCTCGGCGGTGGCGGCCTTGGTGTAGGTGACCACCAGCAGTTGATCGATGCCGGGCGGCGGCTGGCCGTCGCGCTCCTCCAGCAATAGCCGGGCGAACAGGGCCGCGATGGTCCAGGTCTTGCCGGTGCCGGCCGAGGCCTCGATCAGATTGATGCCGGTCAGCGGACAGTTCAGCGCGTCCAGCGCTTGGGGAAGCAGGCTCATGATGGCGACACTTTAATGCGATTCGGCCATTTAAACGACCCGTAAACGTCTGTTTATGCTGTTGCGCACGGGAGCGGCATCCTGAGCAGCCCCACGCCGCCCGGCCTCAAAAGCGCTCATCCAGGATCGCGGGCAGGATGATTTCCCGCGCGAAGGAGGCATCGGACAAGTTCAGCAAGGCGCGCGTCAGGCTCACCACATCATGCAAGGGAATCAGCTGGCCGGCGCCGCGCTCGGCCGCTTGCTCGCGCGGCACGGACAAATCGTCCTCGGTGTTAAGGTAGCCCAATTGCAGGCAGGTCACGGCCAGACGCTGGGCGCGATATTCTTCGCGCAGCGCGTCGGCCATGCCGCTCAAGGCGAACTTGCTGGCGGCGAAAGCCACCTCGGGCCGGCCGCTGCGCGGCAGCGCCGATGTCGATCCGGTCAAGAACAACTGCGGCTTGGCCGCGCCCGACATGCGCGGCAGCACATGCTTGAGCAGCAGGATGGTCGCCGTGATATTGACCTGCACCACCTCCATCAGCTCCAGGTCCGAGCAATGGGAAAACGCATAGGACGGCTCGAACGCCTCCCGCTCCCAGATGCCCACATTGCACATCACCACGTCCAGCCGTTCCGGCAACGCGCTCATCACCTGTCGCACCGCCTGGGTCGGATTCGACAAATCGGCTTCGATCCAGTCCAAAGCCACGCCAGCCGGCGGCTTCAAACCTTCCGGTCTGCGCCTGGAGACGCCGATCACGCGATCGCCCTCCTGCCCCAATCCTTCCACAAAAGCCTTGCCAAGGCCCCGGCTCGCTCCAATGATCAGTATATTCACGGCCTCTCCCGTTTGAGCAGATTCTGCGCGGCGCTTCCGCGGCAGTTCCAGGCCAGAAGGATAACCGATTCGTCAGATTTGTCGGCCATGCCGGCAAAGGGGATAATCCCTGCCCGAACACTTGCATTCAAGGCCAGACACAATGAGCGACACCGCAATCCGACTTTCAAAACGCATGGTGGAACTGGGCTTGTGCACGCGGCGCGAAGCCGATGCCTGCATCGAGCAGGGCCTGGTGAAAGTGGACGGCCGGATCGTCACCGCGCTGGGCAGCCGGGTGGAACCGCAACAACGCATAGAACTCTTGGGCCGGCCCGACGCGCAACGCGACGCGGCAATCACCTTGCTGCTGCACAAGCCGGCCGACGCCGAGCCGCTGACGCTGCTGGGGCCGGACAGCCAGATGCCGGGCGATGTCAGCGGCCTGAGCTGGCTGCCGCGCCATCGCCAGCATCTGCAAGGTTTCGGCGCGATGGCCGAGCATGCCCACGGCTTGGTGGCGCTGACCCAGGACCGCAAGCTGGCGCAGCGGTTGACCGATTGCCAGCTGGAGTTCCTGATCAATGTCGACGCCGCGCCTTCCGCCGCAGATCTACAGCAACGGCAGAACGGCCTGCGCCCCGGCGGCAAGCCTCCACGCGATCTCAAGATTTCGCGCCAGAGCGACCGCCAGCTGCGCTTGGTGTTGCCGGCGCGCGACGCGCGCTGGCTGGACGATATCTGCGCCGGCCTCGGCGTCAGCCCGCTGGCGCTGCGCTGCATCCGCATCGGCCGGCTGGCGATAGGCCAGTTGACCGCCGGGCAATGGCGCTATGTGCCGGACTTCGAGCGTTTCTGAGAACCGATTCAAAGTCTGCTGCGCTGTTGAAAACGGCGTCGAAATGCTCATGTACCGCCTATACATTCCGCTCCCTCGGCTGTTTTCGCCTTGTCTCGCTCTTCTCGCTAGATCGTGAACCGGTTCTGCGAGCTTAGTTTCATGCCCAGCGCCAGCGCCGCCGCCGCATTGCGCGCGGCGCGGCGCACATTGTCGCCCGCCTCGGCCAGCGCCTGTTCCACGCTGCAAGGCCGGCTGACCGCGGCGAACACCGCGTCCAGCCCATGCGCATGGGTCAGCTCGCTGCCGGCGCCCAAACAACCTCCTATCGCCAGCACCGGCACGCCATAACGCCGGGCGACGCGGGCGACGCCGATAGGGGTTTTGCCCTGCACGCTCTGGCCATCGATACGGCCTTCGCCGGTCACCGCCAGATCGGCGTCGGCCAGCGCCGCGTCCAGGCCCACCGCCTCGGCGACGATGGCGCTGCCGGAACGCAGCTGCCCGCCCAAGCAGGCCAAAAGCGCGGCGCCCATGCCGCCGGCGGCCCCGGCTCCCGCCACCTCCGTCACCGCCACGCCCGCCTCGTGTTCCAGGCGGGCGGCGAAATGCGCCAGCGCCGCGTCCAGCTCGGCCACCATCGCCGGGGTCGCGCCCTTCTGCGGCCCAAAGACAGCCGACGCGCCGCGCGGCCCGGTCAGAGGGTTGTCGACGTCGCAGGCCACGTCGATGCGGCAGCCGGCCAAACGCGGTTCCAGGCCGGACAAATCCAGCCGCGCCAACCGCGCCAGCGCCGCGCCGCCCGGCGGCAGCTCCCGCCCGTCCGCGTCCAGCAGCCGCGCGCCCAGCGCCTGCAGCATGCCGGCGCCGCCGTCATTGGTGGCGCTGCCGCCTATCCCCAGCACGAAGCGGCGCGCGCCGGCGTCCAGCGCCGCGCGTATCAGTTCTCCGGTGCCGTGGCTGCCGGTCAACAAGGGATTGCGCCGCGCCGTCGGCACCAGCGCCAGACCGCTGGCGGCGGCCATCTCGATCACCGCGACGCCGTCCACGGTCAAACCGTAACGCGCGGACACCGCCTCGCCCAACGGGCCTCGCACCAGCGCTTCGCGCCACTGCCCCCCCAAGGCGTCCAGCATCGCCTGCACCGTGCCCTCGCCGCCATCCGCCATCGGCAGCTTGCAATAGCGGGCAGCGGGAAATATTTCGCGGAAACCGTCCTCGATCGCCTGGGCCACGTGCAGCGCGCTCAGGCTTTCCTTGTAGGAGTCCGGGGCTATGACGATTTTCATGCGGTTTTCAATCACAGAAGATGACAAGAGCAAGATATTAGCGATTGACCAGCCGCGGCGGAATCCTCAGCACCAGCAGCGCGCCCGCCAGCATCACGCCGGACAGGATGTACAGCGCCGGATCGGTGCTGTGGGTCAAGTCCTTGATCCAGCCAACCAGAAAGGGGCTGACGAAGCCGGCCACCTGGCCCAGGGAGTTGATCAACGCCAGCCCGGCGGCGGCGGCGGCGCTGCCCAGGAAGGCGGTGGGCAACGGCCAGAACATCGACAGGCCGGCGAGCGCGCCCATGGTGGCCAGGGTCAGGCCCAGCATGGACAACCAGACCACGCCGCCGCTATTGGCCGCCAGCAGCAAGCCGGCCACGCCCATCAACAGCGGCAACACCACGTGCCAGCGGCGCTCGCCGCGCCGGTCGCCGGAACGGCCGACCCAGACCATGAAGAAGCAGGCGGCCAGATATGGCAACGCGCTGAGCCAGCCGATGGCGCCGGCGTTCTGAAAGCCCAAGCCCTTGATGATGGATGGCAGCCAGAAGTTGATCGCGTACACCCCCATCTGGATGGCGAAGTAGATCGCGCCCAACATCCATACATTGACATTGCCCAGCACGCTGGCGAAAGACTGCTCCATCGGACGTTGCGCCGCGCGCCGCGCCTCGTCGTCGATCAGCGCCTGCTGCATCGCCGTCTTTTCTTCCGCGCTCAGCCAGCGCGCCTGGGCGATGCCGTCGTTCAGATAGAAATACACGCCCAGGCCCAGCAATACCGTGGGCAGGCCTTGCAGCAGGAACAACCACTGCCAGCCGGCCAGGCCGCCCTGGCCGGCGGCGAAATGCTGCAGCATCCAGCCGGACAGCGGGCCGCCCAGCACGCCGGACACCGGGATCGCCGACATGAACAAGGCCATCACCTGGCCGCGCTTGTCAGCGGGGAACCAGCGGGTGAAATACAGCACGATGCCGGGGAAGAAGCCGGCCTCGGCCACGCCGGTGAAAAAGCGTAGCGTATAGAAGGACTGCGGCGTGGAGACGAACATCAGGCAAGCGGACAGCGCGCCCCACACCAGCATCAGCAAGGCGATCCAGCGCCGCGCGCCCACCTTGTGCAGCATCAGATTGCTGGGCACGCCGCACAAGACGTAGCCGATGAAGAAAATGCCGGCGCCCAGGCCGTAGACCGTCTCGCTCAGGCCCAGCGCGTCCAGCATCTCCAGCTTGGCGAAGCCGACGTTGACGCGGTCCAGGTAATTGAACAGATAACAGACAAAAATGAAGGGAATCAGCCGCCACACGGCTTTTTTGTAAGCACCGTCCAGAATGTCCTGCCGCGGCGCGTTCAGGGTTTCGCTAGGGTTCAAATCCATCTCCTCCGCGCGCGGGGGCCTTCCCTCCGGCGCATCTCCTTGGTTCTGATGAATATTGTTTTTGTATTGTGCCGCCCATTCTGGTCAGCGCCGCCGAAAAATTCTTCATGCAAACATCTGGTTTATGCACTGGGATTGTCGGAATATATTATGCAAACGCACAAAACCGGGAAGCGCCATGCCCATTCTGACCGCCGAACTCGCGCAGGACATCGTTAGCCGCACCATGCGCATCATCCCCTTCAATGTGAACGTGATGGACGCCCAAGGCGCGATTCTGGGCAGCGGCGACGCTGGCCGGCTGGGCCAGTTGCACGACGGCGCGCTGCTGGCGCTGGCACAGCGGCGCACGGTGGAGATAGACGAGGCCACCGCCGGCAAGCTGCATGGCTCGCGCCCCGGCATCAATCTGCCCTTGCAGGTGGACGGCCGCATCGCCGGCGTGGTCGGCCTGACCGGCCAGCCGGAGCAGGTGCGCCAGTTCGGCGAACTGGTGCGGCTGACCGCCGAGATGATTCTGGAACAAGCGCAGTTGCAGCGGGCGCTGCAACACGACGCGCGCCAGCGCGAGGCTTTCGTGTTGGAGTGGATACGCGAGGAATCCGACGCGGCGCTGGATGCTTGGGCGCAGCGGCTGGGGCTGCGGCTGGATCAGAACCACGTGGCGCTGAGCCTGCAGCTGGATGCGACGGACTTGGCCGCGGACCAGGCCCAGGCGGCGCTGCAGCAGTTGCAGGCGGCGCTGGCGACGCGCTGGCCGCGGCTGCTGAGCGCGGTCGCGGCTCCGTACGAGTTGGTCTTGGTGGAGGCTTGCTCAGAAGACGGCGAAGCCGAAGGCGGAACGCAGCTGCGCCGCCGGCTGCACGCGCTCAACGCCTGGCTGGAACAGGCGGACACGCCGGACTACCACTTGGGCATGGGCATTGCGCTGCCCGGCCGCGACGGCGCGGCCCAATCCTGCCGCAGCGCGCGCGCCGCAGCGCGCATCGGCCGGCAGCGGCAGCCGGAACGGCGGGCGCACAGCTATTACGAACTGACGCTACCGGTGCTGTTGTCCGATCTCAATCACGGCTGGCAGGCGCAGCAACTGCGTCTGCCGCTGCGACGGCTGGAGCATGCCGGCAAAAGCGGGCTGCGCCGCACCGCCGAAGCCTGGTTCGCCCACCAGTCCCATCCCGGCGCCACCGCGCGGGCGCTGCACATCCACCGCAACACGCTCGACTACCGGCTGGCCCGCATCGCCGAAATCACCGGCCTGGATCTGCAACGCCACGAGGACCGCTTCCGGCTTTACATCGCGCTGTTGCTGGGCTGAAGAAACTCAGTCGCCGCCGGCATCGGCTTCGGGCTGCCGGCCTATGCGCTTTAGCCGCGCGGGCTTGGCGCCCTGCTGCGCCAGCGCGATTTCCAATAGGGTTTCCAGACGAATCACGCGCTCGGTCAGGCTTTCGATCTTGGCCTGCTGGCTTTTCATCGCTCCGGCCATGCGCTCCACCTTATCGTTCATCTTGATCACGGTGGTCAGCGCGTCCCACATCTTGTCAGCCACCCCCATCACGCCACCCGCTTGCCACTGGCGCGCGCTTCCATGACGGCGATGCGGCGGTTGGAGGCCTCGACATAGCTCAAGGTCTCGTCGATGGCGGCGCTGGCTTGCGCGGTGGTTTTCTCCATCTGCGCAATCATCGCGGCCAGCAGTGCATCGTCGTCCCCGGGCCGGAAAGCGTCGGCGGCACGGCGCATGAACTCCCCCACCGGCAGGCCAGCGGCCTCGGCCAGCGCCTTGTAGCGCTTCTTGTCCTCCGCGGTGACCAGCACCGGAATCCGTTCCGTCGTCATTGCCGTAAACCTCCCTGATAGATGGTCATGTGCAGCACATGACCATCATAAACAGCGCCCCTCGCCGCGGCAAGCCTCCGGCGGCGGCGGCGCTGGATGCGCTACACTAGCGCTTTTCCCCAGAATTCGCCGCCATGACGCGAACAAGCACCCTCTCCCGCCGGCTGGCCTGGACCGCCGCCGCCGGCTGCCTTGGCTACTATCTGCTGCTGGCGCTGCGCCCGGCCTGGCTGGAAGCCAAGCTGGGCGGCTGGCCGGCATCCGTCCTGCTGGCGCTGGCCATGTTCCTGCTGTTCTTCCTGCTGGCCGCCGGCTATGCGCTGGCCGCCGGCCGCGCCGACGATGCGGAGCGTTCATGAGCCACGCTTCCGCCTTTTTCCTATTATTCGCGCTGCTGACGCTGGCCATCACCGCCGCCGCCGCGCGGCGCACCACCTCGGCCGGCGATTTCTACACCGCCGGCGGCCGTATCCGCGGCTGGCAGAACGGCCTGGCGCTGGCCGGCGACTACCTGTCGGCGGCGGCCTTCCTCGGCGCAGCCGGCATGTATCTGTCCCAGGGCTACGATTCGCTGGCCTATGCCGTCGGCACCCTGGCCGGCTGGCCGCTCTTGCTGTTGTTGCTGGCGGAGAAACTGCACGGCAGCGGCTGCTATACCGCCGCCGCGGTGCTCAGCCGCCGCTTCAACCATGACGGCGTGCGGCTGGCCGCCAGTGTCAACTCGCTGACGGTGACGCTGTTCTATCTGATCGTGCAGATGGTGGGCGCGGGCAAATTGATCGAGTTGCTGTTTGGCCTGCCCTATCTGGCCGCGGTGAGCCTGGTCGGCGCGCTGATGGTGCTCTACGTGGCCTTGGGCGGCATGTTGGCCACCACCTGGGTGCAGA
>NZ_JAJOHW010000201.1 GCF_021129195.1 Chromobacterium aquaticum | reverse complement strand
TTCGCGCAGCGGCTCCGCCGCCGGGGCCGGCGCGTATTCGCTGGCCACCCGCAGGCTGAGGGTGTCGACGCCGTCGCGGCGGCCCACCAGCAGCTGCCAGGCCAGCACCCCGTCCTGCCCCCGCAGCAGTGGGTCCAGTTCGTCCGGGAACAAGGACAGCGTGCAGACGCGCACGCGGTGGCCGCGGCTGGCGCGCCCTTGCAGCGCGAACTTGCGTTCGGGCCGCCCGGCCGGCTCGCGCCAGCAAGCCAGGTCGCCGGTGGGATAGCGGATCACCGGCATCAGCCGCCGTTGCAGATTGCTGACCACCAGCAGGCCTTTGCGGTCCGGCTCCGTGATCGGCAGGCCGCTGGCCTCGTCGATGATTTCGACGATGGTGTCGGCGTCGAACACGCGGTGCTCGCCCTGGGCGCAATCCGGCCCGGCGGCGCCGATCAGGCCGGCATCGACGCTGGCGCAGCCTATGGAGCCGATGCGGGCATTGGGAAACACCCGGCCCAGCAGGGCCAGTTGCTCGGCGAACAGGCTTTCGCCGCCGTAAAGCAGGCAGCGCACGCCGGTCAGCGCGCGGCCGGCCTGTTGCAGCCAGCTGGCGAAGCGCACCAGTTGCACCGGCACGCCGGCCAGCACATTGATGTCCAGCGTGTCGATGGCGTCGGCCAGCGCCGCGTCCTCGACATTGCAGGTAAACGGAAACTCCACCACCGGAGCCGGCGAGTGCGACAGCGCGCCGTGGATGAACAGCAGGCTGGTGTAGAGATCGCCGGCGAAGAACAGGTTGGCGACGCGGTCGCCAGGCAGCAGTTGCCGGCCCAGGCCCTGGCCGAAGGCGCGCACGAAGGCCTGCCATTCGTCGCGGCGGAACACCGACAGCTTGCCATCGCTGGTGGAGCCGCCGGTCTTGAACACATGGCCGTCCGCCAGCGGGCCGCTCAGCACCGGCCAGTCTTCCAGCGGCTGGCATTGGCGCCAGTAGTCCGCCGGCTCGATCAGCGGCAGATCGCTCAGCGTCCAGTCCGCCGGCAGCTCGCGGTACAGCGCGGTGAAAAACGGCGAGTGAGCGCGGGCGTGTTCCACCAGCCGGCGCAGCCTGACATCCATGGCGGCCTTCATTGCGCCGGCTCCGTGTTGCGGCGCTGGTCCAACACCAGCGGGGTCTTGCCGCTTTGCGGATGGCGCTGGAACTGGCTGGCCGGGGTGGCGATGACGTCCAGTTGCAGCAGGCCGCCGCTGACGACCTCGTTCAGCATCGGGTCTTGCAGCAGGCGGGCGCGCACCTGCGCAGCGTCGCCGTCGGCCAGCACCCGGATGCGGTCGCAGCCGCTGGCGGCGTGGTCCACCAGCCATTGCACAGCCAGGCCCAGCGGCGCGGACAATTCGGTCGGATTGACGAAGATGGTGCCGGCGCGCAGCAGCGCGCCGT
>NZ_JAJOHW010000200.1 GCF_021129195.1 Chromobacterium aquaticum | reverse complement strand
GCGCTGAGGCCGGCGGCGTCGCGCAGGCCCAGGTTCAGGCCCTGCGCCGCCGCCGGGTGCATGGTTTGCGCGGCGTTGCCTATCATCGCCACCCGGCCGCTGACCACGCGGTTGAGCTGCTTCAGCGCCAGCGGAAACGCCGCGCGCGGCCCCACGTCCAGGATACGGCCCTGGCGCTCGCCAAAGGCCTGTTGCAAGGCGGTGGCCACCTCGGCGGCATCGGCCGCCTGCAAATGGGCGGCGTCCTCGGCGCTGCGGGTCCACACCAGCATATAGGCGTCGCCGTGCGGCAGCAGGGCCAGCGGCCCGTCATGGGCGAAGCGCTCATAGGCCACGCCCTTGGGCGGCAATTCGGTGCGCACCTCGGCCAACACCGCGCACTGGCGGTAATCGTGGCTCAGGCGCTTGATGCCGGGCAGGCTCTCAGCCAGCGCGCCGCCTTCGGCCATCACCGCCAGCCGGCAGGTCAACACGCTCTCGCCGGCATCCGACGCCACCGTCACCACCGCGTAATGGCTGAGGCTCTTGACCGCCCGCACCCGGTGCCGCCACAGCACGCGCACGCCGGCGCGCTCCAGCGCGCCGCCCAGCGCCGCCACCAGCGCCGGGTAATCCACCACCGCGCCCAGGTGCGGCAGGCCCACGTCCTCGCCCTGCAATAGGGTGCGGCCGCAAGCGCCTTGCTGCGACACGTGCACGCTGTCGATCAAGGATGCCGGCAAATCCTCCGGCCAGGCGCCGGCTTCGCGCAGCAGCTCGCGGCTGTGCCAGGATAGCGCCAGCGCGCGCGCGTCGCGCACCGCCTCGTCGCGGCCGCGGGCCTCCACCAAGGTCACCT
>NZ_JAJOHW010000199.1 GCF_021129195.1 Chromobacterium aquaticum | reverse complement strand
CGCGGAGGCTTATTCCGAGACCCTGTGCATCTGGCGGCGGCAGCGGGGCGCGGCCACGGACGGCTTGATCGCCGCGGTGGCCGCCGCGATCAAGGATTGAGGCCGGCGAGCGCCGCGCGTTCCCGCTGGCGCCACAGCAGGGTGGCGGCCAGCGCCAACAGCGCCAGCGCGCCGCCGGCGACGAAGGTGCTGGCGCTGCCGTGGCGGTCCCACATCCAGCCGGCCAGCACGCTGGCCAGCAGCAGGCACAGGCCGCTGACCAGATTGAACAGGCCGAAGGCGGTGCCCTTCATATCGGCAGGCGTTTCCTCGGCCACCAGCGTGGCCAGCAGGCCCTGGGTAAAGCCCAGGTGCAGGCCCCACAGGGCGATGCCGGCCAGGGTGGCGGCGATGGAGCTGGACAGCGCCAGCGTGGCGTCGGCCAGGATCAGGATCATCAGGCCTAGCGCCAGCAGCGCGCTTTTGCTGCAGCGGTCTGCCAGCACGCCCACCGGGTAGGCGGTGAGCGCGTAGACCAGGCTCATCACCACCATCACCAGCGGCAGCCAGCTCAGCGGCAGGCCATGGCGCTGCGCCAGCAGCACCAGGAAGGCCTCGCTGAAGCGGGCCAGGGTGAATAGCGCGCCGATGGCGACCACCCACCAGTAGCGCTTGGAGAACTGGCGCAGCAGCGCCAGCCGCAGCGGCGAGCGGAAGGGCTTGCGCTCGGCGCCGGTCGGTTCGCGCACGCCGGCGACGATCAGCAGCACCGCCAGCAAGGCCGGCAAACAGGCCCACCACAGCACTTGCTGGATGTCGTTCGCCAGCCAGAACATCAGCGCGATGCCCAACAGCGGGCCGGCGAAAGCGCCTATGGTGTCCATGGACTGGCGCAGGCCGAAGCAGGCGCCGCGGATTTCCGGAGGCGCGACGTCGGCCACCAGCGCATCGCGCGGCGCGCCGCGTATGCCCTTGCCCACCCGGTCCATCAGCCGTGCGGCCAGCACGGTTTCGGCGCTGTGCGCCAGCGGAAACAGCGGCTTGCTCAGCGCCGCCAGGCCGTAGCCCAGCAGCAGCAAGCCCTTGCGCCGGCCCCAGTAATCGCTGATGGCGCCGGAGAACACGCGCAGGATCAGCGCGGTGGATTCGGCCAGGCCTTCTATCAGGCCCAGGGTCAGCGCGCTGACGCCCAAGGTGGACACCAGGAATACCGGTAGCAGCGCGTGGATGATCTCGGAGGACATGTCCATGCACAGGCTGACCAGGCCCAGGGCCCAGATGGTGGCGGGGATGCGGGGCTGCATGCGGGAGGCCTTTCTCGATGAGGGAATGCGTTCACGGTAGGCGCCACAGGCTGAGCAGCAGGCCGGCCAGCGCCGCGCCGGCTATCACCGGCATCGCCTTGACTTGTCGTTTCAGCAGCGCCCAGGCCGCCAGCGCGGCGATGGCGGCGGCGGCCCAGTCCACGCCGCCGCGCCAGCCTTGCGGCCACAGCACATGCCAGCCGAAGAACAGGGCGAGGTTGGCGATCACCCCGACCACGGCGGCGGTGACGGCGGTCAGCGGCGCGGTCAGCCGGATCTGTCCATGGCTGTGTTCGATCAGTGGGCCGCCGGCCAGGATGAAGACGAAGGAGGGCAGGAAGGTGAACCAGGTCACCAGCGCCGCGGCCAGCGCGCCGGCCAGGAACAGGTGCTCCGGACCCAGCAGCGCCTTGGCGTAGCCGCCGACGAAGCCGACGAAGGCGACCACCATGATCAGCGGCCCCGGTGTGGTTTCGCCCAGCGCCAGGCCGTCCAGCATCTGGCCGGCGCTTAGCCAGCCGTAATGCGCCACCGCGCCCTGGTAAACATAGGGCAGCACCGCGTAGGCGCCGCCGAAGGTCAGCAGCGCGGCCTTGGTGAAGAACCAGCCCATCTGGGTGAAGCCGCCGTGCCAGCCGTAGACGGCGGCGAGCAGCGCCATCGGCAAGGACCACAGCAGCAGGCCGGCCAGCACGGCGCGGCCGAGCCGGAGCCAGGAGAAGCGGGCGTGCGCCGGCGGCGGGGTGTGATCGTCGATCAGCGCCGGGCCGTAATGCGCGTCCGCGCCGCCATGGCCGCCGGCCTGGAACCAATGTGGCCGCAGCCGTCCGGCCAGCGCGCCGATCAAGGCCGCCGCCAGCACGATCAGCGGGAAGGGCGTTTGCCACCACGCGATGGCACACAGCGAGGCCAGCGCCACGCCCCACAGCCAGGGCCGTTTCAGCGTGCGCGTGCCGATGCGCCAGGCCGCCTGGGCCACGATGGCGACCACCGCGGGCTTGATGCCGTAGAACAGGCCGGCGATCCAGGTCAGGTGGCCGTAGGCGATATAGACCCAGGACAGCAGCACCAGCAGGAAGAAGGACGGCAGCACGAACAGCGCGCCGGCGGCGACGCCGCCCCAGCCGCGGTGCAGCAGCCAGCCGATATAGGTGGCCAGTTGCTGCGCTTCCGGCCCGGGCAGCAGCATGCAGTAATTCAGGGCGTGCAGGAAGCGGCGTTCGGAAATCCAGCGCCGGCGCTCCACCAGCTCCTGGTGCATGATGGCGATCTGGCCGGCTGGGCCGCCGAAGCTGATCAGGCCCAGCTTGAGCCAGAAACGGAGCGCTTGCCGGAAGCCGACGGGGGCGGGCGCGGCGTCGCGGGGGCTGGGCGGCATGTTCAGGTCTCCTTGGCGAATTGCTGGTACAGCCCGTCCCAGATGTTGGAAGCGGCGGTCAGCAATTGGTCGTCGTCGCTCAGCGCGGCGCGCAAGCCGGCCAGCACGGTTTCCACGCCGCTGGCTTCCGGCGGCGCCGTGCCGCCCACATCCAGATAATGCACTAGCGCGGCCAGCCGCCGCAGCGGCGGCGCGTCCAGGCCGAAGCTGGTCAGCAGCACCTCGAAACTGACCTTGTCGCCGACATGGGTGAAGGCGGCGCCGTCGAAATCGAAGCCCAGCGCGTCCGGCGGGCAGTCGCCGGGCGCGGCCAGCCACAGGATGCGCGCCTGCGGATCGATGAAGCGGCGGATCAGCCAGGCCGAGGCCAGGCGGTCCACCCAGGGGCGGCGGCGGGTGGCCCAGATCCGGCCCTGGTGGTCGGCGATGGCGCGGCGCGGAATCTGCATGTCCCGGCTATGGGGCTCGCCCGGCGACAATTGCTGCTGGATGGCGGCTTCCAGTTGTTGCAGCGCGGCCTGCGCCTGTTGCTGGGCGGCGCCGGGGAAGAAGTCGATGGCGGCGATGCCGGCCAGGGCCTTGCCCAGCCGCCGCCATTGTTTCAGGCGCTCGGCGGCATTGTCGGGGTCCAGCCCGCTCAGTTGTTCCTGGATGTCCTGCCGCAGCTGCTGATAGTCGGCGTCGCGCTGAAACAGCGGCGGGAAATCGCTGCCGTCCAGCGGCCGGCAGGCCAGCAGCCGCGCGACGCCGCCGTGTTGTTGGATGTCGGAGGCGATATTCTCCAATTGCTGCAGGCGGGCGTTGCTGCCGGGCAATAGGTAGGCGCCGTCGCGCAGCGCGGCTGAGCCGCAGGCTTTCAAGGCGCGCCAGGCGCGCATGCGCGCGGTGGCGTTCTCGGTGGGCAAAGAAGTGATCAGCAGCAACCAGTCCATGATGTGCTCCATTTTTTGTAGCGTATTCTACAATTATGTAGTGATCAATATGTATTTGTTGGGGCGCATGGCGAAGTTGGACTCAAGCTTGGCCGGCGCGTGGTCGATAATCTAAATCGGGCTGATGAAGACGGGAGACGAAGATGAAGCGATGGCAGCAATGGTCTGTGTTGTTGTTGGCGGCGGCGCTGGCGGCGCCGGCGCTGGCCAATCCGCCGGAAGGCAAGGGCCAGGGGCATGGCCAGGGCAAGCACATGGATAAGGACAGGGAGGCGACGGACAAGGACTTGGTGGCGGCGGGCATCAGCGTCGCCGCCGCGCGGCGCTTGGCGCTGGACTCAGGGGTGACCGGCTATAAATCCTTGCCGCCGGGCATGCGCAAGCGCCTGGCTCGCGGCAAGCCCTTGCCGCCCGGTATCGCCAAACAGGTGTTGCCGGCGCCCCTGCTGAACCAATTGCCGCGCCACCCCGGCTATGAGTGGCGGGCGGTGGGCGCGGACCTGGTGCTGGTGGCGGCCAGCGGCTTGATCGCGGATATCTTGCTGGACGTGTTGCGCTGATTCAGTCGGTTCACAAGACTTGGCGGTAGATCACCGCGTCCGCCAGCTCCGCCACCTGGTCGTACAAGCGGCGCGCGGTGTGGTTGTCGCTGGCGGTGCGCCAGTACAGCATGGCGGCGCCGTCGCCGCGCGCCCGTTCCGCCGCCGCCAGCAGCAGCGCGCGGGCGATGCCGCCGCCCCTGGCCGTCGGCGCAACGTATAGATCCTGCAGATAGGCGCTGTCCTGGATCTGGATGGTGCTGCGGTGGTAGAGCAGGTGGGCGATGCCCAGCAGCGCGCCGTCGGCTACCGCGGCCAGCCCGTGCACCGGTTCCGCCGGCGCGAGCAGGCGGCGCCAGGTTTCCCGGTCCACTTCCTCGGGCAGGGCGCTGACGCCGACGCGGCCGTAGAAGGCGTTGTAGTCGCGCCATAAGGGCAGCCAGCCGGCGTAATCGTCGGCTTGCAGCAAACGGATGGCGAAGGCGGCATCAGCCATGGCGCGCTTCCGTCTCGCCGGCGCTGGCCATGTGTTCGAGGCCAGCCAGCACTTGCAGGCTGGCGGCTTCCATCAGCGCGACATGCTCCACCGCGGCCTGGCTATCGCCGTCGGCGTGGGCGCGCAAGGCGTCCAGCGCCGCGGTGTGCACCTTGGCGTGCGGCGCTTCGATTTCGCGGAAGCCGGGCAGGTGGGAGAAGCCGGCGCGGCCTTCGCCTTCGTAATACCACTTGCCGAAGCGGCAGTGCTGATGCGAGCCGAAATGGCCGATGTCTTCGTCCGACAGGCCGAACATCACTTGGTAGACACGGAATTTGTAGATCAGGTGATCCATCTTGGCCAGTTCGCAGAAACCGCGCAGCGCGGAGGCGGCGATGCTGCCTTCCATGCTGGTGGACATGTCCAGCAATTGCTTCATGGTGCCGGCGGCGGCCTCGCCATCCTGGCTGAAACTGGCGGCCTGCTCGGCCAATTGGCCCATCTGGCTGCGGCTGCCGGCGCTGTCGCCGCGGATCTGCTCCACCAGCTTGGCGATGTCGGCGGTGGCGGTGGCGGTGCGTTCGGCCAGCTTGCGCACTTCGTCGGCCACCACGGCGAATCCGCGGCCCTGCTCGCCGGCGCGCGCCGCCTCGATGGCCGCGTTCAAGGCCAAGAGATTGGTCTGATCGGCGATGTCGCGGATCAATTGCACGATGCCGCCCACCTCTTGCGCGCGCGCGTCCAACTGTCCCACTTTTTCCGCCGCGCCCTGGGAGGCGTCGGCCAGCTTGGACAGATCGGCGGCGATCTGATCTATGGAATGGCGGCTTTGCTGTGAGATGCCTTGCGCGGCGACGGCGCGATCTTTTTCCCGGCTCATCACGCTGGAAAGCGTGGCCAGCGACTGCTGGGTGTCGGTCATCGATTGGGCGAAGGCGGACAGGTTGGCGATCAGCCCGCGCAGTTCCTGAATCTTGGCCTGGCTGGCGGCAAGCTGGCGTTCGGCTTCATCGGCGCGGCTGCGGGTGTGTTGCAGCTCCTGGCGCAACTGCTCCGCCTCCTGGCCGAGTTTCAAGCGTTCCGCCTGCTCGCGCGCGGCCTTGTCCTTGTTCCGGAACCACATTCCATTCTCCTCTTGAAGCTGGGCCGGCACAGGCAGGCATGGCTTGCGCTTGCATGTGGCCGGGTGATTTTAAATAAACGTTTAGCATTATCCGAATGCTGTCATGAATTCGCAATCATTTGTCTTTAATAAATTCTATCAATTATGACAAAAATCATAATTTGCAAGAATTGGCTGCTTGAAAGCATGGCCGTGACGGGTTGCCAGAAAACGGCAGCCAATCTGGCCAGCGTGTTGCCAGCTTGGAGGAGAAGGGGTCAGTCGCGTTCGATTAGCCTGTCATCGGGCAGGGTCAGGTAGATCAATACGCTCAGCAAGGTGATGAAAAAGCGGAAGGCATCCGGCATTCCGTTCCATTGCTTGGACATCCACATGCCAAACCATTCGCCACCCACCGACATGAAAGCGACTTGCCAAGTCAGAAATCCCAAGCTCAGGCCGGCCACCGCCCAGCGCTTGGCAAGCTGAAAGCCAAGATTGTCGGATTTTAGCGCCCTCAGTAACTGGACGCCGCCGACCCAGCACAGGAAGGCCGTAGCGATCTCCAAACCGATGATGCCGATATAGCCGGCATGGTGGACCCAGGGGGAGGCAATGGCACGATACATGATGCCGTTGCCAGGGGTGGTGGTATCCATCATGAACACATGCTGGACGAAAGCGAAATTGCTCGCATAGTCAGTGATATTGCCAAAGGCCGCCAGGGTGGCGAACAAAGCCATGGCGAGCACCATGCTGGTTTTGGAGAGGCGAATCATAAACATGGCTAAGCTCCGAAATAGATGAGGGAGGTGACGAGGCTCTGCGCGAGTTCAGGCTCATGAGCTGAGCGTATCGGTGGGGAGCGTGTGGCATTCCGAGCCCAAAGCGCGGGAAGCTGGGGTCGTGTAGGAGAAACACCGTGCGGAGTTGGATGCGAGCTCAGCCAAGCGGGAACATGAGGCGCGCACGGCTATCCGTGGTGCTCGAAGCGAATTCCAAGCCGGTGCTACTGGCTGGTTTGTAGCCTTGTTGGTTGGAGAGACAAGGTGGAATGACTGGACGCTCATGGCAGCAGAGTTAAGCCTCCGCAGCTTGGACACTCATGAGCATCCTAATGTGATCAAGGGGCGTTTAGAACCTTTTCATGATCTGCCATACGGTGGCGGACGATAGAAAGGGGCGGTGAAAACCACATTTGGAATGAGGCGCGCTATTGGCGCATTCCGTTTTTCCCGCTGCAAGGTCTTGCCTCGGCCTTGCTCGCAAGTGATTGAACCGGCTTGGTCTGTGAAGGCTGTTTCAAGGCTGACGGTACCAGGGCCGGCGCAGCAACGTGGGCAGCAGGCTCTCGCGCAAGACGCCGACTTGCTGCCACAGGCAACTGGCGAGCGCCGGATTGTCACGGTGCCAGCGCTTGCCGAACACCAGGTAGTAGTCCTTGCGCGACAGCGGCGGCTGCAGGCGGACGATGCCGGCTTGCGGGTGGTCTTCCAGATAGCGGTCGCCGATATGGTTTTGCGTGGCGAAGGCGACGATGTGGCGCGCTTGCAGCTTGCGGAAATTCATCTCGCTGTCCTTGGCGGTTTCCACCTTGGCGCCCTTGGCGCGCAGATCGTCGGCGATGGACCAGCCGGCGTTGACGCCTATCGCCCCCAGCGCGGGCAGATTGCCGCCGTTCCAGGCCGGCGGTGTGTTTTTCAGCGCGTACAAGGAATAGGCCAGCGTGGTCAGACGGTAGCGCGGGTCCGGCGCGGCGCCGCGCAGCGGATAGTCGAAATAGGCTTCGCGCTCCTTGCTGTGGGAGAACATGAAGGCGGCGTCGTGCTGGTCGTGCTGCATCTCGGTGAGCAGGCGCTTGCCGGGCAGGCGCGACAGCTTCAGCGTCACGCCGCAAGCCTTGGCCGCCGCTCGCGCCATCTCCACCACCGCGCCGGGGTGGGGCGGCATGTCGGCGCCCTCGCCACTCATATAGGGGTCCGATGCCACCGCGCCATAGACCATGTCCAGCGTCGGCGCGGCCGCCGCGGCTTGCGCGCTCAGCGCCGCGGCCAGCAGTCCTATTTGTTTCAAGCTCAATCCACGCATCCATCGCTATCGCCTGCGCAGAGGGTAACAGCGCCGGACCTCCTTAGCATAGAGTTCCGCGCCGGGGTTTCAATATTCCCGTTCCGTCTGTCGCGCCAGCATGCGCTTCAACTCAGGCACGCAGGAACCACAGACGCCGCCGCAGCCCAGCCGCGCCTTGAGCCCGGCCAGGTCCGCGCCATCGGCGATGGCCGCCTGGATGCGCGCCGCGTCCACTTGCAGGCAGTTGCAGACGATGCGCGCGGCGGCCGGCGCGGCCG
>NZ_JAJOHW010000198.1 GCF_021129195.1 Chromobacterium aquaticum | reverse complement strand
GGCCGAGGCCGCCGCCGCCGAGGCCGGCTTCCCCGGCTTCGCGCCGGATGCCTGCCTGATCAATTGCTATGCGCCCGGCGCCAAGATGTCCTTGCACCAGGACAAGGACGAGCGCGATTTCAGCGCGCCCATCGTGTCGGTGTCGCTGGGCCTGCCCGCGGTATTCCTGTTTGGCGGCTTCAGCCGCGCCGAACGCCCCGGCCGCATCGAGTTGCGCCATGGCGATGTGCTGGTGTGGGGCGGGCCGGACCGCATGCGTTTCCACGGGGTGTTGCCGGTGGCGGAGGGCGAGCACCCTTTGCTGGGGCGGCGCCGCATCAATCTGACTTTTCGCAAGGCGCGCTGATCCATGGCTGAACCGGCCGATTCCACTTCTTCCTTGTCTTTGTCTCTGAGCTTGCCCGCGGATTTCCGCCGGGACGACTTCATGGCCTTCCACCGTCGCGACGCGCAAGAGTTGTCCGAGCGGGTGACGGAACTGAGCCTGAGCAAGGGCCTGCTATGGCGCGGCGCGCCGGCCTGCCTGAGCATGGACTTCGTCGCGGACGCGGTGCGGGTGGGGCTGGACGCGGATGTCCCGCCTCAGGCCGGCGACGCGGCGGCCTTGGCCGCCATGGCGCGTCGCATGCTGGGCTTGACCCAGCCGGTGGCGGAGTTCGAGCGCGCGCATCACGGTCATCCGCAGCTGGGCGGCCTGATCGCCGCGCGTCCCGGCTTGCGCGTGCCGCAGACTTCGACGCCGTTCGAGGCGCTGGTCTGGGCGGTCACCGGCCAGCAGATCAGCGTGCATGCCGCCATTTCGCTGCGGCGTCGGCTGATGCAGTTGGTCGGCAAGCGCCATGGCGGCGGCCTGCTGTGCCATCCGTCGCCGGAGCAATTGGCGGAGCTGGAGCCGGAGCAACTGGGCCAGGCCGGTTTTTCCCGCGCCAAGACCAAGACCTTGCTGGAATTGAGCCGGCGGACCGCGGACGGCGATCTGCCGTTGCAGGGCTGGCTGGACGGTGGCGCGCCGGAGGAGATCGCCGCGCGCTTGCTGGCCTTGCCCGGCATCGGTCCGTGGACGGTCAGCTACGCGCTGCTGCGCGGCTATGGCTGGCTGGATGGCTCGCTGCACGGCGATGTGGCGGTGCGGCGTGGCCTGCAGCGCTTGCTGGAGCGGGAGGAGGCGGTGTCGCCGCGCGAGACCGAGCAATGGCTGCAAGGCTTCGCGCCATGGCGCGCGTTGGTGGGCGCGCATCTGTGGGCGATGCAGACCGCGGCCGCTTATTGAGCCCGCCCAAGCGATTTCCGCCGCGCGAGCTTGGCGCTGGCCGCGTGTTTGACTATGCCTAAATAGAACAAGAAGCCGTGCGGCGTCCGGCGGGCCGGGCCGTCAATATAGCCACGCGAGGTGCGGGATGGGGAGGCAAGCCGATATCGGGTTGGTGTTGTCGGGCGGCGGCGCGCGCGCGGCTTACCAGGTGGGCGTGCTGCTGGGCATTTCCCGGCTGCTGCCGGATGCGCGGGCCAATCCCTTTCCCATCATCTGCGGCACCTCGGCCGGCGCGATCAACGCGGTGGCGCTGGCCTCCGGCGCCAGCAATTTCAATCTGGCGGTGGCCACGCTGGCGCAGATGTGGAAACAGCTGCATATCCAGGATGTCTACGATGCCAGTTCCGGCTACTTTCTGAAGACCTTCTTGCATTTCGGCCTGTCCATCCTGTCCGGCGGCCGGCTATGGCGCAATCCCAAGAGCTTTCTCGACAACGCTCCGCTGCGCGAACTGCTGACCAAGGTGATGGCGTTCGAGGGCATAGACCACTCGGTGCGCCACGGCGCGCTCAAGGCCTTGGCGCTGACCGCCTCCTGCTACACCACCGGGATGTCGGTCACCTTTTTCCAGGGCGCGGACAGCCTGGAGGAGTGGGAGCGCTATCAGCGGCTGGGGCTGCGCGAGCGCATCGGCATCGATCACATGATGGCCACCTCGGCGATTCCGCTGATTTTCCCCTCGGTGTGCCTGGGCGAGAAATTCTATTGCGACGGCGCGGTGCGGCAGTTGTCGCCGCTGTCGCCGGCGCTGCATCTGGGCGCGGAAAAGCTGTTCGTCGTCGGCCTGGCCAGCAAGCGGCCGGATACCATAGAACGCCGCCACAGCGGTTTCTATCCGTCGCCGGCGCAGATTTTCGGGCATCTGCTCAACAGCGTGTTCATCGACAGCATGTCGGTGGACATGGAGCGGCTGACCCGGGTCAATCATACGGTGTCGCTGCTGCAACGCCATGAGGACCTGGCGAATCAGACCCAGCTGCGCAAGGTGGACATCTTCATGCTCAATCCCAGCAAATCGCTGGAGGGCATCGCCTACAAGCACACCCGGCTGTTTCCGCCGCTGCTGCGCTTCCTGATGAAGGGCACCGGCGCCACCCGTCACCGCGGCACCGCCTTGGCCACGTATCTACTGTTCGAGCCGGGTTATACCCGCGAGCTGATCGCGCTGGGCTATAAGGACGCGCTGCAGCAAAAGGACGCCATCCGCCGTTTTCTGGAACTTTAGCCGGCGGCGCGGTTCTGAATTCTCCATGTTGTATGGCACAATCATGCGCCATGACGTTTTACCGCCAAACATTGAGGATGATATGGCTCTGAGCAACCGACAAGGTTTTCTGCTGATCGCCGCCGCCTGCGCCGGCGCGATGGGCTTCGCATTGTACGCGCAGTATCAGTTGGGCCTGGAGCCGTGCCCGCTGTGCATTTTTCAGCGCATCGGCGTGATCGCCGCCGGCGTGATCGCCTTGCTGGCGGCGCTGCTCAATCCCGGACGGGGCGGCGCCAAGGTCTGGGGCGGGCTGACCCTGTTGGCGGCGCTGGCCGGCATTTCGGTGTCGCTGCGTCAGCTGTGGCTGCAGCAGTTGCCGGCGGACCAAGTGCCGGCCTGCGGCCCTGGTCTGGAATTCCTGATGGAGTCCTCGCCGTTGATGGAAGTGATCTCCAAGGTGCTCAAGGGCAGCGGCGAGTGCGCGACTGTCGATTGGACCTTCCTGGGCATGGCCATGCCGTTCTGGGTGGCGGTGTTCTTTGCCGGCGTGATCGCCTTCGCCGGCTGGCTGATGGTACGCAAGCCGGCCTGATGCCATCGCGAGGATCACAATAGCCGCCCTGGATGGGCGGCTTTTTTCATGGCGGCGACGCGAGGCGTTCACGCATGAGCTTTGTGCATAAATGAGTCGATGAAAAACCATGGCCGCTCATGCGTCAACCCGCTTGCCGCTTAGCGTTTGTCATTTTGGTGCAACATATTGATTTGATGTTAATGCATTGATTTTGAATGATTGTTTGCTGTTGCCGCCGACGATGGGCTTGGCGGGATGATGGCGGCTTTCTTGTGGCGTGGCTTGGCGCAGGGTAGGGCCGCGGCCAGCCGGCTGCGGCGCGGTTCTGACGACCGTGTTGGAGACTACAAGGGTGTCGGCATATGAAACTGAACAATCTGGCTTGCGCTGCCGCGGCAATGGGCATGGCGCTGGGCGCGCAGGCGCGCGCCGAGGAGGCGGAGGTGCTGGAGCGGGTCACGGTGACCGGGTCCAATATCAAGCGCATCGGCAAGGAGAAGGCGCTGGCGGTAGAGGTGATCAAGAAGGAGGACATCGACAAGACCGGCGCGTCCACCGTGATCCAGTTGCTGGACCGGCTGCCGGCGGTGGGCAGCTTGCTGGCCGGAACCAACTCCGGCAGTTTCGCCGCCGGCGCGGCCACGGCCGGGCTGCGCGGCATGAGTTCCAAATACGTGCTGGTATTGTTGAATGGCCGGCGGTTGCCGAATTACGCGATGTTCATCAGCGGCAGCGATGCCTTCGTCGATCTGAACACCTTGCCGCTGTCGGTGATCGAGTCGGTGGAGATCCTGCGCGATGGCGCGTCGGCGATCTACGGCTCGGACGCGGTGGCCGGGGTGATCAACTTCAAGACCAAGCGCAACTATCGGGGAGCGAGCGCCAGCACGCGGCTGGGACAGAACCTGGATGGCGACGGCAATGAGCAGTCGCTGAACCTCAGCGGCGGTTTCGGCGACCTGGACCAGGACGGCCAGAATCTCTTGCTGTCCTTCGACGTCTACCATCGCGAACCGGTGTTCAGCCGCAATCACGCCACCACCCGCAGCAATGATTACCGCTTCCTGGGCGGGCTGGATGTGCGCAGCGGCGCGCAGTGGGGCTATTGGAACGACCGCACGCCCAATCCGGGCAAGACCAATGCGCTGGCCAAGCCCTTGCCCGGCTGTCCGCCGTCGCGGCTGACCTCCCGTCCCAGCGGCTCGGTGCTGTGCGTGTCCGATGTCGACGAACTGGGCACCCAGCTAGCGCCGCGCACCAGCCGCTATGGCTTGTTGGCCAATTACATCCGGCGCGTGGACGGCGATGCCGAATTCTTCGCCGAGCTAGGGGTGAACCGCAGCGAGACGCCGCTGGATGGCGGCTATTCCTTCGTGCAGGCCATTGTCACGCCCAGCTGGGCGATTTATCCGCGGGATGGCGGGCTGGGGGCGATTTATCCGGACTTCAAGCCCACCGACAATCTGCAGATCACCCGTAATCTGTCGGAGAACGGCCGGCGGCTCAATGAGATCCGCAGCGACACCTATCGCGCGGTGCTGGGCGGCCGCGTCTTGCGGCGCGGCTGGGACATGGAAGGCTCGCTGAACCTGGGCTTGAACAAGGTGGATGCGCGCCAGAGCAATGTGGTGCTGAACGACGCCTTCCTCGCGATGCTGAAGAACGGCGCCAATGGCCAGCCGCTGTACGATCCGTTTTCGCAGAACAATGCCGCCGCCGCGTTGCGGCCTTATCTGGCCACCATCGCCAATACTTCGTCGTCGCGCTTGTCTGCGTTCGAGTTCAAGGCCAGCCAGGACGAGTGGTTCAAGCTGCCGGCCGGCGCCGTCGGCGTCGCCGCGGGATTGCAGTGGTCGCATGAATCGGTGGATGCGCGGCCGGACCCGCTGCTGCAAAGCGGCAAGATCATGAACTTCGCCGTCCAGCAAAGCCTGCGCGCCAGCCGTTCGGTATTGTCCGCCTTCGGCGAAGTCAATCTGCCGGTGTTGAAAAACCTGGAGCTGCAGCTGGCGCTGCGCGCCGATCGCTACAACGACTTCGGTGACACCTTCAATCCCAAGCTGACCTTCGCCTTCCGGCCCTGGGAACCGGCGATGCTGCGCGGTTCGGCCACCACCGGCTTCAAGGCGCCGACGCTGCCGCAGTTGTACGCGTCGCGCCAGGCTTATGCCTCGGTGTACGACTACGCGCAATGCGCCGATCGCGGCATTCCCCGCGAGCGCTGCGGCCTGGGCAGCAATCAGCTGCGCAGCGGCGGCAATGCCCAACTGAAGCCGGAGGATTCCAGGAACTATGCATTGGGCCTGGTGCTGCAGCCCAGCAAGGCGCTATCCGCCACCGTGGACTGGTATCAGATCGAGGTGTCCAACACGGTGCAGTCGCTGGACCCGCAATATGTGCTGGACAACCCGGGCCGCTTTCCCGGTTTCGTGGTGCGCAAGCCGTCCGATATGCCCGGCGTGCGCGGGGACATCGAATATATTTCGGCGCCGTATATGAATATCGGCAAGACCCGCACCCGTGGCGTTGACATCGATGTGCAATACGATTGGTCGCTGGGGGTTTACGGCAAGCTGAAATTCCGCAATGCGCAGAACCGCATTTTCAGCTATCAGGAGTCGCAGACCGAAACCGATCCGCTGCTGGAGTACGCCGATTATGGCGCGCAGCCGCGCTGGAAGAATGTATTCGAAGTGACGTACAGCAAGGCGGCGTATTCGCTGGGTTTGGCGGCGCGCAGCTACGCCTCCTACAAGAACCAGTATTCACAGCTGTACGGCCATGGCGGCAAGCTGAAGCAGAGGGTGGCGTCCTACACCGCGCTGGACCTGAATTTCGGCCTGGCGCCGTTCAAGGGCTTCAAGGTCAATGGTGGCATCCGCAATCTGGGCGACCGGCGTCCATCCTATGCCACTGGGGAGGGGTTCGGCAGCGGCGTCGCCGGCTATTCCGGCGCGGCCACCGATTTATGGGGGAGGATGCTGTATCTGTCCGCCAGCTACGCCTTCTGAGAACCTGTTGGTGGTGCTGCGCTTCAGCGCTGATGCTGCAGCGCGCGTCCCGCGGGCGTGGGGCTGACCGTATTGCGCCCAGAGCGCTTGGCGATGTAGAGCGCGCTGTCGGCGTCTTCGTAGAAGGTGCGGCCGCTGTCGTCCGGGTCCGGCACGCGCGCGGCGACGCCTATGCTGCAAGTGACCTTGCGCAGCGGACTCTTCAGGTGGGGCAGTTCCAGCGCGGCCAGCCGCAGGCGGAAGTCTTCCGCCGCGGCTACCGCCTGATCCAGCCCGCATTCTTCCAGCAGCACGCCGAATTCCTCGCCGCCCAGCCGCGCCACCACATGGCGCCGGGTAGAGAAGCTGGCTTGCAGCTCTTGCGCCAGCCGTTGCAGGATCAGGTCGCCGGCATAATGGCCGTAGTGGTCGTTGTAGCCTTTGAAGTTGTCGACGTCGAGAATCAGCAGCGCCAGCGCCTTGCCGGCGGCGCGGTGCTTGTCCAGCACCGGCGCCAGCACCTCGTCGAAGTGGCGGCGATTGTACAAACTGGTCAGCCCATCGGTATTGGCCTGCAGCAGCAGCTTGGATTGCCGCGACACGAAGCGGATGCTGCCGGCCAGCCACAGCAGGATGGCGGTGGTGACGCCGCTCCAGAACACCGAGGCCAGTGTCAGCAGCAGCACGCTGAGCACCAGCACGCCACAGGAGGCCAAGAGATAGGCCGGCAGAATGCCCTGGCGGTGCTTGTAACGGCTGAGCAGCAGGTCCAGCAGCAGGATGGCCAGCGCGTTGATGGCGGCTTTCCAGCCCAGCGGCAGCGGCATCGGGGTGTTGTCGGTCTGCAGTCCATGCAGCAGGAAGGCGTTGATTTCCACGCCGGGCATGCCGCGGTTATTGGCCGACAGCGGGGTGGAGTGGATGTCGCCCAGGCCGGTGGCGGTGGCGCCCACCAGCACGATCTTACCGGCGAAGAAAGAGGCCGGCAACTCATTGAGCGCGTCTATATAGGAAACCTGCTGGAACGGTGGCGGGCCGGACAGATAGGGCACCATCACCGGGTCTTCGCGCAGCCAGCTGTCCGGTTCGCCGGGCGGCATCGCCATTTTCTGTTGCTCGGACTGGCGCTGGCCATTGGCCAGATCCAGCACCGCCTGGGCGAAGTTGGGGTGGTGGGGCGAGCCCAGGCCGGCCTTCAGGTAAACGCGGCGGATCACGCCGTCATTGTCCAGTTCGTAATCGGTGTGGCCGAGGCCGGCGCTGGCGGCGGCGATATTGGGCAGCGGCCGGGTTTCGGTCAGCCGGTTGCCTTGCATCTCGGGAAACACCGGGCTGATCACCTTGCCATTGCGGCGGATGGCGTCGGCCAGCGCCTGGTCCGATTCCGGCGTGTTGTGCGAGGCTTCGGCCAGCACGATATCCAGGCCCACCGCGCGGGCCTGGGACAGCTTGTCCACCAATTGGGCATGGTATTCGCGCGGCCAGGGCCAGCGGCCGAGTTCGGACAGGCTGCGCTCGTCGACCGCGACGACGACGATGTCGCTGTTTTGCTCATGGTTGGTCTTGAGCCGGATCAGCCCGTCATACAGCCAGAAATCCAGCCGCAGCAGCAGGCCGGACAGGGTTAGCAGGGCTGCCAGCAGGGCCAGCAGAAACGGCAACAAGCGCAGAATCTTGTCGCGATAAAAAGTTAGCATGCTGCCATTCTAGGGAAGTTTTTAGGGAAGAGTGAGCATTTCTTGCTCTTCCTTCGCCAGGTAGCCGTGCTCTCCCTCGACCTTGACCTCGGCCCGGTATTGACCGGCCGGCAAGGCTTGCAGCGCTTTCAGTTCCCATTGCGGCTGCTCGCTGCTGAGGCTGAAGGGCTGGCGTTTTGCGTCCTGCGTCGGCATCGGGGTCAGGGTCAGCGTGTAGCGCGCGCGGGTGATGGGATAAGGGCGGCCAGCCAGTACCGGGGTGGGCTGCTGCAAGCGGCTGAGCCAGCCCTTGGTTTCGACTTTCTGAGGGGTGGAGTAGGGGCCGGGGCGGCCTTGAGCATCCAGCCGCGCCAGTCGCCAATACCAAGTGCCGGGCTCCGGCAGATTGGTCTTGAACTCGGCTTCGGTCAGGGTCTGTTCCAGCAGCGGCTGGGCGAAGTCCGGCTGGCGCGCGAGCTGCAGGCGCAGCGGTTGCTCCGGCGTGGCGTTGACCCGCAACGGCAAGGTCTGGCCGCGCAATTGCGCGCCGCCGGCCTGGGTGAACAGAAGCGGCGGCAGCGGATAGGCTTGCAGCTTGAAGCTGCGGCTGCTGTCATAGCCTTCCAGTCCGGAACGGCTCTTGGCGCGAACTTGCAGCACATAATCGCCGTTGCCCGGCAGGCTGGGATAGTAGCGAGGCGCTTGCAGCTGGCGCTCGGCCAGGCGCTTCTTGCCGTTGAGGGTGACGCGATAGGAGGCGGCGTGTTCATTGCTGGCCCATTCCAGTGGCGGCGGGTTGAATTGGTTTAGGTCCGCCAGGGAGGACAGATCCGGTGGCGGCGGCAATTCCTCCGGCGCGCTCGGTCCGTCCTTGAGGCTGGACAGGGTGCCGAAGCCGGCGGGCACATCGACCTTGCTGTGCTTGCCTTTGACTTCCACCACGCCCTTGAGTACTTCGGCCGAGGTGTCTTCCTGTTCGGATGCGTTGACGCGGAACTCGGTGCCGCGCACGGTGGTGACCGCCGATGGGGTGCGGATTTCGTAGCGGCTGGGCATCAGGATATTGGGTATCACCGAGTTGCCGGTGCTGCCGTTGTCCAGTTTGATCTGCGACTTGATCGCGCCGGTGCTGGGATAATAGACCTGGGTTTGCAGCGTCAGATCGGAGTTGGCGTTGATCAGCAGTGAGGAACCATCGACGAAGCGCAGCTTGATCATGGCGTCATTGCCGGTCTTGAAATGGGTGCCCTTGGGGTACTTCTGACCCACGGCCAGATTTAGCGGCTTGCCGGCCCCATTGACGGCGCGGGCGTCGCCGGACACTTCCTCCAGCGTGGCGTCGGACGGCGTTTGTTTGATCCAGGGATAGGGCACGCGCAGAATGCTGCCTGGCACCAGTCGGTAGGGATTGGCGATGCGGTTGCGGACTTGCAGCTTGGGCACGTAAGCGGGGGACGATAGGTGCTCGGCCGCCAGCGCCCACAGATTGTCGCCGTCCTTGACCGTGTACTCCCAGATGGCCTTGTCGGCAGGCGCGCCTGCCAGGGCCAGCGTGCTGGCGCAACAGCCAGCCACCAGGATTAAGTTGCGCATAGTTGAATCTCTTTATAAAGATATCAGAAAGTCAACCGCAGTATCACTTTAGGCTTTGCGCTTTGCAAGCTGATATCGTCTCAAACAGTAGTTATTTGTCCTAAACGCAGTGTTGTATGTATGTTGAATTAAAATCTTGAGTCGATAATGCAAAAAAGCAGCCGAAAGGCTGCTTTTTTGCAATGCTTGGCGGAGTGGACGGGACTCGAACCCGCGACCCCCGGCGTGACAGGCCGGTATTCTAACCAACTGAACTACCACTCCAGCAATTGGTGGGCGGTACTGGACTCGAACCAGCGACCCCTGCCGTGTGAAGGCAGTGCTCTACCAACTGAGACTAACCGCCCAAAAACCGTGTTACCGATTAGGCTACTGCTTTAATGCGTTGGCGGAGTGGACGGGACTCGAACCCGCGACCCCCGGCGTGACAGGCCGGTATTCTAACCAACTGAACTACCACTCCAACCGAAACTTGGTGGGCGTTGACGGAGTCGAACCGCCGACATTCTGCTTGTAAGGCAGACGCTCTACCAACTGAGCTAAACGCCCGAATCCGGGTACTGCTTTTAATACTGTTGGCGGAGTGGACGGGNNACTGAACTACCACTCCAACCGTAAAACTTGGTGGGCGTTGACGGAGTCGAACCGCCGACATTCTGCTTGTAAGGCAGACGCTCTACCAACTGAGCTAAACGCCCTGAATCCTGTTCGCTGTTGCGTTTGCGTCTCAGCGAGGAGGCGAATTAAAACACAGGGTTTAAGCTTGCGCAAGTGGTCTATCAGCAATTTTTTTCAACTGACGACAATTTCGAATAAAAGCTCCAAAAATTAATGTTTTTGTCAGACAGAAAGGTGACGCCGGCTTTATCGCTAAGGTATCATGCCGCCATTAGCTATTTATCGGATGACGTAACGAATGAAGCCGACCTTTCTCGATTTTGAGCAGCCAATTGCCGAACTTGAGAACAAAATAGAAGAACTGCGCTATGTTCAGGACGATTCGGTGCTGGACATCTCGGAAGAGATCGCGCGTCTGCAGAAGAAGAGCCAGGAGCTGACCAAGACGCTCTACGCCAAGCTGACGCCGTCTCAAATCGCCATGGTGGCGCGCCATCCGCAGCGCCCCTACGCGCTCGACTATATAGAGAGTATTTTCACCGACTTCGAAGAGCTGCATGGCGACCGCGCGTATGCCGACGATGCCGCCATCGTCGGAGGCCTGGCCCGCTTCAATGGCCAGTCGGTGATGGTCATCGGCCAGCAGAAGGGCCGCGACACCAAGGAAAAGATCCGCCGCAACTTCGGCATGCCGCATCCGGAAGGCTATCGCAAGGCCTTGCGCCTGATGAAGCTGGCCGAGAAGTTCGGCATTCCAGTGGTCACCTTGGTCGATACCACCGGCGCTTGGCCCGGCATCGGCGCGGAAGAGCGCGGACAGTCGGAGGCCATCGGTCGCAATCTCTATGAGATGACGCGCTTGCGCGTGCCCATCATCGTCACGGTGATAGGCGAGGGCGGTTCTGGCGGTGCCTTGGCCATCGCGGTGGGCGATTGCGTCAATATGCTGCAATACGCGACTTACTCGGTGATTTCGCCGGAAGGCTGCGCTTCCATTCTGTGGAAGACCGCCGAACGCGCGTCCGACGCCGCCGAGGCGTTGGGCATCACCGCGCCGCGCCTGAAGACCCTGGGCCTGGTTGACCGCGTGGTCAACGAGCCGGTGGGTGGCGCGCACCGCGATCATGCCCAGATGATGGCGAGCATGAAGCGCGTGTTGCAGGAAGAGTTGAAAGACTTGACCTCCAAGCCGATCGACGAATTGCTGAAAACCCGTTTCGACAGATTGATGAGCTATGGCCGCTTCAAGGAAGCCGCAGCCTGACCCGCTCGAAGCTCTGCTAAGCCATTGGCCGGACGAATTGTCCGGCCAATGTGCTTTTGAGGTGGGCTTGAGCGGTGGTTTGGACTCGGTGGCGCTGCTGGCGCTGCTGTGCCGCGCACGCGAACACAGGCCCGGGCTGGCGGTAAGCGCCGTGCATGTGCATCACGGCTTGAGCCCGAATGCCGACGCCTGGGCCGAGCATTGCCGCGCCTTGTGCGCGGCGCTGCGGGTGCCGCTGCGGCTGGAGCGGGTGAGTTTGGTCGTCAGCGGCGGCGATAGCCTGGAAGCGGTGGCGCGCACGGCGCGCTACCAGGTGTATCGGCGCTCCGCCGCCGGGGTGGTGGCGCTGGCGCATCATCTGGACGATCAGGCGGAAACCGTGCTGCTGCAATTGCTGCGCGGCGGCGGCCCGCGCGCGCTGGCGGCG
>NZ_JAJOHW010000197.1 GCF_021129195.1 Chromobacterium aquaticum | reverse complement strand
TCAGCGCGCCGGCCATGCCGGCCAGCAGGCCGAACAAGGCGGCGGGATGGGCCACGCGGCTGCCCAGCGCGGCTTCCACTTCCGGCAGCCGCGCCCACAGCGCCGCCAGCTGGCGGCGGATTTCATCGATATCGTCGTCCTTGCCGGCGTCCTTGGCCTGACGCAGCCGGCCGCTGAGGAACACACATTTTTCGCGCGCCTTGGCGCACAGCGCCGCCACCTTGCGCCCCAGCGGGCTGTCCGGCAGCACCCGCGGCGATGGCGGCGCGTAAGCGCGGCGGGCAAAGCCGCCGCCTTGCTGGGCGATGCGCAGCAGCGGCAGGCAGATCATGTCGGCGCGCTCGGCCTCGGTGACCAGGCGGATGTCCGGCCGCCACAAGGTCAGGCTGGCCGGGTTTTCGCCGCTGCTCAAATCCGGCACCGCCTCGCTGTTTTCCGAGCGGTAGCGGCCGGTCATCGCGTCCAGCCGGCCGGCGCGCCACAAGGGCGGCAAGGCCAGGTAGACCGTCACCGTGCGCCCCGGCGCTTCCGCCGCGGCCGCGGTCACGTCGCAGCTGAGCTCGGCGCCGTCGCCGGCGTCGAAGCGCAGCGGCAGACCGTCCGGCAGCACCGCTTCCAGCGCGGACACCCGCGCCACGCCGCCGGCCAGCGCCGCTTCGTCCAGCTCCAGCTCCAACACCCCCCAGTACAGCGGCTGGGCCGCCGCCGCCAGCGCCGCGGCCACCCCATCCGCGCGCAGGGACTGCCATTGAAAATGCTGGGGCAGCAACTGCATCCCCTCGTACCAACACACCGCCTGTGGCACTGCTTTCAAACCGCTCTCCCCCCGCTACGGCTCCATCAGCCGCATATTCTTGCTTTCAAAACGCAACCAGACTTTCTTGCGCGTATCCAGGCTCAGCCGGTGCATGCCGGGTCCGGCGTAGCCGGCGTACACCAGCAGCCCGGCCGCCGGCTCGCCGCGTATCGGCACGTCCTCGGTCTCCAGGTGCTGGCCCGGCACCAGCTCCAGTTCCCATACCTTGAGGTCCACCGGATAGTCGCGCCGCAGCTGCTCGCGCTGCTCGAACCACTTGGCCGCCGGCAGCCCCAGCAGCAGCTTGTGCAGCTCCGGGTCCTTGACCGCGACGAAATCCACCGCCAGCGGCGTGTCGTCATTGGCCATGCTGACCACGTCCAGCGTGGCCGCCTGCAATTTCACCGATGGGCCGAAGCCCAGGGACGAACATCCGCCCAAGCCCAAAACCAGACAGCAGCACAGCCCGGCCAGATACCCGTTGCGCATCCGCATCACCCAAACGCCATTTGCCATTGCAAATAATATTGGCAAAAAAACGCCGTCAGTTCTATAGGAATTGTTAAGCCGAGGGCATTGAAAAATGCAAATTGCAAGCATTTGTCAGCAAAAAAGGCTTCCATGCGGCGTTCAGGACCGGCATCAATGAAAAAAGAAGCCGGGACCGTCAAACTCGGCAATGGTCAGACAATCCAGCAACAAGCCAATACGGACCACCGGGCGCAAGCGCCGAGTCCGCCATTGGCGTCAACTCACCGATCGAGGTCTGTTATGGCAGAAAGCACTCAGCACAAGCTGGACCGGATTCGTCCGCCGCGCGTGCAAATCACGTATGACGTGGAAATCGGCAATGCCCTGGAAAAACGGGAGCTGCCGCTGGTGGTTGGCATCCTGGCGGACCTGGCCGGCAAGCAGGAGCAGCCGCTGCCCAAGCTCAGCGAGCGTCGTTTCGTGGAGATAGACCGCGACAACTTCAACGCGGTGCTGGCCTCGCTGAGCCCGCGCGTCACCGCCCAGGTGGACAACGCGCTGTCCGACGACGGCAGCAAGCTCAATGTGGAGCTGAAGTTCAATCACTTCGACGACTTCGACCCGGTCAACATCGTCAAGCAAGTCACCCCGCTGCGCCGGCTGTACGAGGCGCGCCAGAAGCTGCGCGACCTGCTGACCAAGCTGGACGGCAACGACGAACTGGACAAGCTGTTGCAGGACGTGGTGGCCAACACCGAGGAACTGCAAAAGATCAAGAGCGCCCGCCCGGAGGCCCCGGCCGCCGCGGAAGCCGCGCCGGCGCCGGA
>NZ_JAJOHW010000196.1 GCF_021129195.1 Chromobacterium aquaticum | reverse complement strand
AAGAGCCTGTTCAAAATCTCGCGAGCAAGGGCGAGACAAGGCGAAAACGAGCGAAAAAGCGGAATGTACACGTGGTACATGAGCATTTTGAGCTTGTTTTCAACGCCGTATCGCCGCAGCGCAGCAGACTTTGAACAGGTTCTGAGACTGTGTTTACAATCTACCGCGCTTGCGGAAGGCACAGGCAAGCAGGACTCTTGCCACCGCGCTGCCCAAGCCCAGGCAAATGACATATCATGCTGGTCTGTTTACCGAAACACCTAAAATCGGCCACGCATGCACGACATCACGCAACACCAGGCCATTATCTGGCAAAGGCTGGACGCTTCCGGCCACGACTACGCGGCGTTGGAGACTAGCGAACACGGCCCGCGTCTCAGCGGCTGCGCCATCTTCGTCGAAGACGGCATCAACTGCCTGCTGCATTATCAGGTGGACTGCGCGCCGGACTGGAGCACTCGGCGCGCGACGATACAAGGCTATCGCGGTGGCCAGCGCATCGAACTGCTGCTGGAAGCCGACGCCGAGCGCCGCTGGCTGCTCAACGGCGTGGAGCAGCCGCAGGTGCAAGGCTGCGTCGACATCGATCTGGCCTTCACCCCCGCCACCAATCTGCTACCCATCCGCCGCGGCCGGCTCGAGATCGGCGCGGCGCTGGAGCTGAGTGCCGCCTGGCTGCAATTTCCGGCGCTGACCTTGGCGCCCTTGCCTCAGCGTTACACCCGCCTGTCGGAGTTAGGCTACCGCTACGAGTCGCGCCAAGGCGCGTTCCAGGCCGAGATCAGCGTCACCCCGGACGGACTGCCGCGCGACTACCAGGGCCTGTGGCGGGAAGCGCGCTGACATGGAACGCATGCGCATCCGGCCGGCCACGCCGGAAGACTTCGTCCGGCTAGCCGCTATCGAGCGCGCCGCCGCCGCTCGCTTCGATCCGCAAGATCTACCGTCGGCGCTGTCCGCCGACACCCTGCCCGCGGAGGAGCTGAGCGCCGCCTGCGCCGCCAGCCTGCTATGGGCGGCGGCCGATGCCGATGGCGTCCACGGCTTCCTGTTGGCGCGCCGTCACGACGACAGCCTGCACCTGCAGGAAATGGATGTCTGCCCCAGCCGCCAAGGGCAGGGTCTGGGCTCGGCGCTGATCGCGCACGCGGAAGCCGTTGCGCGCCGCCTGGGCCTGCGCCGGCTGACGCTGACCACCTTCGAGCACCTGGCCTGGAACGCCCCCTTCTATCAAGGGCGCGGCTTTCAGAGCATCGCCGCCGCCGATTGCCCGCCCTGGCTGCGCGCCGTGCTGCGTGCCGAAGCCGAACACGGTCTGCGCCGGCGGGTGGCGATGTTCAAGCCGCTGGCCTGAGCGTCTGTTTACGATCTGCTGCGCGTCGTGGATGCATTACACGGTGAGTACGCCTTGTCTCGCTCTAGCTCGCGAGATCGCCAACACGCTCCAAGCCGGCGCGGCAATAGCGCAACATCGGTCAGGCGCGCCGCGCTACCACCGCGCTAGACTGGCGGCGCCAAGGAGGAAATCATGCCGAACACCCTCGAACCACGGCTGAGCAAAGCGCTGGCCTATATCGACGCCCACCTGGACGCCGACCTCAGCCTGGAGCAACTCAGCCGGGTGGCGGCCTGCTCGCGCTTTCACTTCCACCGCCTGTTCCGCGCCCGTTTCGGCATCAGCCTGCACCGCTATGTGCAGCTCTGCCGGCTGCGGCGCGCCGGCGAGCGGCTGGCTTTCCGCCGCTGCCCGGTGCTGGACATCGCGCTGGACAGCGGCTACCGCAGCCCGGAGGCCTTCGCCCGCGCCTTCCGGCAAGCGGTGGGCCAGAGCCCGTCCGCCTTCCGGCGGCAGCCGCGCTGGCTGCCTTGGCACAGCCATCTGCAAACCCTGCGCCAACTGAGGAACCGCTCCATGCCGTCCGTCCATGCCCCCTTTGTCGTCGACATCGTCGATTTTCCCGCCACCCCAATAGCGCTGCTGGAACACCGCGGCCATCCCGCGCGGCTGGGAGACAGCCTGCGCGACTTCATCGCCTGGCGGCGGCAGCAACAACTGCCGCCCAGCGTCAGCGCCACTTACAACCTGCTGTACACCGATCCGGACGACTGCGCGCCGGACGCGTTTCGCATCGGCTTGTGCGCGGCCACCGATCGTGCCATCGCCGCCAACCCCCAGGGCGTGCGCGCCGCGCTGATTCCGGCCGGACGCTGCGCCCGGCTGCGCCATCTGGGCTCCGATGCCGAACTGGGCGCCAAGGCGCGCTGGCTGTACACCGAGTGGCTCCCCGCCAGCGGCGAACAGCCGCGCGACTTTCCGCTATTTTTGCAGCGCCTGCGCTTTTACCCGGACGTGGCCGAAGCCGACGCCGTCAGCGAACTGTTCCTGCCCTTGCAGGATCGCGCCACCAACGCTTGACGCCCGCGCCCGGCGCCGGCCGGAACGGAATATCGGCCGCGATCCAATCAGATCACGGCCGATATTTTCGCCACTAATATATTAATAATGTAAATATTCCAAAAACATTTCTTCAAGCATCCAATACCGGCTTTGGGTAAACTAAGCGCGTTTAACGCAGGGGGTCATGCACGATGCGCGCTCTTTCTCTGGCTCAAATAAAAAAATGGATCATCAGCGTGTTCAACCCGCCATACCAATTGGCGCTATGCGACAGGCTGCCCAAGAAAAACTCCAAGGAGTTTCTCTACCTGTTCAAGGTTTACGGCAGCCACGATTTTGTGAAACTGTCCCATGCGGATATTCTGGCCAGCAATCAAATCATGTCCGCGATCAATCCGCGCGACCTGATCAAGATCGCGCTGCTGGAAAACAATCTGCAAGCCCAGCGCAAGCGCTGCAAAGTCGAGGCCGAACTGCGCGGCAATCAATACCGCATCCACATCCACGGCAATAGCGAAACCTGTTCCGGCGAAAGCATCTGCCAGAATATCGATTATTTTTCGGATTTGAGCGCGCAAGATATTTGCAAGATCGCCTATACCACCGGCTTTCTGAAAGGCCGCAACTTCAGCCGCCAGTTCAGCGCGGCGGCGGTGGAGGCCCGGCGCCGGAACACCGCGGCGCCAGACGCCGCCAGCAAGGTGCTTGAGCTGCGCGCGGTCAAGCGATAACGAATAAGCGACCTGACCCGCGCAGCCGCCGCTAGAACATCACCGTCTCGCTGCGGAAGCCCTCCGCGTCGAATTCCAGCAACTTGTAGCCGCGCCGGTCCTCGGTATCCAGCTCCGATGTGCCCTTGCGCCATTGAAAGCAGGTGGCCGGACACACTTCCAGCGGCACTTCGCCGGCGCGCAGACGGTAATCTCCATGCACATGGCCGCACAGCAATAACTGAAGATTGGGCACTTCCGCCATCAAGGCCCAGAAACGCTCGGTATTCTGCAACATGCAACTGTCCAGCAGCGGCGTGCCCACCGCCGCCGGATGGTGGTGCAGCAAGACCACGCAGCGTTTGGCAGGATTCTGCGCCGCCGCCAGGCTGTGCCTGAACGCCTCCGCCGCCGACTCGCTGAGATGGCCGTCGTCTATCCCCGGCTGCACCGAGTCCAAGGCCAGTATCAGCCAGTCCGCGGTTTCCAGCCGCTGCAACGGCCGCATCCAGCCATACGCGCTCAATACCTCGGTCGCCAGCGGCGCGGCGTCGTGGTTGCCGGGCAGCCAGTGCACCGGCAGGCCGGTCTGCTCCAGTCTCTCGGCGAACCATTGGTAGGACTCCCGGCTCTCGTCCTGCGAGATATCGCCGGTCACCCAGATCGCGTCCAGTTCCGCCGCGTGCCGCTGCTCCAGCCGGGACAATACCCGGTCGAACTCGCGGTAAGTGTCGTAGCCCTGCAGCCGGCCGTCGCGGTCGGCGAACAAGTGCACATCAGATATTTGCGCGACTCTCATGCGCTTCCTCCATCGCGTAGTGGTTTCTCTTCACCGCCTCGTCGTCGTCCTTGAACACGGTCAGCGGGTTGTACGACACGCTCCAATCGAAGTAATCGGTTTTTTCGATACGCTTCACCACGCCCACCAGGTAATACCCCACCGGTAGCAGGATGATGGAAACCAGCACCTTGTAAGACCAGGTGGTGGCGATGATGTTGACCAGCTCCTGCCCGCTGTAGCGCGACGACAGGCTGATGGGATAAGCGGTCATCAGCAACACCGCCTGCGCCAGCATGGACGCGATCACATAGCGGACGAAGAACAGGCGTCCGGCAAAGAACACCTTCATCCGCGACACGACGAAACCATTGCAGAAGTAAGACGCCGGCACCGAAATCCAGGTGCCCACCATCACCCGCCAGAACTCGTTGAACAGCAGGTAATACTGTTTCGAGATCTCGTTATTGTCCGGCTGCAGCAGGGCAAAAGCGTTGATGATCAACACGAAGAATGTCTGGCACGCCACCAGTATCCATACCGTGCGGCCGCCCAGCTTATAGCCGTACACCTCGGTGGACACCGTGGACAATAGATAGCACAGCGAAAACACGATGCCGCTGGCGGTGATCTTCAAGCCATGAATATCCAAAGTCTTGTACACCAGCGAATCGCACACCACCATGATGGTCACCGACAAGCCGACGATCAGACCGTAAACCCTGAATTGCTCCACTCTACTCATCCCGCGCTGAAAGTTTTGATTGCCTTGACCGCGACGCCCAGTACCTCGAACTCGCGGCAGATGGACGGCTGCAGATCATGCATCAAGGAAATGCTTGAAAACAGGCAATGCTCGCCGTCGATGAACACGCGGCGGAAGCATGGAGGTTGGCCGGCAATGCGGACCAGCACCACGTCCCCATCCGCCGGGCTTTCCTTGCGCGCCACAATGAAAACGCTGCCTTGGGAAAAGCTGGGAAACAGCGCATCGTTGTTCAGCACCACGGCGAACGCGTCATCGGCGTCGAAACCGGCGGCGTCGACGAAATAACGGTCCGGCTCTATCGCCATGCCATCACAAAACAGGCCCACCTCAGTGAACTTGACCAGAGGCACCGCCCGTGCGGCACGGCTTTCTCGAGCGCCCCGCCCCAGCTCGCCTTCGATGAAATCACTGAGCTTGACGTCAAAAAACCGGGCCAATTCCATCAGGGTCAGCAAGGTGGGATTGCCCACCCCGCGTTTGATATTGTTGATCGTCGCCACGCCAAGGCCGATCGCCTCGCTCAAATGCGCGGCATCGACACCTGCGCGCTCCATCAGATAAGCCAGGTTTTTCGATGCATTGCGCAGCAATGCCGCGCTTTCGCCCTCTTCTTTCCACGCCGCCCTGCTCATTCAGCCCCTCCATGAAAACAAACCAATAGCGAAAATCATTATTTTAATTTAACACGAAACCATGGCCACCCTATTTTAACCATCATGAATCAGGGAAACAGCCAAATGAAACATACTGTTTGCATTCAGATATTTCACTCACCCCAACTGCTATTATTTTAAATAGAAAGACAATATAATAAAACCGCAACACTATAACATTCATGGCACCGGCAAGATACTCGCAGGCAAAAATTAAATAACTAAAAAAGTATTAATCAAAACAATTAAAGGCAGCACAATGCCACGCGTAAAACGGCGAATATCCAGAGCAAGCCAGTCACGCGCGGCACCAGACAGAGGAAACCGCAAAATGAGAATCTCGGAAGACGAATTCGCGCTGGATGTGATTGATGGCGAACCCGCCATCATCACCCAACCCTGCATGATCGGACAGCCGGGCAGCGAGTGGGAAGGCTCCCCGGTATTCAAGAAAACCTATTTGCTGGAATTGATCAGCCGCAGCCTGGAACACGATGTCATCAAACTGGAAGACATCCAAAGCCTGATCCAGAAAACCGGCCAACGCCGCTAGACCGCGCAAGCTCCCGCGAATCCGAGCGGGAACTGGCGAAAACGGCGGAACACGCGAAATGCCCATGCGGCGCATGCGCATTTCAAAGCCACCCGCACTCGGCACGACCGCGCCGCAGCGCGATGGGCAGTGAGCGGCTTCCCGACGCTCGGCCGTGCCCCGCGCGGCCATCCCCCTGTTCTCCCGCCCTGGGCTTGCGCTAAACTGGGCAGCATCCAAGACAATGGCGTATAGCAATACGCAAAACCATTCCAGGCGCCCATGGCGCGCGGAAGCGATCCCACAGGCCCAGACATGCCCCATCTGACACTCGAATACAGCAAGAACCTCGACACCTTTTCCGCCGGCGCGGCGTTGCTGGACATCAACCGCGCGCTGCTGGCCAGCGGTCAGTTCGAGGAAGCCGACATCAAGAGCCGCGCCATCGCGCTGGACTGCTGCCAGATCGGCGTCCAGGACCTGCCGCGCGCCTTTATCCACGCCAAGCTGGCCATACTCAGCGGCCGCAGCCCGGAGGAAAAACAGCGCTTGTCAGAACTGAGCCTGCAAGCGCTGGCCGACAGCGCCGCGCTGCCGCCGGGCGTGGAAGTGCAGCTGTGCGTGGAAATCCAGGAAATCGACCGCGCCAGCTACGGCAAACGCTTTATCGCCCGCTAACGGAGGGACACACCATGACAGCGCTCAAACTCGCATCCCGCGGCCTGCTCGCCGCCGCCCTGATCACCGGCCTGTCCGGCGTGGCCCGCGCCGCCGACGACATCGACCGCGTCAGCCTGGAAGGCACGCTGGGCCAGGAACGCATCGGCATGACCCTGCTGATCAAAAACGGCAAGACGCTGAGCGGCGGCCATTATTTTTATGGCCGCTACCTCAAGGACATTCCGCTGCGCGGCAAGCTGCAGGGCGAGACCCTGCGCCTGAGCGAGGCCGGCGGTGGCGAGTTCCAGCTGCGCTTCAAGAATAACGGCGGCGGCGACGGCCAGCCGCTGGGCTTCGACAACAGCGTGGGCCTGGACGGCAGCTGGACGCTGAAGGCCAAGACCCTGCCGGTGGCGCTGAGCATAGGCGACATGGCTCCCGCCGCCGACGGCCGCTGGTACCAGGATGTCACCGAGGAAAGCGACGCCGCCTTCGAGGCCAGGGTGCAAGGCTTCCAGCGCGCCGCGCTGGCCGGCCAGGCGCAGCAGGCCAGCCGCTATGTGCATTTCCCGTTGCGGATCAACCACAAGGGCAATAGCCGCCAGATCGCCGATGCGCGCCAACTGCAGGCGGAATGGAGCGGCATTTTCACCCCGGCCTATCTGGAGCAGCTGCAACTGGCGATGGCGCACGATCTGTTCGTGCGCAATGGCCAGGCGATGCTGGGCAGCGGCGTGGCCTGGTTCGACGCCAAGGGCGCGGTGGCGCTGAATCTGCCCGACTGAACCCGGCGCGGACCGGAAAAGGCGGCCAAGGCCGCCTTTTTATTTTGGCTGAAACAATACCGGATCAAAATATGCTGCAGTGCAATATGATCCGCGTTATGCTGAAACCGCCACCCGCCACCGGAGCCCGCCATGCATGCCGACCTCTCCGATCCCACCCTGCTGCGCCTCAACGAACACCCGCAACGCCGGCAATTGAACAGCGAAGCCCATGCCCGGCCAGCGCTGCAGATCGCCGCCGACAACCGTCTCAGCTACCTCGCCTATCTGCATCGCCACATCAGCCATGAGCAGGAACTCTGGCTATACCGCGAGCTGGCGCAACAGCTGGACCTACCCGCCCCGGACCCCAAGGCCAGCCAGTTTCAATTGCAAGCGCCGTTTGGCCGCGTGCGCTGGGAGCGCCACGGCGAGTTCTCCACCCTCAGCGTGCAGGCCCATGGCGCGGAAACCAGCCCCTTCGCCCAACCCGCGCTGCAGGCGCTGCCCGCCGGCTGGCTGCCGCTGCTGCCCGGCAATATGCTGGTGGCCGCCCACGCCGCGCTGCTGCCGCCCGGCGCGCTGCCGCTGCGCATCGAAGACCTGGCCGCGCAATGCTTCAACGGCCACGAACTGGTGGGCGCGGAAATAGGCGACGGCGCCGGCCGCGCCTACACCGACTTCCGCATCCACGCCGATGGTTTCTCCCGCTATCTGCTGGCGGACTTCTACATGGGCCGCCGCCAGGCCGGCCGCATGCTGCAGCGGCTGCTGGAGCTGGAAACCTACCGCATGCTGGCCCTGCTGGCCTTGCCGGTAGCCAAGAGCATCGCCCCGGAACTGGCCAAGGTGGATGAAGAACTGGCCGAGCTCACCGGCGCCATGGGCGATGCCGGCGCCGACAGCGAACCGCAGCTGCTACATCGGCTCACCGAGCTGGCCGGCGCCACCGAAAACGCGCTGTCCCGCACCGATCACCGTTTCAACGCCTCGCTGGCCTATTACGACATCGCCCGCTGCTGCATCGCCGAACTGCGCGAACGCCGCATCCAGGGCCTGCAGCCCTTCCAGCAATTCCTGCAACGGCGGCTGACCCCGGCCATAGACACCTGCCGCGCGGTGGCCGCGCGGCAGCGCGCCCTGGCCGAGCGCGTCAATCGCGCCACCGCGCTGCTGCGCACCCGCGTCGACATCCGCCGCGAACGGCAGAACCAGGCCTTGCTCACCTCGATGGAACGCCGCGCCGCGATGCAGCTGCACCTGCAGCAAACCGTGGAAGGCCTGTCCATCGCCGCCATCACCTACTACAGCGCCGGCCTGATCGGCTACCTGCTCAAGGGCGCCAAGGCCGCCGGCCTGGCGCTCAATGTGGAACTGGCCACCGCCGCCGCGGTGCCCTTGCTGGCGCTGGCCATCGCCCTGGGCCTGCGC
>NZ_JAJOHW010000195.1 GCF_021129195.1 Chromobacterium aquaticum | reverse complement strand
CGCTGGGCCTGCTGCTGGCGCGTCGACGCAAGGGCGGCGCATCGCTGGCCTTGTCCGCCAGCAATACCAGCATGGCGCTGAGCCGCGGCGCTTCGTCGGGCATGGATGCGCCCTCGGTGGGCGCCGGCCATTCCTTCATGAGCAACTTCACCCAGGCGGCCGGCGCCATCGACGCGGCCGAGGTCGACCCGGTGGCGGAGGCCGAGGTGTACATCGCCTATGGCCGCGACGTGCAGGCCGAGGACATCCTCAAGGATGCGCTGGCCAAGGATCCATCGCGTCAGGAAGTGCGCTTGAAGTTGATGGAAATCTACGCCGCCAGGCCTGACGTCGCCAGCTTCGAGAAGCTGGCGCGGGAGATGCACGCGACCTTCGACGGCCATGGTCCGATCTGGGCCAAGGCCGCGGCGATGGGGCGTTCCATCGATCCGACCAACTCTCTGTATCTGTCCGATGGCGAGGGCGAGGAAATCGAGGCCGCCGCGGCGCCGGCTGCAGCCGCGGGCGAGGGCGGCATCGATCTGGATCAAGAGCTGTTCGGCGCGCAAAACGCTGACTTGCCGGCCGCGGCAGAGGCCGCCGCGCCAGCCGTCGAGCCGGCCGCGCCGCCGGAAGCGCCGCAGGACGACCCGTTGGCCGCTCTGTTGGAAGAGCCAAAGCCGGAGCCCGCGGCGGCGGCGGAGAGCAATCTGCTCGATTTCGACCTAGACGCCGAATTGACGCCGGCGGCGGAAGCCAAGCCGGAAGCGGCGGCCGAGCCGGCCGCGGCGCCGGCGGAGAACAATCTGCTGGACTTCGATTTCAATCTGGACAGCCTGGCGCCCGAAGCGCCGGCCGCGGCGGAAACGCAGCCGGCCGCAGCCGCCG
>NZ_JAJOHW010000194.1 GCF_021129195.1 Chromobacterium aquaticum | reverse complement strand
CCCCCTTGCCTGGGGCGGCGGAGCCACCGCTCAGGGTTTGGTAATGATCGCGGAAGTTTTGCGTGGCGCGGCTGGCGCGCGGGGATAGCGGCGCGATCAGCTGGGCGAAGTGGCGTTGCAGGCCGCCGCGCGCGGTCTGGCCGCTTGCCGGATTGCGGTATTCGGACACCACCGGGAGCTTCAGCTTGGTGCCATTGCTCAATTGCACCACATAGTCGCTGGTGGTGGGCGCGTGTTCCAGCGCCAGCGAGCCGCTGGCGTCCAACACGCCTTGCCCCACCGGCATGCCGGCGGCGAACAAGGTGTAGGGCATGCCGCTCCACTGCGAGAGCGAGCCCTGAGGCCCCTGGCTCAATTTGATCCGCAGCGCTTCCTTGAGCAGCGTCTTGGGGTAGGCCGGGTGCTCCGCTTGCAACTGGTCCGGGCCGGTGACGGTCCAGTTCCGTGCCTTGACGGTGTGATTGCCGGGGCTGCCGATTTCCACCGTGCCGTCCTGCTTCAGGCGCAGGTAGGCGCCGCCGCAGAGCAGGGTCAGTTCCTCCTGGGCGGCGATGGCGATCTTGCCGCTGCTGCTGATGTCCAGGTTTTCCAGCGCGTGCAGCTGCAGCGGGCCGTTTTGCGCCTGCAGCGTCACCGCGCCCTGGTTGGCGATCAGCTTGAGTCCGAGTTTTTGCGCGAACAGGCTGATGCTTTCGCCAGCCGCCACGGTGAAGCGTTTCAGCGCCGACACATCGGCCTGGCCGCCGGCGCTGAAGGCCAGGTTTTGCCCGGCCGCCAGTTGCAGCTGGGCCGGAGTGGCCAGCGCGATGCCGGCCGGCGCGTGCGCCAGCAGCGCCGGCTGCTTCAGCTCGGCCAGCGTCTGTCGCAGCAGCTGTTTCTGCGCGCCCAGGTCGGCCAGTTCCGCCTGGGCCTGCCGAGCCGCCTGACGCAGGCTGTCCACCAGTTGGGCCGCTTCTGCCAGCTGATCCAGCGCCGCCTGCATGTCCAGTTGCTTGCCGCCGGCCTTGGGCTGGGCATCGGTGCTGAGGAACAGGCCCTTGGCGGCGCGCAGCGCGCCCCAGCCGTCGGTCCTGAGTTCAAAGCCTTCGCCGCGCGGCGCGCGCTGGCCGTCCACGGCGTGGCCCAGATTGAGCTGGCTCTTGTCGAACTCGGTGGCCAGCTTGATGTGTTCCTCGCCCTGGCGGTCTTCCAGCCGCAGCTTGTTGTTGGCCCAGGTGCGGATCAGGTTGCGGCTGTCCCAGTGCGCGCCGGGGTTGCTGTCGCTGAGTTCGGAGTTGTGCAGGCAGCCGCTGATATAGGGCCGGTCCACATCGCCCAGCACAAAGCTGACCAGCACCTCGGTGCCTGGATGCAGCGGGAAGTGCAGGCCGTATTCCGCGCCGGCGTAAGGCCGGGCCAGCCGCAGCGGGCGGCTGTCGCCGCCGGGCGACCATGCGTCCAGGTCGAAAGGCAGGCGCACGCAGTAGCGGCCTTGCAGGTCGATGGCGCCATAGTGAGTTTTTTCCGGGGCGACGACGCGGGCCGGCAGCGCGCCGGCGATGCGCGGCGCCGGGGTCAGCAGCGCCTGGCGATAGGGGCGGTCGGCGGGGGTGGCGGTGAAGGCGTTGCGGTAGGCGTCGCGGCGGCCGCCCTGGTGCTGGAGCGAGACCAGCAGCCAGCCGTCCGGCGCCGGGGCCAGCGCCGGGCCGTCATGCTTGAAGATCTGGCCGGGGGCGAAGGCTTGCAGGCAGTTGCCGCTGCCGGCGGCGATCCACTGCTGGCAGTGTTCGCGCTGTTGGGCGATCAGCACCGCGCGCTGGCCTTGCGCCGGGTCTTTGTAGTGTTCGCCCCAGAGATAATCGACGCCGCGCGCTCCGGGGGTGTTGGCCGGCGGGCCGCCCTCGGCCAGCAGCACCTGGTTAGCGTCGCGGTAGTTGTAGTCCTTGCGCTGGATACCGGCGCGGATGGGTTGGGCGGCCAGTTCGAAGCGATCCAGGGTTTCTTCGTTGTCGGCCATGCCGGCCTGGGGGCGGAGCTTGAGCTGGACGCCGCCCTGGGGCGGCTGGGTGGGATCGCGGCCGGTGCGGACGTAGGCGTCGAGGTCGTCGCCGAAGACGATGGTTTCCCAGGCGGCGTTGTCCGCTTCGGTGACGAGGTAGTAATAGAGGCCGGCTTTTTCGGCCAGGCGGTGGATGAAGTCGAGATCGGACTCCTGATATTGGGTGACGAACTCCAGCTTGGGATAGGCGGGAGGCGCTTGACCGGGAGCGGGCCGCAGCCGCCAGCTGATTTCGTGGCCGCGGTAGCCGTGGCGGCGCAGCACGGCTTCGATGATGTCCGGCACGGATTGGTGCTGGAAGATGCGGGAATAGCGGCCTTCGCCCAGGCGGGCGAGCTGGGATTCGATGCGCAGCTGGTACCGCGCTTCGTCGTGGCTGGCGCTGAGGCGCTGGGCATGGCTGATCACGCCGCGCCAGCGGCGCAGCAGCTGCGGCGGGGTGTCGGGAAGGATGTCGGCGTCCGGGTGCGGGCCGTGGATGGAGAACAGCGCGTAGCGGTCCAGCAGGGAGACGAGGTCGATGTCTTGTTGGACGGAGCTGACGCGGATATCGGCGGCGAAGGGCCGGCCCAGGGTTTCGTCCAGGGTGAAGGATTCGACCGACAGCAGCTCGGCCGGCAGCTCGGCGAGCTTCAGATGATAGTGCTGTTGCGGCGGCATGG
>NZ_JAJOHW010000193.1 GCF_021129195.1 Chromobacterium aquaticum | reverse complement strand
GCGCGCGGCGGTCAACGCCACCGCGGCGGAGCGCGCGCCGCGCCGGCTGGAAACCCCCATCGTCCGGCAGGCGCGGATCGCGCCGGAGGCGGTGGCGGTCAGGCAGGGCGAGACGACGCTGAGCTACGGCGCGCTGCTGCGCGAGGCGGAAGACATCGCCGGCGCGCTGCGGCAAAGCGGCGTGGCGCGCGGCGAGGTGGTGGCGGCCATCGTCGCGCCGGGGCCGCGCGCGGTGGCGGCGCTGCTGGGCATTGTGATGGCGGGCGCGGTCTATCTGCCGATAGAGCCGTCTTGGCCGGCCGCGCGCATAGAAGAACTGCTCGGCGAGGCCGGCGCCCGTCTCGCGCTGCTGAGCGCGGCAGGCCCGGCGCTGCCGGTGCCCGCGCTGCGTCTGGACCAGCCGCTGCCGCGCGGCGACGCGGGTCCGGCCGCGGATCTCGAGGCCGGCGACGCGGCCTATGTGATCTTCACCTCGGGTTCGACCGGGCGGCCGAAGGGCGTGCTGATCGCGCACGAGGCCGCGGCGAACACCATAGACGACATCAACCAACGCTTCGCGGTCGGCCCGGCCGATCGCGCGTTGTGCGTGTCCTCGCTGGCCTTTGATTTGTCGGTCTACGACATCTTCGGCCTGCTCGCGGTCGGCGGCGAAGTGGTGTTCCCGGCCCGCTCGCGCGATCCGGACGCGATGGCCCAGGCGCTCAGCGACGGCGGGATCACCATCTGGAATTCCGTGCCGGCGGTGCTGGAACTGATGCTGGAAGTGTCCGCGCCGCGTTCGCCGCATCTGCGCCTGGCGCTGATGAGCGGCGACTGGATCGCGCCCGGCCTGGCCGGGCGGCTGCGCGACGCGTTTCCGGCGCTGCGGCCGATCAGCCTGGGCGGGGCGACCGAGGTGTCGATCTGGTCGGTGGTGCATCCGATCGCGCCCGAGGACGCCGTGCTGGCGTCGATTCCCTACGGCCGGCCGCTGTCCAACCAGCAATGCTTCGTGCGCGCGCCCGATGGCCGGGAGCGGCCGGACGGCGTGGTGGGCGAATTGCTGTTGGGCGGCCGCGGACTCGCGCTCGCCTATCTGGGCAACGAGGCGGAAACCGAGCGCCGCTTCTTCATCGACGCCGAGGGCCGGCGACTCTACAGCACCGGCGATCTCGCGCGCTGGCAGCCGGACGGCGAGCTTGAGCTGCTGGGACGGATGGACGGGCAGGTCAAGCTGCGCGGCTACCGGATCGAGCTGGGCGAGATCGAGGCGACGCTGGGCCATCACCCTGGCTTGAGCGGCTGCGCCGTCGCGCTGCGGCGCAGCGCCGCGGACGAGAAGCAATTGGTCGGCTATCTGGTGGCGCGGCAAGATTCGGCCGAAGCCGCGGACGCGGCGGCGGTGCAGGCATGGCTGGAGACGCGGCTGCCGGGCTATATGGTGCCGCGCGCCTGGGTGTGGCTGGACGCCTTGCCGCAGTCCGCCAACGGCAAGGTGGACCGCAAGCGTCTGCCGGAGCCGCAGATCGAGGCGGGCGCGGCGGCGGCGGAGAACGCGGCCGAGGCGGCGCTGGTGGAGATCTGGCAAGGCCTGCTGGGGCTGGAGCGCGTGGGGGTGAGGGACAACTTCTTCGCGCTGGGCGGCGACTCCATCCTGAGCATACAAATGGCGTCGCGGGCGGCGGAGCGGGGCTTGCGCATCAGCCCGCAGCAAGTGTTCCGCTATCCGACCATCGCCGAACTGGCGGCGGAAAGCGGCGCGGCGGAAGAGACCGGCGCGCCGGCGGAGCAGGGCGAGGTGAGGGGCGAAGTGAGGCCAGGCCCGATCCAGGCCTGGTATCTGGACTGGCCGGGCACGGATTGGCAACAGTTCAGCCAAGGGGCTTATCTGGGCCTGAGCGGCCCGCTCGACGCCGAAGCGCTGATCGGCGCGCTGCAGGCGGTGGCGCAGCGGCACGACGCGCTGCGGATAGGCTGGCGGCGGGACGGCGAGCGCTGGATTCAGGAAAGCGGCGCCGGCGCGCCGGCGGAAGTGAAGATAGCGGACCTGCGCGGCCTGGCCGACGCCGAGGCCGCGCTGGAGCGGGACGCGGCCGAACTGCAGGCTGGTCTGCGCCTGGACGGCGCCGGCCTGTGGGCGGCGCGGCTATACCGGCTGGACCAAGGCTGGCGCCTGCTGTGGCTGGCGCATCACGCCTCGGTGGACGGGGTGTCGTGGCGGATTCTGCTGGCAGACCTGTGGCGGGCCTACGCGGCGCTGAGCCGGGGCGAGGCGACGTCGTGGCCGGCCAAGACGGTGTCGTACCAGGCGTGGTCGCAGCGGCTGTGGGCCTGGGCGGACGCCTTGCCGGAATCGACGCTGGACTACTGGCGGGAGATGGACGCGCCGGGGATGACCCTGCCCGGCGTCGGCGTGGGCGAAGACACAGTGGCGGCGGAATCGCGGGTGTCGCTGCAATGGGACGCGGCGACCACGGAACGCTGGCTGCGGCAGGCGGGCGAGGCCTATCGGATGCGTCCGGAGGAATTGCTGCTGGCCGCGCTGGCGCGGGCCTTGCGCCAATGGACGGGCGCGGAGGAATGCGTGCTGGACCTGGAAAGCCACGGCCGCGACGGGCTGGCGGGCGTGGACGTGTCGCGCACCGTGGGCTGGTTCACCAGCCTGTATCCGCTGCGGCTGCCGCTGAGCGGCGACTTGCCGCGGGATCTGAAGTCGGTGAAGGAGCGGATGCGCGGCGTGCCGGACAGCGGCATCGCCTACCAGGCGCTGCGTTACGGCGGCCGTGGATCGGAGCTGGGTGGCCATGCGCGCACGGTGTGCTTCAACTACCTGGGCCAATGGCGGCTGGAGGAAGGCGGCGAGCCGGGCGCGGCTTGGCTGGGCGAACCGCCGGGCGGCGCGCGCTCGGGCGGGATGAGGCGTCGCTACGCGCTGGACGTGGTGGCGCAGGTGCACGAAGGGCGGCTGCGGGTGGACTGGCTGTACAACGCGGCGCTGCAAGCGGCGGACGCGATGACGGCGCTGGCGGAGCACTTCCGCGCCGAGCTGGACGCGGTGCTGGCGCATTGCCTGTCGCCGCAGTCGGGCGGCCTGACGCCGTCGGACCTGCCGCTCGCCCATCTGGAGCAGAGCGATATCGACGCGATCGAGCACGAGCATCCCGGGCTGGAGGCCTTGTACGGCGTCACGCCGTTGCAGCAGGGCATTCTGTTTCACTCCATCGCGGACGAGGACGCGCCGCTCTATATAGAACAACTGCACTGGAAAATGAGCGGCGTCTTCGACGCGGAACGCTTCCGTCAAGCCTGGTTCGACGTCGCGGCGGCGCACGCCGCGTTGCGCACCACCTTCCGCTGGCGGCAGTTGCAGAGCCCGGTCCAAATCGTCCATCCCCGTCTGGACCCGGACTGGGACACGCTGGATTGGCGCGCCTTGTCCGCCGAGGCCTGCGCCAGCCGCTTCGACGCGCTGCGCGAGCTGGACCGTCAACGCGGCTTCGATCTGGAACGCGGGCCCTTGCTGCGCGGCACCCTGATCCGCGAACCCGGCGACGCCTGGCGCTTCCTGTGGAGCTACCACCACGCGGTGGTCGACGGCTGGTCGGTGCCCTTGATCCTGAAGCAGGTGATCGGCCGCTACGCCGAGCTGGGCGCCGGCGACGCCGCTCCGCTGCCGGGCAGCCGTTTTCTGCCCTTCGTCAATTGGCTGGCGGCGCGGGACGAGAGCGAGCAGGCCGCGTACTGGCAACAGGTGTTGGCCGGCATAGAAGAGCCCACGCCGATAGGCTTCGCCGCGCCGGCGCGCGGCGCGCAAGCGCGGGGCCAGGGCCGGCGCGCCTTCGTGTTCGACGCGGGGCTGAACGAGCAGGTCGACCGCGCCGCGCGGCGGGCCGGCGTCACCCGCGCCAGCCTGTTGACCGGCGCCTGGGCGCTGACCCTGGGCTACGCCGGCGGCGGGCGCGAGGTGGTGTTCGGCACCACGCTGTCCGGCCGGCCGGCGACGCTGCCGGGCGTCGAGCGGATGGTGGGGCTGTTCATCAACACGGTGCCGGTGCGCGTCGGCATCGACGACGACGCGCGCGTGTCGCAATGGCTGCAGCAATTGCATGGACAGCAGAGCGAACGGGCCAGACTGGGCGCCGCCTCGCTGACCGACATCCGGCGCTGGGCGGGCTACGAGGGCGGCGAGCTCTTGAGCAGCCTGTTCGTGGTGGAAAACTATCCGGTGGACCGCCAGCTGGCCCGAGGCGATGCCGGTTTCGATGTCAGCGAGTTCGCGGCGGCCGAGACGCGCACCAATTATCCGCTGGTCGGCCAGCTGATTCCGGGCGAGGAGACCGTGCTCTATGTCGATTTCGACGCCTCGCGCTACGACGAGGAGGGCATAGGCCGGCTGGGCGCGAGCTTCCTGCATCTGCTGGCCCAGCTCGCCGCGCAGCCGGACGCGCGGCTGGGCGATCTGAGCCTGGTGGACGAGGCGGAGGCGCGCCGGCTGATTCACGACTGGAACGCGACGCCGCCGGTCGGCGACGGCTATCTGCTGCACGCCGGCATAGAGCGGCACGCCGAGCTGACGCCGCTGGCGCCGGCGATCATAGGCGTGGACGAGGCGATGAACTACCGCGAACTGGCCGACGAGACGCTGCGCGTCGCCAGGGCGGTGGCGGCGGCGGGCGCGCGGCGCGAACCGGTGGCGGTGCTGCTGCCGAGGAGCGCGCGCGCGGTCGCCGCCTACTCGGGCGTGATGCGCGCCGGCTGCGCCTATGTGCCGGCCGATCCGGCGATGCCGCCGGGACGCTTGCGCGATCTGCTGGCCACGGTCGGCCATGTGCTGACGACGCGCGAGCATCTGCCGCTGCTGGACGGCGTCGCGGCGCGCGCGATCCTGATCGACGAAACGCCGCCGGCCGAGGTCGCGCTGCCGGAGGCGGCGCCCGACGATCTGGCCTATGTGATGTTCACCTCGGGCTCCACCGGCAAGCCCAAGGGCGTGATGATCAGCCACCGCGCGGCCGCGCTGACGATGGAAGTCTTTCTGCGCCGTTATGAGATCGGCGCGTCCGACCGCTTGATGTGCGTGTCGGCGGCGGGCTTCGACCTGTCGGTATTCGATTTCTTCGGCGCGTTCGCCGCGGGCGCCGCCGTCTTGCTGGCGCCGGAGTCGTCGACGATCGCGCCGGCGGCGTGGCTGGATCTGATGGCGCGCGAGGGGGCGACGGTCTGGGAATCCGTGCCGGCGGTGATGGAGTTGCTGCTGCTGGAATGCCGGCAGAGCGGGCGCGCGCTGCCGCCCACGCTGAAGCTGGCGATGTTGAGCGGCGACCGCGTGCCGGTGGGGCTGCCCGCGCAGATCCGCGCGGCGGCGACGTCCGATCCGGAGGTGCTGGCGTTGGGCGGCGCCACCGAGGCGGCCATCTGGTCGTGCTGGTACGACACGCGGGGGCTGGCGGCCGACGCCGCCTTCGTGCCCTATGGTCGCCATCTGCCGGGGCAGCGGCTCTATGTGCTGTCTTCCTCGCTGCAGGCGGTGCCGGTGGGCGTGCCGGGCGATCTGTGGATCGCCGGCGCGGGCGTGGCGCTGGGCTATCTGGGCCAGCCTGATCTCACTGCTTACCGTTTTGTCGACAATCCCTTTGTGCCGGGCGAGCGGATGTACCGGACCGGCGACCGCGCGCGCGTGCTTGCCGACGGCAATCTGGAATTCCTGGGCCGAGTGGACGATCAGGTCAAGATCGGCGGCTTCCGGATCGAGATCGGCGAAATCGAGGCCGCGCTGGCGGCCGCGCCGGGCGTGGAGCGCGGCGTGGCCTCGGTGGTCGAGCGCGACGGGCGGCGGATCATCGCCGGCTATGTGCTGTTGCTGCCGGGCGCGAGCCTGGATATCGCCGCGATTCGCGACGCGCTGGCGCGGCGGCTGCCGCCATACATGCTGCCGGCGTCGATCATGGCGCTGGACAGCGTGCCGCTGAGCGCCAACGGCAAGGTGGACCGCAAGCGTCTGCCGGAGCCGCAGATCGAGGCGGGCGCGGCGGCGGCGGAGAACGCGGCCGAGGCGGCGCTGGTGGAGATCTGGCAAGGCCTGCTGGGGCTGGAACGCGTGGGGGTGAGAGACAACTTCTTCGCGCTGGGCGGCGATTCCATCCTGAGCATACAAATGGCGTCGCGGGCGGCGGAGCGGGGTTTGCGCATCAGCCCGCAGCAGGTGTTCCGCTATCCGACCATCGCCGAGCTGGCGGCCGAAAGCGGCGCGGCGGAAGAAACCGGCGCGCCGGCGGAGCAGGGCGAGGTGAGGGGCGAAGTGAGGCCCGGCCCGATCCAGGCCTGGTATCTGGACTGGCCGGGCACGGACTGGCAACAGTTCAGCCAAGGGGCTTATCTGGGCCTGAGCGGCCCGCTCGACGCCGAGGCGCTGATCGGCGCGCTGCAGGCGGTGGCGCAGCGGCACGACGCGCTGCGGATAGGCTGGCGGCGGGACGGCGAGCGCTGGATTCAGGAAAGCGGCGCCGGCGCACCGGCGGAAGTGAAGATAGCGGACCTGCGCGGCCTGGCCGACGCCGAGGCCGCGC
>NZ_JAJOHW010000192.1 GCF_021129195.1 Chromobacterium aquaticum | reverse complement strand
CGGCGGAGGCGGCGGAACGGCTGGAGGCGACGCGCGCGAGCCTGGCCGAGCGGGACGGCCCGCCCGTGCTCGCCGTCGTCTCCCGTCTGACCGAGAGCACGGCCATCCTGCACCTGCGGCTCAGCCTGCTGGCTGGCGATCTGCGCAGCTTCCTGCAATTGATGGCCGAGCTGGCGCGCGAAGCGGCCGACGAGGCCCCCGCGCAATGCATCACGCCGATGACGCCGCCGGCGGCGACCGAGGCGCAGCGCGAGGCCTGGCTGCGCCGGGTCGAAGCCATCGCGCCGGCGCCGGAGTTGCCGATGAAGATGGCGCTGGCCGAGGTGGCCGAGCCGCGCTTCGCCAACCGCCGCCGGGAGCTGCCCGCCGCCATGTCCGCGGCGCTGACGGCGCGGGCGCAGGCGCTCGGGGTCACGCTGACTTCGCTGTGCATCGCCGCCTTCGCCGACACGCTGCGGCTGTGGACGGCGGCGCACGCCTTCACGCTCAACGTGACTTGCAACACGCGGGCGGAGCAGGCGGGGCTGGCGATAGGCGATTACACCAGCAACACCTTGCTGTCGCTAAGCGAGCGTCACCCCTCGTTCGCCGCCTTCGCCCAAGCGGTGCAGCGGCAAGTGTGGGCCGATCTGGACGCGCCCGGGTGCTCCGGCGTGTCGATTCTGCGCGAGCTGAGCCGGCGCAACGGCGCGCCCGTGCTGATGCCGGTGGTGCTGACCAGCCTGCTGTCCGGCGACCCGGCTGACGATCTGGCCCTGCTGGACGGCGTCGGCCGCGTGGTCGACATGGCCAATCCCACGCCCCAGGTATCGCTGCACGCCGTCCTGGGCCGGCGCGGCGACAGGCTGGTGCTGATGTGGGAGTCCGTCGCGCAGCTGTTCCCCGACGGCATGGTGGACGCGATGTTCGAGGTCTTCCTCGGCACGCTGGAAACGATGGCGACGGACGCCGCGGCCGTGGAGCGGCCGACGCTGGCCCGGCTCGCGCCGCAGCAGGCGGCG
>NZ_JAJOHW010000191.1 GCF_021129195.1 Chromobacterium aquaticum | reverse complement strand
GGCACTTCCACCATGATGCCCAGCGGCACTTCCGGCGCGTCCAGTTCGCGGCGTATGCCTTCGCACCAGCCCTTGAGGCGGGTGATTTCTTTCAGCGAGGTGATCATGGGGAACATGATGGCCAGCGGCTTGCCGCCGCGGGCGGCGCGGTAGAGCGCGCGCAGCTGCGGTTCCAGCAGATCGCGGCGGCGCAGCAGCAGGCGCGAGCCGCGCATGCCGAGGAAGGGGTTCTCCTCGGCGGGCAACTGCAGGTAATCCACCTGCTTGTCGCCGCCTATGTCCAGCGCGCGCACGATTAGCGGGCGGCCGTCCAGCGCCGCCATCATCGCGCTGTAAGTTTGGAATTGCTCGTCCTCGCTGGGCGCCTGCTCGCGTTCCAGGAACAGGAATTCGGTGCGCATCAGGCCCACGCCCTCGGCGCCGGCGTCCAGCGCGGCCGCCACCTGATCCGGACGGTTGATATTGGCGGCGATTTCCACGCGGTGGCCGTCGGTGGTCTGCGCCGGACGCTGCCTTTGCTCGGCTTGCTGCTGCAAGGTCAGCTGCTGGGCGTCCTGCCAGGCGCGGGCGGAGGCCAGGTCCGCGGCGCCCGGGTTCAGGTAGAGCCTGCCGCCGATGCCGTCCAGGATGGCCGGGGTGCCGTCGGCGATGTCCAGCAGCGCCGGGCCGCCGGCCACCAGCGCCGGCAGGCCCAGGGTGCGCGCCAGGATGGCGGTGTGCGAAGTGGGGCCGCCCTGGGCGGTGGCCAGCGCGCGTACGCGGCTGGTGTCCAGGCTGGCGGTGTCGGACGGGGTGAGGTCGGCGGCCAGCAGAATGCAGTCGTCGCCGTCGATATCGGCCAGGGTGGCGCCGTTCAGCGCCGGGTCCAGCTGGCGCAGCACGCGGCGGCCGACGTCGCGCAGATCGGCGGCGCGCGCCGCCAGCAGCGGATTGCCGAGCGCGGCCAGCCGTTCCGCCATGCGTTCCACCGCCTGGTGCCAGGCCCATTCCACGCCATGGCCGGCCACCATCAGTTGGCAGGCCAGGGTGATCAGATCGGTATCGCTCAGCAGCTCGGCCTGGGCGCGGAAAATGCCGGCCTCGGTCTGGCCTAGCTTGGCGGCGGTGGCGGCGGAGAGTTCGGTCAGTTCGACGCGGGTGGCGTTCAGCGCCGCGTGCAGGCGGTCGCCGCCTTCGCCCAGCGCCACCGGGCGGTCCGGCACGTTCAGACGGCCGGCCTGCAGCACGCGCACGCGGCCGATGGCGAGGCCGGGGCTGGCGGCGACGCCGGCGATGGATAGCGGGCGGCCGGGCGGGGTCCAGCCCTGCTGCGCCGCCAGCAGCTGCGCTTTTTGCGCGGCCAGCGCGGCGTCGGTCTGTTCCTGGGCCGAGGCGTCGCGCATCGCGGCCAGCAGTCCGGCCAGCGCGGCGGCGGCATCCTGGCCCTGGGCGGACACGGTCACGGTATCGCCGTGGCGCAGGCCCAGCTGTAGCAGGCTGATCAGGTTCTTGGCGTCGGCGGCGTCCTGGCCGTGGCGCACTTGCAGTTGGGCGGCGTGGCGGCGCGCCGCTTCCACCCATTGCGCGGCCGGGCGCGCGTGCAGGCCGTTGGGGTAATCGACTATCCATTGCGCGCGCTCGGCCAGGTCGGCCACCGCGGCGTCGGCGTCTGGCGCCGGCGCCGGGCTTTCCTCCAGCAGCGCTAGCATCCGGGCCGGGTCCGTGGTGGTGAACAACTGCTCCAGCCGCGTCTGGTCTTGCAGCAGCCGGGTCAGCCGGCGCAGCAGGGTGATGTGTTCGTCGGACTGGGCGGCGATGGCGAAGACCAGGCGGGTACGCTGGCCAGGGTTCCATTCCAGCCCGTCCGGGATCTGCACGATGGCGATGCCGGTGCGGCGGATCAGCTGACGGTCTTCCACCATGCCGTGTGGGATGGCCAGGCCATTGCCCAGGAAGGTGTTGGCCACCGCTTCTCGCCGCAGCAGGCTGTCGATATAGGCCGGTTCTATGCAGCCGGCGTCGGCCAGCAATTGGCCGGCCAGGCGGATGGCGGCTTCCTTGTCTGCGGGCTGGCAAGCCAGCCGGATCAGTTCCGGCTGGATCAGGGAGGAGGGCGATCCGGTGTCGTGCATGGCGGTCTCTATCTATCTGTTCAGGGGGCGATGCGGTTCTGGTCCAGTGTGCGTGATGGCCGCAAACAGGCTCTTAGCGGCTCTATAGCGAATTGGCCGGATTCTCGCCATCGTTCTTTGCGGCGGCACGCGTCGGCGCATCAGCTGAGTTGCATTGAAAACGATTACATTTTGACTGTCAATATGGCGCTGTCGCCGCCGGCATGGATTTGCGATACCGCAAGCATCTGTGTTGTAAAATATGACTTTAAGGGTATGCTTGCTGGTATTGAATCCAGCTCATGGCAAAGAAAACGATTCCATATGACGGTCAGCATCAAGGATGTGGCGCGGGCGGCGGGCGTGTCGGTGGCCACGGTGTCGCGGGCCTTGGCCGACGGCCCGGTGAGCGAGGCGCTGAAAGCCAAGGTGGCGGCGGCCATCGCCGCCACCGGCTATCGGCCCAATCTGTCGGCCAGGCGGCTGCGCTCGCAGCATAGCGACACGATAGGCCTGATTGTGTCCGATATCCGCAATCCCTTCTTCACCGCGGTCAGCCGCGCGGTGGAGGATGTGGCCTATCAGGCCGGCATGCGGGTGATTCTATGCAATACCGACGAGAACCCTGACAAGGAGGCGATGTATCTCCGGCTGATGCAGGAGGAGCGTGTGACCGGGGTGATCTTCGCCGCCACCCGCGCGACGGCGGAAACGCTGGATGCGCAGGCGCTGGGTTTCCCGGTGGTGTTGGTAGACCGCGCCGCGCCCGGCGGCGCGGCCGACGCGGTGGTGCTGGACAATGCCGCCGCCGCCGGTTTGTTGGTGGACCATCTGCGCGAGCAGGGCCATGAGCGCATCGGCGGGCTGTTCGGCAACACCAGCAGCACCGGCGCGGAACGCCACGCCGGTTTCGCCGCGGCGCTGACGGCGGCCGGGCTGGACGCGCCGGCGCGTTTCGTCGCGCCCACGGCCGAGGCTGCGCAGCAGGCGGTGTCCGCCTGGCTGACAGAGGCGGAGGCGCCGCGGGCGCTGGTGATCAGCAACGGCTTGCTGCTCTTGGGCGCGATGCGCGCGGTGCGTGAGCTGAGGCTGGAACTGCCGCGGCAATTGGCGTTGGCCGGTTTCGACAACGACAGCTGGACCGAGCTGGCCGGGCCGGGGCTGACGGTGATAGAGCAGCCGGTGGACGAGATCGGCCGCGCGGCGATGGCGATGTTGCTGGAACGGTTGGAACAGCCGCAGCGGCCAACGCGCAAGGTGGTGTTGAGCGGGCGGCTGGTGGTGCGGGGTTCCAGTCTGGCCGCCGGCTAGCCACCGCGGTAGCGAGTTGATGTGGGGGCAAACACGGCCGGGCGCTTGCGCCCGGCTTTTTCTTGGCGGAGCCACGCTCCAGCGCTTACTCGTCTTCTTTCTTCTTCTTCACCGCGCCGTCATCGAGATTCCGCATGATTGGGATTTCTGTGCAACCCAGCTGCGTCTCCCGCTCCGAGATGAAGTCCGGGTGACCGCAAGCCGCCACGAACCTAGTGGTCCTAACTTTCGCCATGGGGAGCAAGTTGATAGCCTATTGCGAATCTCTTCCACACATTGTCGCTTAGTCGGAAAGAAAAACCCATGAGTAAGCTTGATCCATGCAATCACAGGCAAGGATGGGAAGCCGCGCTGATTTTAGTCACCGCCTTATGGGGGTGGTCGTTTGTTGCCATTCATGATGCGCTACGCTATCTAAGCGACTCAGCGTTTAATGCCTATCGGTTTCTCATCGCTGCGCTGGTGATGCTGATGGTGGTGTTGCTGAAAGGGGGTCGCTTCTCGCGGCAGGATGTGGTCGGGGGTGTTGCCGCTGGGCTTGCGTTATATTTGGCCTTCTTTTTTCAAACCAAAGGATTGGCTTACACCACCGCTTCCAATGCTAGCTTTATTACTGGATTAGCCGTTGTCTTCACTCCGCTGTTTGCTTATTGGCTGCTAAAGACCCGCCCGGAAAAACGTCAGCTACTAGGTGCAGCCACGGCGACGATTGGGCTTGCCTTGCTGACCTTGAAAAATCTGGCCATGCATTGGGGAGATGTGCTGGTTGTGCTCTGCGCGGCTTCCTTTGCTTTGCATATTGTTATTTTGTCCAAGGCCAGCAAAACAGCGAGGGTATTAAATATCACCTTTGTCCAGGTCGCGGTTGTGGGAGGCTTGTCCTTGCTGCAGTCGTTGGCATTGAATGAATTTGCGCTTCCCTCTCGAAGCGAGACGATTAATGCGATTCTTATTATCGCCCTATTGGGGACGGCAATCGGTTTTTATGTGCAGACCCAGGCCCAGGTTGCCTCGTCACCCAATCGAATCGCATTGATCATTGTGTTGGAACCGCTTTTTGGTGGTGTTTTTGCTTATTTTCTGGCGGGTGACCGGTTGTCGCCTTTGAATTTATTGGGGGCAGGGCTGATTGTTCTGGGCATGCTGATCACGGAGTTTAATTTTAAGGCAAGCCGCGCTGAAACTGGTTAGAGCGGCTAATATTGACGGGTTCACGGCAGAGGCAAGTCGGCGCAACGCAGTATCAGGGGTTTGTTAGCCGATATTACCTTCATTGCGCGCCTTGACATCGCCGCAGCCCAAGGACCAGGTCGCGCGGCTGTTGACCACGCTGTCGCAGGGTTTTGGAAAGAATGTGAGCGGCGCCCGCTATTCGTCACCTTGATAAAGGATGAAGACGGCCGGTATGTGGATTTAAGAACCTGTTCAAAGTCTGCTGCGCTTCGGCGGGATGGATATAAATGGGCGTTGAAACCAAGCTCAAAATGCCCATGTACCACTTGTACATTCCGCTTTTTCGCTCGTTCTCGCCTTGTCTCGCTCTTGCTCGCGAGACTGTGAACAGGCTCTAAGCGGCTGCGCTGATTTGAATACCGGCCGCCGGCAAGCGTCGGCGGCAAGAATGGAGCAAGCATGAATCCTTTGAT
>NZ_JAJOHW010000190.1 GCF_021129195.1 Chromobacterium aquaticum | reverse complement strand
TTGCAGGGTGGCCTTTAGGGGTGGAGGGGATATTTGGCCAAGCAAATATCTCCTCCCTGCTTGCCGGGCGGAACCGGCCCTAAATCATCATCCGCGTAGCGGATTCAATGTATTGAACAATGATCTCTCTCGGAAAGATCGTAAACAGGTTCTAAGACGCTGTTCTAAAGCCTGCTTTGTAAATCTTTGTGTCCGCCACTGGATTACGGAGCGATCTCGGCGCAAAATGATTGACTAGTCAATTATTGATCGGTCAATAGAAATGAACACCTTAGCCGCAACCGCTGGAGCGGCCGGCGCGCTGGATTTCCGCCAAAAAGTGCTGGCCATGCTCGGCCTGTGTTTCGTGCTGCTGATGGTGGCGCTGGACCAGACCGTGGTCGGCACCGCCATGCCCACCGTGGTGGCGGAGCTGCACGGCTTCGACTTGTACGCCTGGGTCGGCACTTCCTACCTGCTCACCTCGGTCATCACTGTGCCCATCTTCGGCAAGCTGGGCGACGATCACGGCCGCAAACCCTTCGTGCTGACCGCCATCATCCTGTTCACCGCCGCCTCCATGCTGTGCGGCCTGGCCCAGAACATGCTGGAGCTGGTGCTGGCGCGCGCGCTGCAAGGCGTGGGCGGCGGCATGCTGGTGGCCACCACCTTCGCCTGCGTGCCGGACATGTTCCCGGAAACCGCGCAGCGCCTGCGCTGGCAGGTGATGCTGACCGCCGCCTTCGGCCTGGCCAATGCGGTGGGCCCGACGCTGGGCGGCTTTCTCACCGAATACCTGGGCTGGCGTTGGGTGTTCTTCGTCAATCTGCCGGTGGGCGCGGCCAGCCTGTGGTTCGTGTGGAGCCATCTGCCGGCGATGCGCCGCGCCGGCCCGGCCAGCAAGCTGGACTGGCAGGGCGCGCTGCTGATCGCCATCTTGCTGGGCTCGATGCAGCTGCTGGTGGAATGGCTGCCGCTGCATAAGCCGCTGTGGCTGATGGCCGGCCTGGGTCTGAGCGGCCTGGCCGCGCTGGGCCTGCTGTTATGGTGGGAACGGCGCTGCGCCAATCCGCTGCTGCCCCTGGACATGTTGAGCCACCGCAGCCTGGCGCCCTTGTTCGGCCTGTCGCTGCTGCTGGGCGGCGGCATGTTCGCGGTGATGTACTACGCGCCGCTGATGTTCCAGGGCGGCTTCGGCCTGTCGCCGAATCAGGCCGGCCTGCTGGTGACGCCGCTGGTGGTGTGCATCACCCTGGGCAGCATTCTGAACGGGCGCATCGTCACCCGGGTGCGCCGCCCGACGCGGCTGCTGGCGCTGGGCTTGTTGTTGTTCGCCTTCACCGCCGGCGCGCTGGGCTGGGTGGACGCCGCCACCAAGCACTGGCTGGTGGCCGCGCTGATGGCGGTGGGCGGCTTGGGTCTGGGCCTGCTGCTGCCCAATCTGACCATCTTCGTGCAGCAGAGCGCGCCGCGTCAGCAACTGGGCGTGGCCACCGCGATGATACAGTCCACGCGGATGATAGGCGGCATGCTGGGCACCGCGCTGGTCGGCGTCTTCGTTACCCACCACTACGTGGCCGGCGTCAATGCCTTGCCCATCGCGCCGCAGTGGCAGGGCTGGCTGCGCGATCCGCAGATCCTGCTCAGCGCCGAGACTTCCGCCCGTTTCGAACAACTGACGGCGGCGGCCCAGCTCAACGGCGGCGCGCTGCTCGGCGCCTCGCGGCTGGCGCTGGTGGACGCGATTCACGTCAGCCAGTGGCTGGTGGCGGCGCTGGTGGTGCTGGGCGTCTTGCTGGTGAGACGGGTGCCGCATGTAGAATTGCGCGATGTCAAAACCAAAACGGCGGTCATCCATGACTGAGCGCGCCCCCAATCTGTTGCAGCAAATCGGCCGCACCGGCCGCGCGATGTACGCGGCGTTTGAACAGCAGGTGGGCTATCCCTTGCCGCGCTGGCGCATCCTGGCGGCCTTGATCGACCTGGAACAGGCGACGCAGAAACAGCTGGCCACCCGGCTGTCCATGGACCCCGGCGCCTTGACCCGGCAGTTGAAAGCGATGGAGGGGGACGCGCTGGTGCGCCGCATCACCGACCCGGCCGACAACCGCCAGACCCTGGTGACGCTGGCGCCGGCGGGACAGGTGCTGATAGACGAGGTGCAGCCGCGGCGCGAAGCGTTTTTCCGGCACGCGCTGGCGGATATTCCCGCCAGCCAGATGGAGACCACGCTGGCGGTGCTGCACCGGCTGGAGCAGCGCTTCCGCGATCAGGATTAAAGCCGGCGCCGCCGGCTGGCGGCGCTCATTCCTGCGGCTGCCACTGATAGGTCTTCAGCACCGTCTTGATGCGGCCGCTTTTCTGCAGGCGGTCTATCGCCTGGTTCAGCTGCGCCACCTTGATGTCGGAATGCGGCGACACCGCGCACATGGTGGGCATGAAGGTAACCACCAGCGGATGCAGCTTGAGCGAGGCGGCTTCCTGCGGCCAATTGCGCGCCCAGGCGGCGAACTCCAGCTCCGACACGATGGCGACGTCGCTCAATCTTTTCTGCACCGACTTCACCAGCAGCTCCATCCGCGCCTCCTCGTTGTGCGAGGCCGGGTTGCTGCGCCAGAAGCGTTCCAGCGTCGGGTAGTTGTAGCCGCGGATGGTGACGATGCGCTTGCCGGCGAGATCGCCGGTCTGGCGCAGCTCGGTGGTTTGCTTCAGCGTCAGCGGGCGCTCGAGCTGGGGATAGATTTCGTGGGTCCAACCCAGCCGCGCCGCATTGCCGAACCAGTCCGGGTTGGCGTTGCAGACGATGTCCACGCGCCCGGTTTCGATGGAAACCTCCACCCGCTTGCGGGCGATCAGCATGAATTCGGGCCGCATGCCCAGTTCCGATGCCAGCATCTCGCCGATATCCTTGGACAGCCCGCTGCGCAGATGCTCGCCGTCCGGCGACAGCACCACCACCGGCGCCGCGTCGGTGTCCGCCACGCCTATCCGCAAATTGCCCGCCGTCCAGGCCTCCTCGCCCCATGCCGCAGCCAGTCCCGCCAGCAGCCACAGCTTATTCGTAATCGCCATATGGATCTTCTCTCTTTATTCTTAAGCAAGCGTCCGAACAGTTGATCGCGAGTGTTAAGATGATCTTTTGAGTCCGTTGCACTTGTTATTGTTGTAGACAAAAAAAGTTCAGCCGCCATGACAAAAACATCCCCGCATTGCCTCCGGCAACACCTTGACCAGCGCATCCTGATCCTGGACGGCGGCATGGGCACCATGATCCAGCGCCATCAGTTGCAGGAGGCCGATTACCGGGGAGAACGCTTTGCCGACTGGCCTTGCGACGTCAAGGGCAACAACGACTTGCTGGCGCTGACGCGCCCGGACGTGATCGGCGGCATCCACCAGGCTTATCTGGACGCCGGCGCCGACATCATCGAAACCAACACCTTCAACGCCACCTCCATCGCCATGGCCGATTACGCGATGGAAAGCCTGGTCTGGGAAATCAATCATGCCGCCGCCAGGCTGGTCAAGGAACTGTGCGAAAAGGCCAGCGCCGCCAATCCGGCCAAGCCGCGCTATTGCGCCGGCGTGCTCGGCCCCACCAACCGCACCTGTAGCATCAGCCCGGACGTCAACGATCCGGGCTACCGCAACGTCAGCTTCGACGAGCTGGTGAGGTCCTACACCGAGGCGATTGACGGCCTGGTGCAAGGCGGCGCGGACCTGCTGCTGGTGGAAACCATCTTCGATACCCTGAACGCCAAGGCGGCGGTGTTCGCCATCCATCGATATTTCGACGAGCGCCCGGACGCGCCGCGGCTGCCCATCATGATCTCGGGCACCATCACCGACCAATCCGGCCGCACCCTGACCGGGCAGACCACCGAGGCCTTCTACAACTCGCTGTCCCACGCCGACGCGGTCAGTTACGGCCTCAACTGCGCGCTGGGCCCGGATCTGCTGCGGCCCTATGTCGAGGAAATGGCGCGGGTGTCCGCCAGCTATGTGTCGGTGCACGCCAACGCCGGCCTGCCCAATGCCTTTGGCGGCTACGATCTTGAGCCGGAGGCGATGGGCGTGTACGTGCGCGAATGGGCGGAATCCGGCCTGATCAACATCGTCGGCGGCTGTTGCGGCACCACGCCGGAGCATATCGCCGCCATCGCCCGCGCGGTGGACGGCGTCGCGCCGCGGCCGCTGCCGCGGATCGAGGCCAAGTGCCGGCTGTCCGGCCTGGAGCCGTTCAACATCGGCGATGGCGATCTGTTCGTCAATGTTGGCGAGCGCACCAATGTCACCGGCAGCCGCGCCTTCGCCAAGCTCATTCTCAATGGCGATTATGCCACCGCGCTGGACGTGGCGCGTCAGCAAGTGGAAAACGGCGCCCAGGTCATCGACATCAATATGGACGAGGGCATGCTGGATGCCCACGCCGCCATGGTGCGCTTCCTCAACCTGATCGCGTCGGAGCCTGACATCGCCCGCGTGCCCATCATGATCGATTCCTCCAAGTGGGAAGTGATCGAAGCCGGCCTCAAGTGCATACAGGGCAAGGGCATCGTCAACTCGATCTCGATGAAGGAAGGTCGGGACAAATTTGTCGAGCAGGCGCGCTTGATCCGCCGCTACGGCGCCGCGGTGATCGTGATGGCCTTCGACGAAGCCGGTCAGGCCGACACCTATGCGCGCAAGATCAAAATCTGCGAGAACAGCTACCGCATCCTGGTGGACGAAGTGGGCTTCCCGCCGGAAGACATTATCTTCGACCCCAATATCTTCGCCGTCGCCACCGGCATCGAGGAGCACGCGCGCTACGGCCTGGACTTCATCGAAGCCACCGGCTGGATCAAGCAACAGCTGCCGCACGCCAAGATCTCCGGCGGCGTGTCCAACGTCTCCTTCTCCTTCCGCGGCAACAACAAGGTGCGCGAGGCCATCCACGCCGTCTTCCTCTACCACGCGATACAGCGCGGCATGACCATGGGCATCGTCAACGCCGGCGCGCTTGAGGTCTACGACGAGGTGGACCCGGAACTGCGCGCACGGATCGAGGACGTGGTGCTGATGCGCGCGCCCAAGGACGGCGGCGACGCCACCGAACACCTGATCGCGCTGGCGGAAAAATACAAGGGCGAAGCCACCGGCGAGAAAAAGGGCGAAGACCTGGCCTGGCGCGCGCTGCCGGTGGAAAAGCGGCTGGAACACGCGCTGGTCAAGGGCATCACCACCTTCATCGTCGAGGACACCGAGGAAGTGCGGCAGAAATCCGCGCGCCCCATCCACGTGATCGAAGGCCCGCTGATGGACGGCATGAACGTGGTCGGCGACCTGTTCGGCGCCGGCAAGATGTTCCTGCCGCAGGTGGTCAAGTCCGCGCGGGTGATGAAGGCCGCCGTCGCCCACCTGGAGCCCTTCATCGAAGAGGAAAAGATTCGCCTGGGCCTGGCCGACGCGCCGGCCAAGGGCGTGATCATCATGGCCACGGTCAAGGGCGACGTCCACGATATCGGCAAGAATATCGTCGGCGTGGTGTTGCGCTGCAATAACTACCAGGTGATAGACCTGGGCGTGATGGTGCCCTGCCAGAAAATCCTGGACGCCGCCATCGAGCACAAGGCCGACATCATCGGCCTGTCCGGCCTGATCACCCCCAGCCTGGAAGAAATGAGCCATGTGGCCAAGGAAATGCAGCGCCAGGGCTTCAGCATCCCGCTGCTGATCGGCGGCGCGACCACATCCAAGGTCCACACCGCGGTCAAGATCGCCCCGCACTACCAGCATCCGGTGATCTATGTGCCGGATGCCAGCCGCGCCGTCGGCGTCTGCTCCAACCTGCTGTCCGACACCCTGCGCGACGGCTTCGTCGCGGAAAACCAGGCCGAGCAGGATCGCGCGCGCGAGGGCCACGCCAATAAGGCGAGCCGCAAGGTGGTGGGCCTGGAGCAGGCGCGCGCCAACAAGGAAGCGATAGACTGGGCCACCTACCAGCCGCCCACGCCGCGATGGCTGGGCGTGCGCCGCTTCGAGCATTATCCATTGGCCGAGATCGCCGCCTACATCGACTGGACGCCGTTCTTCCAGAGCTGGGAGCTGGCCGGCCGCTTCCCGCGCATCCTGAACGACGAGATCGTCGGCGAATCCGCGCGCGCCTTGTACGAGGACGCGCAAGTGATGCTCAAGCAGATCATTGCCGAGAACTGGCTGGGGGCCAACGCGGTGATCGGCCTGTTTCCGGCCACCAGCGTCAACCACGACGATATTGAAATCCGCGACCCGGACAACCGCGCCAGTCTGATGAGCTGGGTGGGCCTGCGCCAGCAGTTGCCCAAGATGGACGGCAAGGCCAACTGGGCGCTGGCCGACTACATCGCGCCGCGGGACAGCGGCGTGCAGGACTATATCGGCGCCTTCGCCGTCACCGCCGGCATCGGCATCGAACCGCACGTCAAACGCTTCGAGGACGCCGGCGACGACTACTCCTCCATTCTGCTCAAGGCGCTGGCGGACCGGCTGGCCGAAGCCTTCGCCGAATTGATGCACGCCCGCATGCGCCGCGAATTCTGGGGCTATGCCGCCGCCGAGCAGCTGGACAACGAAGCGCTGATCGACGAAAAGTATCAGGGCATCCGCCCCGCTCCCGGCTACCCGGCCTGCCCGGACCACACCGTCAAGAGCGCGCTGTTCGAACTATTGGACGCGCCGGCCATAGGCATGACGTTGACCGAGGGCTACGCGATGCTGCCCACCGCCGCGGTGTCCGGCTTCTACCTCAGCCATCCGGCCGCGCGCTACTTCGGCGTCGGCAAGATAGAGCGCGACCAAGTGGCCAGCTACGCCGAACGCCGCGGCGTCAGCGTGGAACAGGCCGAACGCGACCTCGCCCCCAATCTGGGCTATGACGCCTGAGGCGCGCCAGCCCTGGCCCAGGCTGCTGTTGGGCAGCCTGATCTTCGGCGCCGGCGCCTGGCTGCTGTTCAGCTTCCGCGACCGCTACGTGGTGCTGTTGCTGGCCGGCGCGCTGCTGGCCTGGCAAGCGCTGCCGGCAGGATTTAAAACCCGCGCGCTGCTGCTGACCGCGGCGGGCTGTCTGCTCGATCTCACCGCCGTCAGTCTGGGGCTATACCGTTTTGCCGGCGTCGGCGCCCTGCCCTTGTGGATGGTGACGCTGTGGCTGAGCTTCAGCGTCTGGTGGCTGGCTTTGTTGACAGACTGGCGGCCATCGCCGCGGCTGCTGGCCGTTATCGGCGCGATCGCCGGGCCCTTGGCCTATTGGGTCGGCATGCGCTTGCGCGCGCTGATGCCGGGCGTGTCGTTGTGGCTGATGCTGACGGCCTTGGCGCCGCTGTGGGCGATATTGCTGGCCCTGACGCCGCGGCTGCTGCCGGCGGAGCCCGCGCGCGGCTGTGGATAAGCCAGGCATGCCTGGAGGGCTGTGGATAACTGGAGGTGTAGCCGCCTCAGTCCATTGAATGCCGGCTGGAATCAGATAAAAACCGTATCGTTGATGATGCGGTTTTTATTTATTTAATCTTCCAAAATAATATTCAATTCAAAATTAATTAAATATGGATTATTAAAATACGCGTCGGCACGGTGAAAATTAACAAACAGGCTATTTCATCTCCGGCAAGAATCATGTATTGCCCGTCAGGCCGGGCTTAGCGAAGAATAAATTAAAAGGTTTTAATAAAAACCTATGCCCATGTTATTTTGCTGACAGCGAGATATGAAAAATTCACGAATAAAAATCGTTTTTCAAATCACATAATATTTGCAACCGGACGGGAGCGCTCACGGCGGGGGATTGGCAGATCCCGCGCGGAGTCAGGCCCGCGGCCCGGCCGGTCTTTTTGGATGATGCAAGTGTAATAATGATTCTTGAAAAGGATATTCCGTGAAACAACTCATCGTCGCCTCATGCCTATTGGCCGGCGCGCAATTCGCCGCCGCCGCGCCGTTTTCTCCGGCGGAAACCCATTACGTCAAACTGGATTTCCGCAGCCCGTACGGCGGCAATATCTGCGGTGGTTCGCTGGTGGGGCCGGATCTGGTGCTGACCGCCTCCCACTGCATCCTGGATAACTGGAGCGGAGTGACCGCCCATTACGGCCGCCATTTCGCCCAGCGCGTCGACACCGAGCGCAACAACGCCAAGCCCAACTGGATCAAGTTCGACCATCACGGCGTGGCGGTGGATCTGGCATTGCTGAAACTGTCCCGTCCCATCGCCGGCGTCAACGGCGCCAAAACCGTGCCGGTGGTGGCGCAGGAAGACTGCAATGCCGCGCTTGGCGCGATGCAGGCCAATCTGCGCATGGCCGAGACCGGCGGCCAGCTGGCGGCCAGCCTGATGGACGTCCGCGTCGCCAATATCCAGCGGCTGGGGCCGTCGCCCTTGGCCAACGGCGTGTCCCTGCTGGCCAACGGCACCGTGGGCCGTGGCGGCGACTCCGGCAGCCCGCTGCTGTCGCCCAAGGGCGTGCAGGTGGGCGTCTACAACGGCAACGCCGGCAATGTTTCCGCCTTCGCCGCGCTGTGCAAATACGCGGGCAGCATCAAGGCCTGGTCCGAGGTGCTGAGCCCGTCCGCCAGCCAGACCCCGCCGCCCGGCGACTGGGTGTGGCCGGATGCCGCGCGACGCTGAAACGGCGCGCTAAGACCCGCTAACAAAACCCCTGATCCTGCGTTGCGCCTCCTTGTCGTACGACTTGTACTGCCTGCGTCGGCGCGCCTTGGCTCAGGTTCTCTGCGAGGTTTTGTTAGCGGCTCTAAATAAGAAAGCAGCCCGCGGGCTGCTTTTGCAATGGAAGCGGAGATCGGTTTACTCGCTGCGTCATGCTCCAAGACGCTCAGCAGATGGTAAACCGGTTTTCAGCGACTTCCTGCCGGCGGCGGCCGGCTGCTCAACACCCCCTGGCGCTGCGCGTCGGCCAGATAGCCGGCGATCAGCACCGCCTCCTCCGCCGTCAGCGGCGCCTTGAACGCCAGCCGCATTTTCTCGGTGATGTCCCGCCAGCGGGCCTCGGACAGCGGCGGTTGCAGGGCCGCGTAATCAGCGGAATGGCAGATCAGGCATTTTTGCAGCGCCGGCAAATAGCCGGGGTGGCTGGTGGCCGGGTACATCGCGGTCTCGTTGGGCAGGGCAATGCTGGTCGCGGCCGCCGCATGGCAGCAGGCCCAGGCCAGTATCGCCAGCATCCAGATCTTGTTCATCGTGTTCTCCTCATCCGTCCACCGTCACATCCACCCGCTCCACCACATTGCGAGCGTAACCGCCGGGGTTCCACGGCTGCTCCAGCGGCTGCCGCTCCCCGCTATTGGCGGTGGCCCGCGCCATCAGCCGCAAGGCACCAGGCCGCACGTCTCGCAGCGTCAGCCGCCATGGGTGAAAGGCGAAACGGCTGGCGGCCTGGTCCAACCGCGCCGGCTGCCAACTGCGGCCGCCGTCGGCCGATACCTCCACGCCGCCGATGCCGCTGCCGCCGTCGAAGGCGATGCCGCGCAGCGTCAGTTGGCCGTCCGGCGCCGTCACGCGCTGGCCGCTTTCCAGATTGGTGATGAAGCTGCGCACCTTCAGCCGCTTCAAGCGCACCGTCTTGCCGGGCGGACTGCCTGGCGCGACGCCGTTGTCCGGCGTGTCCGGCACCACATAGGCCTGGCTGGCGAACCAGCCGTCGAATACATGATCGATCACCTCGATCTCCGACAAATGCTTCATCCAGTACGGCGCATAAAAGCCCGGCACCACCAGACGGATGGGGAAACCGTTCAGCACCGGCAAGGCTTGGCCGTTCATTTCCCAGGCAATCAGCACCTCCGGGTTCAGGGCGTCCGCCAGGTCCAGCGAGCGGATGAAGGCCGGCGTCGCCTCCAAGGCCGGCTGATCGGTGCCGCGGTAAGCGATCTGCATCGCGTCTGGGAGCGGACCTGCCGCTTGCAGCACATCGCGCAGCCGCACGCCGGTCACTTCCACGCAGGCCATCGAGCCATTGCCCAACTGCGCGCCCGGCACGCGCGGCTGCATCAGCCCGCGGCCGTTGCCGGCGCATTGCAGCACCACGGTCTGACGCACGGTTTCAAAACGGCGGCGCAGCTCCGCCACGCTCAGCGACAAGGGCCGCCGCACCCTGCCCTTGATCACCAGCCGGTGCGCGGCCTCGTCGATGTCCAGCGGCTGGCCGGACAAGTGGTAGCGCACGAACACCGCCTCATTGGGCGTGATCAGGCCCTGGTCGAACTGGCTGAACGGCGTTTCCAGATGCACTGGCCGCGTGGTGATGCGCAGCAGCGGCATTTTCTGCGGATACGGCACCCGTTCGCGCCAGCCGTTGGCAAAGCCCTGATCCAGCCAGTTCGCCGCCAGCGAGCGGCCGGACAGGCCCAGCAAAGCCATGGCGGCCAGCCCGCCTTTCAGCACCGCGCGGCGGCGTAGATCAAAGTCATCGGATTGCATGTCTGCCTCCATTAAGAAGCTGTTCAACGCCCCGCGCACTTGGGCGGGACAAGGCGCAAGCGGCTGAGAATGCGAAATTTATAGATAGCACATTGGCATTTCGTGGCCATGCTCACTGTGCCTCCATCTCCGACGCGCAGGCACTTGCGGTGTGGGAGGCGGTGAACGGCAAGATGAAGACGGGCTTATTGCTTCAGCAGCCAGGCGACGATCTGGCGCAACTCCAGGTCCGACACCTGCGGATTGGGCGGCATCGGCACCGGTCCCCAGATGCCGCCGCCGCCGGCCTTGATCTTGGCCTGTAATAACTGGGAGGCCCCGGCCTGACCGGCGTATTTCTTGGCTACCTCGCGATAGGACGGCCCCACCAGCTTGTGGTCCACCGCGTGACAGGACAGGCAGTTGTTCTTTTGCGCCAGAGCCAGTGCCGGCTCCGTCGCCAGCGCCGGCATGGTCGCCAGCAGCAGCGCGGCGCCGACGGCCGCGAGTGAAACGCTATGCATCGCAATCTCCCATTGCTTGGTTTCCCGGCCGCGGCGCGGCGGAGATTGCTTATTAGTATATTGATGTGATTATTGGAATATCATTCGAATAATTGATAAGAATGATAAGTTCAGCTGCTGAGCCATCAAGCAAGGGATGCTGTTGCCGCGGTGTGAGCAGTGTGGAGATTGCCTGATAGCCGGGCCTGATCGCGACCTTGGCTTGCTTGTTTCCGACATTTTCCTTGTGCGGATTAATCTACAAACGCATAATCACTCGTCCTAAAAATGATATTTTGCTGTAAGAATGAATAGGTATTTCCCGTTTTTCCTTGCGGTGGCAGCCTGTCTGGTGCTCGCCGCCTGTTCCGGCGGCCCCGCCGCTCAGCCGGTACGCACTGGCGTGTTTGTCGACAGCCCGGTGGCGGGCCTGGACTACGACAGCGGCAGCCATGCCGGCAAAACCACCGCCAATGGCGAGTTCCACTACCTGGACGGCGAAACGGTTGTCTTCCGCATCGGCAAGCTGGAACTGGGCCGCAGCCTGGGCGCGGCCCAGCTCACCCCGTTGCAACTGGTCGGCAGCCAGGACCCGGCCGAACCCAAGGCGCTGCGCCAGGTGCAGCTGTTGCTGACGCTGGATGAAGACGGCAATCCCGACAATGGCATCCAGATCGCGGCGGAAACCGCCGCCCGCTTCTCGCGTAGCCAGAGTCTGGAGCAGGCTGGTGAGCTGAAAACCCTGCTCGATCAGGCCGGCATCGCCCGCCGCCTGGTCAGCGCGGATCGCGCCGCCAACCATTTCCGGCTCAGCCTGGCCGCCTTGCGCGCGCACCCGCCCGCTCCGCGTTTCACCCCCATGGCCGAAGCCGACGGCACGCCGCTGCATGGCTCCACGCAACGCGCCGGCTGCGTGCAGGACAGGCAAACCGGTTTGATCTGGGAAGTGAAGGCCGAGCAAGGCCTGCGCAGCCAGTTCCACAGCTACTACGTCAGCGCCGGCGACAATCCGCAGCCGCCTGCCCAATGCGATGCTGGCCAGACGGATTGCCTGCTTGCCAGCTATGTCCAGGCGGTCCGGCAACAGAAGCTGTGCGGTTTCGACGATGAGACCGCGGGCGGCGATCGCGGTTGGCGCTTGCCCTCCGAGCGGGAGCTGAAGACGCTGCTGGACTGGAGCCAGCGCGATAAAGCCCAAGGTCTGCCGGCTCTGGATCGCTATGCGTTTCCGGATGCGGCGGCCACCTTCTACTGGACCGGCACCAGCCATTCCGAGGAGAGCACGGTGGCAGTGGCTTTCGATGACACTCACCGCAGCTTGGGCAGTCTCAGCCTGGGCCACGGCCAAGCGGCAAGGGTGCGTCTGGTGCGTGGCCCCAAACTGGCCGACGAGCCATTGCCGCATGGCGGTGCCAAATCCTCGCCGGGCTACGTCGCGGTCCGTTCCGACAGCCCATCCACCTTGCGCGCGGCCGGCCGTCCGCTCTGATCATCGGCGCCTCACTATTCCCCTGATGCCGCGCCGAGAACGGCGCGGTCCACAACCCTCATCCGGAATCACAAAACCATCCCTCCATGGGCGCGCTTGAACCAGGCGCGACCCCGGCTTGCCTATCCCCGACATGCTTCTTGTACGAACAACTTTACAAACGCATAATCCGCTGTCTTTAAATAAAAATGATTATTAATTACAAAAATGCACTCGCGCCCCTTGCTCCCCCTCATTCTGGCAGGCAGCCTGGCAGTGGCCGCCTGCTCCGGCGGCCCCGCCGCCCAGCCGGTACGCACCGGCGTCTTCGTCGACAGCCCGGTGGCGGGCCTGGACTACGACAGCGGCAGCCACGCCGGTAAAACCACCGCCAATGGCGAATTCCGCTACCTGGACGGCGAAACCGTCGTCTTCCGCATCGGCAAGCTGGAACTGGGCCGCGGCCTGGGCGCAGCCCAGCTCACCCCGTTGCAACTGGCCGGCAGCCAGAACCCGGCGGACCCGGCCGTGCTGCGCCAGGTGCAACTGCTGCTGACGCTGGACGAAGACGACAATCCCAACAACGGCATCCAGATCAGCGCCGACACCGCCGCCCGCTTCAGCCGCAGCCAAAGCCTGGCCCAGGCCGGCGAGCTGCAAACCCTGCTCGACCAGGCCGGCATCGCCCGTAGCGTGGTGGCCGCCGACTACGCCGCCAGCCACTTCCGCCTGAGCCTGGCCGCGCTGCGCGAACAGCCGCCCGGCCCGCGTTTCACCGCGCTGGCCGCAACCGACGGCGCGCCCTTGGCTGATGCCGGCGAACGCGCCGGCTGCGTGCGGGACAAGCAGACCGGTCTGATCTGGGAAGTGAAGTCCGTGCAGGGCCTGCGCAGCCAATTCCACAGTTATTACGCCAGCGCCAGCCGCAATCCGGAACGCCCGGCCCAATGCGAGCCCGGCCAGGAAGACTGCCTGGCCGTCACCTACACCGAAGCCGTGACCAAGCAAAAACTCTGCGGTTTCGAAGACAGCGAAGAAGACATCGCCGAAGAACGCGGCTGGCGGCTGCCCACCGAGCGCGAACTGAAAACCTTGCTGGACTGGAGCCAGTACGACCGCGCGCGCGGTCAGCCGGCGATGGACCGCCATGCCTTCCCGGACGCCGAAGCCGCCTTCTACTGGACCGCCACCAGCCGTCGTGGCGAAGGCGCGTTGGCGGTGGCCTTCGACGATACCCACCGCACCCTGTCCAGCGTCAGTCTCAGCCTGGGCCAGCCGGCGCGGCTGCGCCTGGTGCGCGGCCCCAAGCTGGCCGACGACCCCAACCCGGAAGACAATCCGCCGCCGCAACCGGCCTACATCCCGGTCAGCGCCGATGGACAACTGGCCACGTCGGCCCAGGCCGCTTGCGTCGACGACAACCAGCACCCGGACAGCTGGCGCGACATCATCCTGTGGCAGGCCCGGCCGCAGCCGGCCGGCACCGCCAGCCTCAATCCGGCGCTGGCCGCGCTGCAACAGCAGCGCTTGTGCCAGCAGGACAACTGGCGGCTGCCCAGCGTGGCCGAAGCCAGCCGCTGGCTGCAATTGCAACAGGACAAGCACTATCCCGCCGCCAGCGCCGCCGCCCGAGTATGGGCGCGCGACGCGCGCGGCGCACTCTACGCGCTGGACCGCGACGGCGGGAAACAGAGCGCGGCCGAACTCGCCGGCCAGACCGCGCAGCCGCTGCTGCTCGCCCTCTCTATCCGCCCGGCCAAACCACCGCAGCCGGACAGCGACGGCGAGGCGCCGGACGCCGCCCAGCTGGCGCAATGGCGGATCAGCTACAGCCAATACCTGCCCGGCGCGGAGCGCCAGGCGGCCTGGCCC
>NZ_JAJOHW010000189.1 GCF_021129195.1 Chromobacterium aquaticum | reverse complement strand
CCCCGGCGCCGGCCCCGGTGGCCGCGCCCGCTCCGGTTGTCGCCGCGCCGGCCGCCACCGCGATCAGCGCAGCAGACCAAGCGCTGATCCAGCGCTTCGAAGCCCTGACCGAGGCCGACCTGATCAAGCAACTGATCGCCATCGTCAGCGACCGCACTGGCTACCCGGCCGACATGATCAATGAAGAAATGGATCTGGAAGCCGATCTGGGCATCGACTCGATCAAGCGTCTGGAAATCTTCGGCGCCATGTTCGACCAACTGTCCGCCGAAGTGCCGCACTTCCAGGACATGGAAAAACAGAAGGACATGGAAACCTTCGACATCGACGCCTTCAGCAACATCCGCAAGATGGGCGGCTTCTTCAAGCAGACCATCTCCGAACTGCTGACCGAGCTGAAGCAGGGCGGCGCAGCCGCTCCGGCCGCGGAAGCCGCTCCGGCTCCGGAGGCCGCGCCGGCCCCGGTCTCCAGCGAACCCGCCTTGCACGAAACCCCGGCGGCGGAGGCCAAGCCCTTGCGTCAGTTGGGCGTGGTGTCGTCCACCAAGAAGCTGGTGTCCGACGTTGCCGTGGAGGACTCCGCAGCAAAAAAATCCCTAGCTGAGCCCCGGGAGACGGCATCTGCCCTCGCTCAGCAATCCCCTGTAAGTGATGCCCATACGGTAACCGCGTCCATCCATCGTTTTCAGGCGCGGAAACAAGCTTTGCCCAAGCCGGACCTGCTGGAGCTGGCCGCCGGCCGGCTCTGGCTGCTGACCGACGACGGCAAGGGTTTAAGCGAAGAAGTGGCCAAACAGCTGCTGGCCCACGGCCAGCAGGTGGCGCGGCTGGTGTTCAAGTGGCAGCAGGCCAAGGGCCAGCGCAAGGCGATCAAGCACGTCAACGACTACGTGCTGGAACGCGCCGACGAGCTGGCGCTGGAAGACGTGCTGTCGCGCATCGCGGTGGCCGAAGGCCAGGTGGGCGGTTTCATCCACCTGCAAGCGCCGGCCGGCAACGTCAAATCGCTGGCCAACGCCTTCGCCGCGACCGAGTACGACACCGCGCAGGCCTTGTTCCTGCTGGCCAAGCTGCTGCAGCCCTCGCTGGCGCAGCCCGGCCCCGGTCGCGCCTGCTTCTTCGTGGCCAGCCAGTTGGACGGCGAGCTGGGCACCGCCCGGCGCGCCGCCTTCCCGGTGGCCGCGGCCAGCGTCAGCGGCCTGTGCAAGGCCTTGAACATCGAGTGGGAAGACGTGTTCTGCCGCAGCGTGGATTTCGATCCCAAGTGCGGCAGGAACGCCATCGCCGCGATGCTGCTGGAAGAGCTGCGCGACGTGCAGTCCGACGTGGCCGAAGTGGGCCGCGGCGCCAAGGGCGAGCGGATGACGCTGGGCTTCGAGGCGGCGCCGACCGACCCGCAGGCCGTGGCCGGCATCGACGCCAAGACCGTGTTCCTGGTCACCGGCGGCGCGCGCGGCATCACCGCCGAGTGCGTGATCGCGCTGGCCAAGCGTTATCCGGCGCGCTTCGCGCTGCTGGGCCGCACCCGCATCGACGCGCCGCTGCCGGAATGGGCGGAGGGCGGCGGCGAAGTGGCCGAACTCAAGGCGCGCGCCATCCGCCACCTGCAACAGCAGGGCGAGACGGTGACCCCGGTCAAGGTGGATGCCTTGCTCAAGGAGCTGCTGCAACTGGCCGAGGTGCGCGCCACCATCGCCAGCATCGAGCAGGCCGGCGGCCAGGCCATCTATCTGGCTTGCGACATCGGCGACGCCAAGGACGTGGCGCGGGCGGCGGCGGAGGCGCAGCGTCAGCTGGGGACCATCCGCGGCATCATCCACGGCGCCGGCAACCTGGCGGACAAGCGCATCGAGAAAAAGACCCCGGCCGATTTCCGCTCGGTGTTCCACACCAAGGTGAAAGGGCTGGAGAACCTGCTGGCGGCGGTCAAGCCGGACGGTTTGCGTCACCTGGTGCTGTTCTCCTCGGTGTCGGGCTTCTTCGGCAACGCCGGCCAGACCGATTACGCGATGGCCAACGACGCGCTGAACAAGTTCGCCTATCTGTACCAGACCCTGTACCCGAAACAGCAGGTACGCAGCATCAACTGGGGTCCGTGGGACAGCGGCATGGTCAACGATGTGCTGAAGAAGGCCTATGCCGACCGCGGCCTGGCCATCATCCCCACCGCTATCGGCGCGCAGTTCTTCGTCGATGAGTTCGCCGCCGGCCTGGTGCCGCAGGTGATCGTCGGCGGCGGCAGCTACAAGGTGGGGCGCAAGCAGAAGACCCTGCCGGCGCTGACCCGGGTGGAGCGCGAGCTGGACCCGGCCGTCAACGGCTTCCTGGCCGACCACGTGGTGGGCGGGCAGCCGGTGCTGCCGGCCACCGCCGCGGCCGGCTGGATGGTGCAGCTGTGCGAAGACCTGCTACCCGGCTACCGGCTGGAGACGCTGGCGGACTTCCGCGTGCTCAAGGGCGTGGTGTTCGACGCTGGCGAGCAGCGGCGCTTCATCGCCGAACTGCGGCCGGTGGCCGAAGCCGGCGGCAACGGCGACCGCCACACGCTGGAAGTGAGCATCTTCAACCAGGTGGACGGGGCCGCGCTGAACCGTTACCAGGCGCGGGTGACCATGAGCCGGCTGGCGGCGGAAGCGCCGCTGGACGGTCCGCAGGCGCCGGCGGGCGCGCCGCTGGAGCATGCGCCGCTGTATGGCGACATGCGCGACGGCGCCTGGCTGTTCCATGGCCCGGCCTTCCGTGGCGTGCAGTCCTTGTTCCGTCTCGACGGTCAGGGTCTGCAAGCCGGCGGGCGGCTGAGCGCCATGGCCGGGCAGGGGCAGTTCCCGGTGAACTCCTTCAACCCCTACCTGGCGGACGTGGCCTTGCAAACGCCGCTGATCTGGCTGATGTCGCAGTCGGACAAGGCCGGGCTGCCGCTGCAGATCGCCGAGTGGCGGCAGTACGCGCCGCTGGCTTTCGACCAGGCCTTCTATCTGAGCATGGCGGTCATGGCGCAAACCGCGACCACTCTGCTGGCCGACGTCACCGTCCACGGCGCCGACGGCAAGGTGTACAGCAAGCTGTCCGGCTTGCAGTTCACCGTGTCGAAGAAGCTGCGGCAGTTGATGTGCGACCCGGAGGCCAGCGTGGCGGTGTGACGCGAGCACGGCGGCGCCCGTGGGCGCCGCCGGTCCGGAGCGCGGCGACGCGTTCCGGCAATACAGCCGAGTCGTGGTGGCGGAGGGTTCGCCTTGCCGCCGCCGCGCTCGAAATCGGCCCGCGCCGGTTCAATCCTGATCCCGCGCCGCCGCCCGCCGCCTCAATAGCGGCCGGCGGCGGAGGGGGACGGTTGCGCCCAAGGTTTGGGAATGTTGGCTCTACTTTCAGGATCTGTTGACGTTTGTTTTTCGCGGGGGAATGCAAACGTCAACAGATCCAAGACATGGATGCACTATGGAAGAAATCGCCATTATCGGATTAGGCTGCCTGTTTCCAGGCGCCGAAACGCCAGAACAGTACTGGCGCAAGCTGCTGGAGCGGCAGGATTGCACCTCGGAATTGAGCCGGGAAGAGCTGGGCGTGGACCCGGCGCTGTATCGCCATCCGGTGCCGGGCACCGCCGACAAGATCGCCTACAACAAGAACGGCCATGTGCGCGGCTTCAAGCTGGACGCCGGCCGCTACCGCCTGCCGGCCGCTCAGCTGGAGGCGCTGGACCCCTTGTTTCAGTGGACGCTGTACGCGGCGGAACAGGCTTTGATCGACGCTGGCCAGGGCGCCGCCCACAGCGCCGAGGCGCTGGCCCGCTGCGGCCTGATCATCGGCAATATCGGCATGCCCACCCATGCCGGCAAGAAGCTGCTCAATGGCTTCTACCAAGGCATCCTGGAGCCCTATGTCCAGGAACTGCTGCAACGCGAGGATTTCCATTTCCGTCAGCCCTGGCAGGCGGAAGGCTTGTCCGATCTCAATCTGATGACCGGCAGCCAAAACGCCACGCTGGCGGCCCAGGCGCTGGGCCTGGCCGGTCCCAGCTTCGCGCTGGACGCGGCTTGCGCCTCGGCCTTGTACGCCATCCGCGTGGCCAGCTATTACCTGCAGAGCGGCAAGGCCGACCTGATGCTGGCCGGCGCGGTCTGCCACGCCGACCATATCTACATCGATCACGGCTTCAACGTGCTGCAGGCCTTCCCGGCCGACGGCCAGTCGGTGCCGTTCGACCGCAATTCCCAGGGCCTGAAGGCCGGCGAGGGCGCCAGCGTGATCGCGCTCAAGCGCTACGCCGACGCGGTGCGCGACAAGGACCGCATCTACGGCGTGATCGAATCCATAGGCCTGTCCAACGACGGCGGCGCCAAGCATATCCTGGTGCCCGACCTCAACGGCCAGCTGCTGTCGCTGAAGCGCGCCTACGACGGCGTGGACAAGAACATCGACTATCTGGAATGCCACGCCACCGGCACCCCGGTGGGCGACCAGGTGGAGCTGGGCTCGGTGGAGACCTTCTTCGCCGACCAGGCGCAGCGGCCGCTGATCGGCGCCAACAAGGGCAATATCGGCCACATGCTGACCGCTTCCGGCATGGCCAGCATCCTCAAGGTGCTGCTGGCGATGCGCAGCGGCGTGATTCCGCCGACGCTGAACGTGGAAGACATGGTCAGCACCCCCAATGGTCAGCTGGACATCAGCCACGTGGTGCGCGACACCACGCCGTGGCCGCAGCGCGGCCAGGCCAAGCGCGCCGGCATCAATGCCTTCGGCTTCGGCGGCGTCAACGGCCACATGGTGCTGCGCGAACACCGAGCTGACACGCCGGTGACCGCCTGGCCGCAACTGCCGGCTGAGCAGCAGAGCCTGGCCATCATCGGCGTGGGCGTGGCGCTGGCCGACACCGAAACCCCGGACGCCCTGTTGCGGACGGTGGCCGAGGGCCGCAGCCACTTCCGCCCGCTGCCGCGCACCCGCTGGCTGGGCCTGGAGCAGCGCGTCGATGTGTTGGGCGCGCGCGGCTACCGCCAGGCGCCGGCCGGCGCCTATATCGAGCAGTTCGACTTCGACTGCAAGCGCTTCAAGCTGCCGCCCAAGGTGGTGGGCAGCCATCTGCTGTCGCATCTGTTCCTGATGCCCATCGCCGAACGCGCCTTCCACGACGCCGGCTACCAGCTGGATGGCCACAAGCGCAATATCGCCGTCATCGTCGCCGGCGATGTCGACTACAGCTGCTCGCGCTATCAGGCGCGCAACGAGATGGCCTGGCAGGTGCGCGACAGCCTGGCGCACAGCGGCATCTCGCTGAGCGAGGCGCAGACCGCGGTGCTGGAAACCATCGTCAAGGACAGCCTGTTCCCGGAACCGTATCCGGAAGGCATCACCGGCGGCATCGGCAATGTGGTGGCCAGCCGCATCGCCGCCCACCTGAAGCTGGACGGCCCGGCCTTCTCGCTGTGCGCGCATGAAAACGCCGCCTTCAAGGCGATAGAGCTGGCGCAATTCATGTTGTCCGAGCAATTGGTGGACGCGGTGATCGTCGCCGGCGGCAGTTTCGCCGGCGGTCTGGAAAACGTGTTGTGGGCGCCGCGTCGCGGCGCCGGTCATGCCGAAGTGCCGGTGGGCGAGGGCGGCGGCGTGGTGGTGCTCAAGCGCGAGCAGGCGGCGCTGGAAGCCAAGGACCGTATCTACGCGGTGATGCGCGGCCTGGCCATCGGCCATGCCTGCGGCGACAGCACCGAGTTCCAGCCGGTGGCCGACGCGGTGGCGCGCTCGGCGGCGGCGGCCTTGCGCCAGGCCGGCGCCGATCCGGCTGCGGTGGGCTATCTGGAACTGAGCGGCGGCGCGCTGGCCAGCGACAATCTGGTGGAACTGGACGGCCTGACCCGGGTTTACCGCGACAGCCGCGTCGCCGCCGGCTCGGTGGCCGCCAACTACGGCCAGCTGGCCTCGGCCCAGGGCATTGTCAGCGTGATCAAGGCCGCGTTGTGCCTGCATCACCGGCAACTGCCGGCGGCGGCGGCGCTGGCCGCCTATCCGGCAGACGCCTTGCGCGCCGCCTTCGGCGCGGCCAAGACCGACGCCGCTTGGCCGGCGCCGGCCGACGGCCTGCGGCTGGCGGCGGTCAACAGCCTGGGCCTGGACCGTGGCTATGCCCACATGATTCTGCAAGAACCCAGCGAGGCCAATCGCCAGGAAGCGAAGACGCCGGCGCTGCCGGCGGCGGCGGGGCCTGGCCTGGTCGCCACCGTGCACACCGGCCGCGAGCACACCATCGCCGAGATGATAGTCAACGACGCCAACCGCGCCGTATTCGGCACCACCCGGCCCTGGCTGCGCGCGCAGCCAG
>NZ_JAJOHW010000188.1 GCF_021129195.1 Chromobacterium aquaticum | reverse complement strand
TGAGGTAGCCTGATTCCAGCGGACAGTTCCGATTGTTACCATTGACAGTCGGGAGTGTGAAATGAAGACCAGAAAGACATATCCAATAGAGTTCCGTTCTGAAGCGGTAAAACTGGTACTTGAGCAAGGGCTCCGCCTTGAAGGGGCGGCCAGGCGGCTAGGTATCCCCAAGGGTACATTGGCTAATTGGGTGGTAGCGGCGAAGTCTGGTGGCGATCAACCCGCACCGGGCGCGCGCAGCGTCTCGGAGCTGGAAGCTGAGAATGCCAAGCTGCGCAAAGAGTTGGCAGAAGCTCGCCTGGAGCGAGACGTCATAAAAAAAGCTGCCGCGTACTTTGCTCAGGCATCACTGCCCGGTACGCGTGGATAGAGGAGCACCACAAGCTATTCCCAGTAGCGCTGGCCTGCCGGGTTCTGGCTGTATCCCGTGCCGGGTACTATGACTGGCGTGGACGCCCTCCCTCAAAGCGAGAACAGGAGGACGAGCGCCTGAAACTGGCGATCCGGGCGGCGCATGCCAAGACGCGAGAAACCTATGGCGCACGCCGTTTGCAGCCAGCACTGGCGGCAATGGGCTTTGAGGCGGGGCGCGACCGCATCGACCGTTTGCGACGCCAGATGGACATCCGATGCCGGCAGAAGCGCAAGTTCAAGGCGACGACCCATTCGGCGCATAGTCTGCCGATCGCGGAGAACGTGCTGGGTCAAGTGTTCAAGCCGACCCGCCCGAATCAGGTCTGGACGGGCGATATCACGTATATCCCGACGGACGAGGGCTGGTTGTACCTGGCCGGGCTGAAGGATGTGTTCAGCTGTGAGATCGTTGGCTATGCGATGGGCGCGCGGATGACGACTGAGCTGGTCAGCAAGGCGCTGTTTCGGGCCGTTCGGCACCATCGACCACCGGCCGGCTTGATCCACCATACTGACCGAGGCAGCCAATACTGCGCCAGGGCTTATGGCGATTTGCTGACGCAGTTTCATATGCAGAGCTCGATGTCACGCAAGGGGAACTGTTTCGACAACGCGCCGATAGAGAGCTTCTGGGGAACCTTGAAGAACGAGCTCGTCCACCATCGCCGCTACGCAACGCGGGCGGAAGCCGAAGCGTCGATCAGGGAGTACATCGAAATCTTCTATAACCGCCAACGCCGTCATTCGCGGCTTGGCAATTTGGCCCCGGCTGAATTTACCCGGAGGTATTGGGATTCAGCCAAGGTCGCTTGAAACGGAGCTGTCCGCTCTTGTCAGGACACTTCAGCTTGAGGGGCTTTTGGTGAGGCTTGGGCTTATAAGTTACGGCGCGGCCTAAAGGTAGTGTTGCCAAGCTACCGCGTGGGCAAGCCTTGTGGCTTGCCCCCCCCTACTTGCTAAAGAGTTATTGATACCTTTAGCTGAGCTAGTAGCCGAAGCGGCCCTATAAAATCAGCTTACC
>NZ_JAJOHW010000187.1 GCF_021129195.1 Chromobacterium aquaticum | reverse complement strand
TGCCGGCCGCCGCCGCGCCGGAGCCGGCGCGCGCCGCCGACGCCGGCTATGTCGCCAAGAAGGAAGGCCTGCGCTCTTTCTTCGACGCGATTTCCTCGCGGCTGAAAAAGCCGGTGATTGTCAGCAAGCAGGCGGCGCGCAAGCAGATCAGCGGCGATTTCGACCTGGCCAATCCGCAGGCGCTGCTGGACAAGATGACCCAGCAGCTGGGCCTGATCTGGTATCACGACGGCCAGGCCATCTATGTCTACGACGCCAGCGAAACCCGCAACGCGGTGGTGTCGCTGCGCAATGTCTCGCTCTCCGCCTTCAACGACTTCCTGCGCAAGTCCGGCCTTTACGACAAGCGTTATCCGCTGCGCGGCGACAACCGCAGCGGCACGTTCTACGTGTCCGGCCCGCCGGTGTTCGTCGATCTGGTGGTCAACGCCGCCGGCTTCATGGACAAGCAGAGCGACGGCATCGAGCTGGGCCGGCAGAAGATAGGCGTGGTGCGGCTCAACAATACCTTTGTCAGCGACCGCAGCTATGAGCTGCGCGATCAGAAAATCGTCATCCCCGGCATGGCCACGGTGATTGAGAAACTGCTGCAGGGCGAGGACAAGCCCTTGCAGTCCGCCGGCGCCAATCCGGCGCGGCCGCCGGCGCGGGGTAGCGATATCCCGGCGATGCCGGACTTTCCCGCCGGCGGCGAGCTCAAGGCGCCGGCCTACCACGCGGGCCTCAGCCTGCCGGAGGCGCTGAAGCAGGACACGGCGGCCGGCGACATCAAGGTGATCGCCTACCCGGACACCAATAGCCTGCTGGTCAAGGGCACCACCGAACAAGTGCGCTTCATCGAGAACCTGGCGCAGGCGCTGGACGTGGCCAAGCGCCACGTCGAGCTGTCGCTGTGGATCATAGACCTGGACAAGGGCGACCTGGACCAGCTGGGCATCAACTGGAGCGGTAGCGCCACCGTGGGCAACAAGCTGGGCGTGACGCTGAACCAGACCTCCTCCCTCAGCACCCTGGACGGCACCCGCTTCATCGCCTCGGTGATGGCGCTGTCGCAGAAGAACAAGGCCAATGTGGTGTCGCGCCCGGTGGTGCTGACCCAGGAAAACGTGCCGGCCATCTTCGACAACAACCGCACCTTCTACGCCAAGCTGGTGGGCGAGCGCAATTCCAGCCTGCAGCACGTGACCTACGGCACCCTGGTCAGCGTGCTGCCGCGCTTTTCCGCCGACGGCCAGATCGAGATGTCGCTGAACATCGAAGACGGCCGCGAGGCCAAGAGCCCGGATTACGACAAGGACCCGCAGGACGCGCTGCCCGAGGTGGGCCGCACCCGCATCAGCACCGTGGCGCGGGTGCCGCAGGGCAAGAGCCTGCTGATAGGCGGCTATACCCGCGACGCCAATATCGAGCAGAACAACAAGGTGCCGTTCTTGGGCAGCCTGCCGCTGGTGGGCGGCCTGTTCCGCTACCGCAGCCAGAACCAGAGCAATACCGTGCGCGTGTTCCTGATCCAGCCGCGCGAGATCGACGATCCGCTGACGCCGGACGCCAGCGATCTGGCGGCGGCGGTGGCCAAGCAGGGCGGCATAGACAGCGACCCGCTGCAGCAATGGGTGCGCGATTACCTGGACCGCGAGCAGCGCGCCGACGGCGCGGCCAAGGAAGCGGCGCGTGGACATTAGCAGCCGTCCGCCGCCGGTCTTCGGCGTGCGCTCGCCCAAGCACCAGGCCAAGCTGGACGCCCAGCGCGACGCCCAGCGCCAGGGCGAGGCCCAGCAGGCCGACGCGCAGCAGCTGGAGGACGCCAGCCCGGCGGCCGAGGTGCAGCGCTTCGCCCAGTCCACCGATGAAATGTCGGTGGCGCTGACCCAGTTCCGCAACCGCCGCGATTACGACAAGAAGCTGGGCCATCTGGCCGACAGCTTCGAACGGGTGCTGGACGAGGAAGCCCAGCCCAAGGCGCAGCAAATCGTGCACGTGGCCAAGTCCCACGGCGTCAGCGCCGAGGAGCTGCTGCGCCAGGCGCGTTCCTTGTTCCCGGACGACAGCGATCTGGTGCTGGTGCTGCGCGAGCTATTGCGCCGCCGCCAGCTGGACGAGGTGGTGCGCAAGCGCTTGCAGGCGCTGCTCAAGCAGGTGGAAGAGCAGGCCGAGCCCAAGCCCCTGAAGGCCGGCATCAATTGCGCGCTCAAGGCGCGGCTGTTCGGCAAGGCGCTGTCGCTGAGCCCCGGCCTGCTGCGCGCCAGTTATCGCCAATTCCTGGAGAGCGAGGCGGCGGAAGCGGAGATCTACGCCGACTGGGTGGGCAGCTACGGTTACCAGCGCCGGGCGGTGGTGCTGGATTTCATCGAGGGCGCGTTGCTGGCCGACATCGACTCGCTGGACGCCAGCTGTTCGCGGCTGGAGTTCGGCAATCTGCTGGGCCGGCTGGGCCAGCTCAAGCTGCTGCGCTCGGCCGACGCGCTCTTCGTAGGCCGCATGCTGGCCAACCCGCTGGTGTGCGCGTTCAACCCCAATGAGGCGGACTGGCTGCTGTTCATGCTGTCGCTGCTGCAACAGCCGCAGCAACTGGACGGCCTGTTGGCGGAAACCGTGGGCGACACCGCGCTGCTCAGCCGCCACAGCGAGCATTCCTCGCTGCTGCAGGCCTTGTTCCAGGCCTGCAAGGCGCTGCCGCCGCAGTTGTTCGTCGACGAACGCTGGCTGGACGCCTTGCAGGAGGAGTTCCGCCGCCTGGCCGCCATCGCCTACCGCCACGAGCTGGCCGAGCGCCGGCGCGAGGCCGAGGGCGGCGGCGCGGAGTAAGGAAGAGCCGCCAGGCAAGGCGAGGGGACGCGCCCCGCCTTGCCTGGCTGTTTTTCTCGGCGGGCCGCGGCCCGCTGTCAGATTATCGAATCGCTTTGGATGACTAACGGTGTTTAACTCCCTGCTCAACGGCGCGCGCTCGCGTCCGGAATTGCTGATCCTGCTGTTGATGGTGATGATCATCGCGATGCTGATCATCCCGCTGCCCACCTATCTGGTGGACTTCCTGATCGGCCTCAACATCGTGATCGCCGTGCTGGTGTTCATGGGCTCGTTCTACATCGACCGCATCCTCAGCTTCTCCACCTTTCCCTCGGTGCTGCTGATCACCACCCTGTTCCGGCTGGCGCTGTCCATCAGCACCAGCCGCCTGATCCTGATCGAGGCCGACGCCGGCGAGATCATCAACACCTTCGGCCAGTTCGTGATCGGCGACAGCCTGGCGGTGGGCTTCGTGGTGTTCTCCATCGTCACCGTGGTGCAGTTCATCGTGATCACCAAGGGTTCGGAACGGGTGGCCGAGGTGGCGGCGCGCTTCTCGCTGGACGGCATGCCCGGCAAGCAGATGAGCATTGACGCCGACCTCAAGGCCGGCATCGTCGACGCCGACGGCGCGCGCGAGCGCCGCAGCGTGCTGGAGCGCGAAAGCCAGCTTTACGGCTCCTTCGACGGCGCGATGAAGTTCATCAAGGGCGACGCCATCGCCGGCATCATCATCATCTTCGTCAACTTCATCGGCGGCATCGCCGTGGGCATGACCCAGCATGGCATGGACCTGTCCACCGCGCTGTCCACCTACACCATGCTCACCATCGGCGACGGCCTGGTGGCGCAGATTCCGGCGCTGCTGATCGCCATCAGCGCCGGCTTCATCGTCACCCGCGTCAACGGCGACAGCGACAATATGGGCCGCAACATCATGAGCCAGTTGCTGGGCAACCCGTTCGTGCTGGTGGTGACCGCGGTGCTGGCGCTGGCGGTGGGCATGCTGCCCGGCTTCCCGCTGATCGTGTTCCTGATCCTGGCCGCGGCCTTGGCCGGGCTGTTCTATTACAAGCGCCGCATGGCCGGCAAGGGCGCGCCGGGCGCGGCCCAGGCGCCGAAGGCTGAAGGCTCCGGCGCGGCCGCGGCCGGCGGCAAGGACAGCTCGCTGGGCCTGATCGGCAATCTGGACAAGGTGGCGGCGGAAACCGTGCCCTTGATCCTGCTGGTGCCCAAGGCGCGCCGCGCGGCGCTGGAGCAGGCGCAACTGGCCGAGCGCCTGCGCAGCCAGTTCTTCATCGATTACGGGGTGCGGCTGCCGGACATGCTGCTGCGCGACGGCGAAGGCCTGGCCGATAACCGGGTGGCGGTGTTGATCAACGAGATCCGCGCCGACGAGTTCGAACTGCATTTCGACCTGCTGCGAGTGGTCAATTACTCCGACGAGGCCGCCGCGCTGGGCGTGCAGCCGGTGTTCAGCGCCCAGGGCGCCAGCCAGTGCGCCTGGGTGCGCCCGGCCGACGGCGACAAGCTGGCCAAGCTGGGTTACCAGCTGCGCCCGGCGCTGGACGAGCTCTATCACTGCCTGGCCGCGCTGCTGGCGCGCCACGTCAACGAATACTTCGGCGTCCAGGAAACCAAGCACATGCTGGACCAGCTGGAAGCCAAATACCCGGATCTGCTCAAGGAAGTGCTGCGCCACGCCACGGTGCAGCGCATCGCCGAAGTGTTGCAGCGGCTGCTGGCCGAGCGCATCTCGGTGCGCAATATGAAGCTGGTGATGGAGGCGCTGGCGCTGTGGGCGCCGCGCGAGAAGGACGTGATCAATCTGGTGGAACACGTGCGCGGCGCGCTGGCGCGCTACATCTGCCACAAGTTCGCCAGCGGCGGCGAATTGCGCGCGGTGATGATGTCCGCCGAGGTGGAGGACATGGTGCGCAAGGGCATACGCCAGACCTCGGCCGGCGCCTTCCTCAATCTGGAGCCGGCGGCTTCCGACGAATTGATGGACCTGTTCGCGCTCGGCCTGGACGGCCTGGGCATCGCGCNNCCGCGCCGCGCTGGAAGAGAGCGGCTGCGATCCCGCCCTGCTGGGCGACTTGGACAGCCATTCCACCATCGCGCTGGATCTGCACGACCTGCCCAGCATCCACGTCAGCGCCCAGGACGGCGAAGTGTGGCTGTGGTCGCGGCTGGCCGAGCACAACGAGGCGGTGCTGGCCCAGCGCGCCGCCGAACTGCTGCGCGAGCTGATGCAAGGCTGCCATTTCACCCGCGGCGGCCAGCTGCAGTTGGCCGCCAATGACGGCTACCTGGAACTGAAGGCGATGGTGCATCCGGACTGTCTGGCCGACGGCAAGCGCTTCTCCGAGGCCTTGAACGGCTACTTCGACGCGCTGGAGCGCTTCAGCGAGTCGCTGCTGCGATGAGGGCGCCGCGCCTGTTGCGCCGGCTGGCTTATCCGCAACGCCTGTCCGGCCCCATCCTGGAAGCCGCGCTGCCCGAGGTAGCGATAGGCGAGCTGTGCGACATCCGCCGCAGCTGGCAGGACCGCGAAGTGGTGGCCCGCGCCCAAGTGGTGGGCTTCCAGGGCGAGCGCGCGGTGCTCAGCCTGATCGGCAACGCGCGCGGCCTGTCGCGCGAGGCGCTGTTGCAGCCCACCGGCCGCGCGCTGGCCGCCTGGATAGGCGAATCGGCGCTGGGCGCGGTGCTGGACCCGT